>CANDMH010000080.1 GCA_947385785.1 uncultured Lachnospiraceae bacterium
CAGTAACTGGCTTATTTGCTGTCCTTTAATAACGGGGTGTCTGAACTGTTACAAAAGCTGACAAAAATTTATGAAAAAGTTGAAAGAAAGACTTGACAGAAGGGTGAGTTTATTGTAAAATAATTATCGTTGTGAGAGAGATATGCAGAGAGGCCCTCAGACAGATGCAGGTGTGGTTCAATGGTAGAACATCAGCCTTCCAAGCTGAATACGTGGGTTCGATTCCCATCACCTGCTTGGCATTGAAGAAATGCTGAAATGCGATAGTGGCTCAGTTGGTAGAGCGCCACCTTGCCAAGGTGGAAATCGCGGGTTCGAGTCCCGTCTATCGCTCTGATGAAAGAAAGCCGCAAATCCAATGTTTTTTCAGTAAAATCAAGGGTTTGCGGCTTTTTCGTTGCCATAAAATAAAGCTGTATTTCATGCGGTTAAAGCATAAATTGATTCATTTTTTGTCCCGGAATTTGTCACGGCTTGTCCTAAGAAAAAAGGGAATTAACTGGACATCCAGCTGCTTCATTCCCTGGGATGAAGATGCCGTTGCCTGCGGAGGCATCCCGAAAGTATTCTGCCAGGTGCTGGGAGCAGGGGGGGCGTGGGGCAGTTCTATGATGGTGGCGGAGGAGATGGCCTCCAGCTTTGCGATGCGCTTGTCCTTTTCCAGAAGGGATGTTGTCCCGGCCGTTTTTCCGGCCGCAAAAGGAATGCTGCCGGTGCCGTGCCCGAAAATTAATGTACTTTACCCCGGTCCCAAATGTTGGAGGGCTGTGCCTTGAAGGTGGGGCTGCGAAACAGCAGCCGTCCCAGAGCCTTTCCGTTAAAGGGAAACAGCGGCCAGAAGTAGCTGAAGCCTCCGAAAGTAGGCGTAGTTATAATGGATAACAGAATCAGGGCTGCGCCGATGAGGAATCCCGGAAGTCCTCCGAACCCCGTTGCCAGAATCAGCAGAATCCGATATAACCGGATAGCGTCGCTGAAGGCTGTATCCGTGATAGCAAGGGAGGCAAGCAGCGTAACGGCGGCGTAAAAAAGAACATCGGTGGATGCCCAGTTTAAAGTGACAGCAATGTCACCTATAATCAGCCCGCCCACAATAGACAGGGAGCCGGAGAATTTTCCGGAGCTGAGTGAGGAAGAATATTTGAACAAATCCAGCAGAAACTCCACTGCCAGCACGTAAAAAAACAGCCGCTGAGGCGTCAGACCCGCATCGGAGAGCAGCCCCCATGCCTGGGCAGCGGCAGGAAAGTGGGCGGTAACCAACAAAAATAAAGGCAGCAGCAGGAGGCTCACCGGAATGCAGAGAAAGCGTACCATGCGGAAATAAGTGCCTACGGAAGGGCTCTTATAGTAATCCTCCGGGTTCTGGGTGAACTGAAAGATAGTACATGGAAGTATCAAAACCTGCGGCGAGTTATCCACCAGTATCAGAATATGTCCCTCCATCAGATAGCTGCATGCCACATCCGGGCGCTCTGTCACCTGGATGCTGGGCAGAAGGTTCCACCAGCGTTTGTGCAGAAGCAGCTCTTCCAGGCTTGTGGCGCCCATGGTAAGGGAGGTGGCCCGGAGAGAGTCCAGAGTGGAGTTTATCTTTTCCAAAAGATCACGGTTTACGGCGTTATCAACATAACTGACGGCAACGTCGGTTTTGCTTTCCGTACCTACGGAATGCATGGAAAAAACAAGTCTGGGAGAGCGTACCCGGCGCCGGATCAGGTTCGCGTTGAACAGCAGTGTCTCCACAAAGCCGTCCCGGGAACCTCTGGTAACTTTCTCCAGATCCGGTTCCTCAATGCCCCGGGTGGGATAGGTGCGCACATCGATCAGGACAGCCCGGGCAAAGCCATCGACAAAGAGGGCGGCAGGGCCGCTGAGTACGCTGGGGATGATCTCTTCCCAGGAATCGGAGAGGGAAGTCTGGGCGTAACCGATTTTAGCGTTCATATACCGCTGGATTTCTTCCACGCTTTCGTCCGACATGTACATGGGATTCTGCAGATCGGAAAAAATCTGCTGGAGGATATCTGTCTTGCAGAATCCGTTTACCCCCAGGAAAAATGCTTTTGTTTTTCCAAGATACAGGTTCCTTGTTATCAGGTCAAAGCTGTCTTTTACAGGCAGATGGCTTTCTATATACTGAATATTTTCTTCCAAAACTGACGATAATGTCATGCTTACGTCTCCTGTTCGATATAGTGGGAAATTCAGTTATAATTTTTCCATTTTTATTGTATTTATGCAATGCTGCAGAGTGAATGTAATTACGGCTATATAAAAGCGGTATAATAAATGCTCCTGGGCAGAGTATAGTGTGGCTTGAAGTTGCCGAAGGAAAATAACTGATACAGTTGTATCAGTTATTTTTTAGCGAATACGGCAAAAGATTCAGAGGAGAAGCTGCAGGGTTCCGAGGCCCATAAGCATAAGGCCGGAAAGCGGTTCTGCCAGGCAGCCCGCAACCTGCAGCCAGCGGCTGCGGCCCAGGCGATTTCCGGAGAACAGGAAAAGCACGGAGCAGAGAAAGGTGCTGGCAGCGGCGGGGGCCAGCGGAAGTCCTGCGAGACTGGCGCTGAAGCCCGCGCTCAGATTATTTACGGACAGCGTCAGGCTTAAGGAGAGTACCTCTGTTAACTTCAGGGAGAATATCGGCTCCGGAGAGGGATCTGTATTTTGATAAAGCGTCTTTTTTTCGGAAGAGTCCATTCCGACAGCCTGAATGGCAGCGGGCGGCGTTTTGGCCTGTAAGCTGTGCCGGTGTGCTTTCATCCATTTGACAATGTAATACAGTCCCAGGATAATTAAAACCAGGCTTCCGGCATACTCACCGATCATACTGGGAAGGATGGCTGCCAGACGGTGGCCCAGTCCGACGGACAGACAGGTGCCCAGGAGTGTGACCAGGCTGATTGTCAGGTTCTGCATAAGACGGATACGGACCCTGCGGATGCCGTAGCTGATCCCAACCAGCAGGGCGTCCAGGCTGGCTGATACACCGAACAGGAGAGCAATGGTAAACATGGAAATTCTCCTGTAAATATTAATATCCATTTACTATATTCTGAAAACGCGGAAAGAGTGTTGCTTTTTACGGAAGGTCTGGTATACTGGTCAGGTGTGGGGGATATTCGGGCAAATGGCTGATATGAATTCGTTATGAGATATCTGCCGGGATATGATGAGTCTGCGCGTTGTTAAGTGCCTGAGGAATTCAGAAGAAAATTGCAGCAGTATAGATACAGAAGACGGGACGATAATATATGAACAGGAGGTGCGGTAATATGACGGAAGAAATGACGATAACCAGTGGAGAAGCGTACAGCGCGGCGAAGGAGCTGCTGGAGGCGGCAGCCCTGGAAGAGGGGGATATCCTGGTGGTGGGATGTTCCACCAGCGAAGTGGCCGGGGCAAGCATCGGGAGCTATTCCAGCCCGGAACTGGCGGAAGTGGTATTCGGCAGCATCTATCAGGCGACACAGGAGGCGGGAGTCTGGCTGGCCGCTCAGTGCTGTGAACATCTGAACCGGGCGCTTATTCTGGAAAAAGAGGCGGCAGACCGTTACGGATATGAGGCGGTGAATGTAATACCCCAGCCCAAGGCAGGAGGTTCTTTTGCCACGGCGGCCTACAAGGCATTTGAACATCCTGTGGCAGTGGAGCATATCAGGGCTCATGCGGGAATGGATATCGGGGATACGCTTATCGGAATGCACCTGAAGGATGTAGCGGTGCCGGTAAGGATACGAACCAGAGAGGTTGGCGACGCCCATGTAGTCTGTGCCCGGACAAGGCCGAAATTCATCGGCGGTATCCGCGCCATATATGATGAAAACGATATGTGAAAAAAACGATATGAAAAAATCCCCATGCGTGGCTGTTCTGCCATACATGGGGATTTATAATGCAGGGGAACACGGAGGTAGTTTGGAAAAGCACTTTCATGCTCACAGCTGTCAGGCAGTCACTTCCTGGATCAGCGACATAATTGTTTTAATAGAATCCATCTGTCCGCTGTCGTTCATGGCGCTGCGGAAGGTCTGCCTGGAAAAATAGAGCTCATGCACCTTATCCACCAGCAATTCAGTGGTCAGGTCATCTTCATTGATGACAATGGAGAAGCCCTGGGACTCAAAGGATTTTGCATTGAGCAGCTGATCCCCCCGGCTGCTGGAGGCAGGCAGCGGGATCAGGATATTGGGCTTTTTCAATGCCAGAAGCTCACAGATGGCATTTGCTCCCGCACGGGAAATCACCACATCTGCCATGGCAAAGAGATCCTTCAGCTCCGCTTTGACATATTCGAACTGTTTATAGCCCGAAGTATTCAGCAATAGATTGTCTATTTTATCTTTGCCGCATAGATGTACGACCTGGAAGTCCGTCAGCAGCTCGGGAAGGGCGTCGCGGACAGCCTTGTTGACGGCGGCAGCCCCCAGGCTTCCCCCGATTACCATGATGACGGGTTTATTGGCGCTGAAGCCGCACATATTGAGCCCGGCAAGCTTATTCCCCTGTGCCAGTTCCGCACGGATGGGGGAGCCGGTGAGGACAGCTTTTTCTGCCGGCAGCTGCTGCAGTGTCTCAGGGAAATTGCAGCATACCTTTCTGGCCACAGGAATACAGATTTTGTTGGCAAGCCCCGGTGTCATATCGGACTCGTGGATAATACAGGGAATCCCTAAGGATGCCCCGGCCCGGACTACAGGAACGGAGACAAAGCCTCCTTTTGAAAAAATGACGTCCGGTTTGTAGTCTTTTAAGAATTTCTTTGCTTCCGAAAAGCCTTTCATCACACGGAATGGATCGGTAAAATTCTTCAGATCCAGGTACCGGCGGAATTTGCCGGTAGAAATCCCCACATAGGGAATCTCGAAATCTCCTATCAGCCGCTTCTCGATTCCGTCATAGGAACCCATGTAAGTGACTTCAAATCCGGCATCTTTCAGGGACGGAAGCAACGCAATATTGGGGGTAACGTGTCCGGCGCTTCCCCCGCCAGTCAATACGATTTTCTTCATAGCTGAGCCTTTCAGAGGTTAAGGACAATTTCTAAAGCATTTGTTCGAGAGCTAACGCCAGCTGATCCGGACAGGAGGTGGACTTTGCGCCGCACTTGATGCCCTTTAATCTGGAAATGGCCTCTTCCGGCTTCATCCCTTTTACCAGCGCGCTGACGCCCTGGAGGTTGCCGTGGCAGCCGCCTGTAAACTGTACGGAATCAATGACACCGTCCTTCAACTGAATGTCGATTTGTCTTGAACAGGTGCCGTGGGTTGTATATTTCAGTGAATCCATGGTATATATCTCCTTTTGACTTGTGGTACGGGAAACGTGTTTGAATCCTGTACGCAAATATTAATATATATTTTAACAGATTTTACCAGATTCTGCAATCGGCAGGAGGAAATTTTCGTTGACAAATGTTTTTTTGCCGGTTGCTGTGAATGGCGAAGTCGTGAACAGCAATTTTGGAATCAATTCTATGTGCCGGATATTGTGCGGGAAATGTAGCTTTATGTCGGAAAAGAAAAGAAAAATGCGATGGAAAATTCTGTAAAGTCAGGATATTTTACGCTATACTGGTTTCATGGGACAGGCGAAAGCGTAACAGTTCCGCAGAATCAGCTGTCGGGGATTGTCTGCCGCTGCATATACAGAGCATAAAATGCGCATGAGAGGAGGCTCAATATGTTTCGTGTATTTCAGGAAGAAAAGCTGATAACGATTTGTATGTTTGCCTTTCTGGGAAGCAGTATCCTGCTGCGGGTGTTTCTGGGACTGCTTTACAGAAATATGATAAAGGAAGCCGATAATATGGCTTCTACAAGGAACCGGCTGCTGAAGCAGTGCAAGACAAAGTTTGCCAGCTGTTACCAGCTGGGAAATGGCGTGGCTAATATTCCCGTTTTTGTGGACAAGTTCCTGAACCGGATGACACTGGGGCATCTGTCTTTTGAAACGATATATCATCTGTCGGGTCAGCTGATGCTCCTGTCGGTGGTGTTCTCGGGAATCGGCGTGTGCAAAAGCATTATAGGAGGACGGACTGTGGGAGAGGTACTGCCCTTTTATATTGTGAGTTTTTTCGGGCTGTATGTGTATTTCAGCGTGTCCACCGTGGTGGATGTGCGGGGGAAAAAGCGTATGCTGAAAATCAATCTGGTGGATTACCTGGAAAATCATTTGTCACCCAGAATTGAGGTTACCAGGCAGGATATGGAGATGCTGTACGGCGAAGCCGCTTTCGAGGAAAAGCAGATGCCCCGGATACAGGGCGGCAGGAAAGAGCGGGCAAGGAGCAGGAGGGGCAAAAAAAGCACTCAGGCAAAGCCGGAGAAAAGGCGTACTGTGGAGCTGATGCCGATTGAGAACCGTATGGCGGCAGGCGGGGACGTGTATCAGGGAGCAGGCAGGGCGGAGCAGACATATCCCTCCGGAAGGCAGACAATGTGGGCAGGGAGCCCACAGCAGATGAGGCAGATGTCCCGGACAGAAGATGAGAAGATGGGGATGCAGGTATCCCGGGCAGATGGGGCCGGAGCGGCGGAGTATATGCCGGGGACGGAGAGAGGGGCGCGGCTGTCAGATACGGAGGACAGGCAGTGGAAAGCGCAGGCAGAAGATGGAGAACGCAGCACGGTACAGATGACAGGGGCGGAAAACGGCCGACAGGCGGGGAACCCGCAGACAAAGGAAGCGGCCCGGATAGAACAGGGGTGTGGAATACCGGAACGGTCGTGGGAAGAGCAGGAGCAGCGTCCGGCGGAAGGCGCATGGGCAGAACGGGGACAGCAAACCCCGGAAGGCGCATGGGCAGAACGGGGACAGCAAACCCCGGAAGATGCATGGGCAGAACGGGGACAGCAAACCCCGGAAGGCGCATGGGCAGAACGGGGACAGCAAACCCCGGAAGGTGCATGGGCAGAACAGGAGAAGCGTACAGGGGACGAGTCGCCGGAGGATTCTGCGGCAGTAACAGAGGAGGAGCTGGAGGCTTTGCTGAAGGAATTTCTGACAACCTGAATCATCTGTTGCCGGGAGGACATGGAGCAGTTGGCGAAAGCAAATTTGGAAATTGCAGATCAGGAATTGACGTTAGACATTTCCTTAATAAAGAGGACAGGCTGTCTCCGGAATCCGGGGACAGCCTTTTGTGATTCCGGGTTCAGCTTTTACCTTGACTTTTTATACCGGAATGCTTATGATGATAAAAGCATCTGTCGACAATATTTTCTGACTATGTGCCGGCGGAATGATTTTGAATGAAAAAGAGTGAGGATAGCTGTATGAAGATTGTCATTTTGGAGAGAAACAGTGTGGGGACAGATGTGTCAGTGGATGCAGTCAAAGAATTCGGGGATGTCACTATATATGACAATACTGTCACACTTGAAGAAGTGCGGGAGCGTGTGAGGGACGCGGACATTGTTATTGCCAATAAATCGCCTCTGGGGGAGGAAACCCTGAAGGATGCGCAGAATGTAAAGCTGATCTGCGAATTTGCCACAGGATATGACAACTGCGACCTGGAATACTGTACCGCCAGGGGGATATGGGTTGCGAATGTGCGGGATTACTGCACGGCCATGGTGGCACAGCATACCTTTACGCTGGCGTTGGCGCTGAGCCAGAAGCTGATCCATTATGACAATTATGTCAAGTCCGGACAATACAGCGCGCAGGGCCGTTTTTCCAATTTTGACCTTCCCTTTTATGAACTGGAGGGCAAGACCTGGGGAATCGTCGGAATGGGAAATATTGGCAGGCGTGTGGCGAAGATTGCCGAAGTGATGGGATGCAGGGTGATTTTTTATTCCGTGACGGGCAGGAGCAGCTGCAGGGAATATCTTCAGGTGGATAAGGAAACACTGCTTGCAGAGAGTGACTTTCTGTCTCTGCACTGCCCGCTCAGTGATTTGAGCCGGAATTTTATCGATGGCGATGCGTTGAAAAAAATGAAGAAAACAGCCGTCCTGGTGAATGTGGCAAGGGGCGGCGTGGTGGATAATGCCGCTCTGTATGAAGCGCTGGAGGCGGGGGAAATCGCGGCGGCAGGGCTGGATGTGGTGGAGAAGGAGCCGTTGGAGCCGGAGAATCCCTTAAGCCGTCTGAAGGACAGCAGCCGCCTGATTATCACGCCGCATCTGGCATGGGCCAGCGTGGAAGCAAGGAAGCGCTGCGTGGAGGAAGCCTGCCTGAATATCGCCGCTTTTCTGCGTGGAGAGCCAAGGAATGTGGTGAACCCCTGACAGAAGCCGGAAGTATTTTGAGGAAAAGATGCAGCGGGACTGCGGATGACAGGCGCGGGGCACCATGCATTCGATAATACGACAGGAATGTAGACATTTTCATATGACAGGGAAAGCATTGCAGGAAGAAAGAACCGGAGGAAGCAAATGATACAAAAGGGAAAAGAACTTTATAAGAAACACGAGGAAATCATCGTCTACCTCATCGTGGGTGTGCTGACTACCATTGTGGCCTGGGCGGCGAAGTTTATCGCAAACGCACTTTTTTTTCATAATACGATGTATCCCACGCCGTTTGAAAACGCCGTACTCAGCACGGTCAACTGGGTGACGGGTGTTATTTTTGCCTATTTTACCAACAGGAGATTTGTGTTTAAGAGCAGGGAACCCATGAGGAAGGAAGCGCCTAAATTTGTGCTTTCCCGAGTCTCCACATGGATTCTGGATGTGGTGGTGATGCAGGTGCTGACGGCAGTGAAAATTAATTTGCTGATTGCCACATTTATTTCAGCCGTGCTGGTGACCATTGCGAATTATGTTTTCAGCAAGCTGTTTGTCTTTAATAAAAAAGCGGAATGACGGAAAAACGAAAGCAAAAAGGCGGTTTTATGAAGAAAATCGGACGTATTTGGAAAAAGGTGAACTGGAAGCTGGCTGCGGTGCTCATGATTTCGCTGGCCATGCTGATTTTCTACGGGAATCAGAAGGAAGGGTATCATGTGGATGAGGTCTATTCCTATGGTCTGGCTAACAGCGAATATCTTCCCTTCATGCATTTTGGACAGCATGATTATAATGTGAAGGAATGGATGATGGAATATGGAGCGGGAGAATCCCTGGGACAGCTTTTCGGCAATCTTGTCAAGGATTTCCGGATTCTGAAGGAATGTGGATTTCATGTGAAGGAAAGTGTGATTTACCGGGACTATCTGACCGCTCAGGCCAACAGTGCGGACACCAGGACTTCGTCCTGGGTGCCGGGGCAGGCATATTTGGATTATGTGGCCGTCAGTGAAAGCAATACCTTTAACTATGCCTCCGTCTATTATAATCAGCGGGGAGATGTGCATCCGCCGCTGTATTACAGTCTGCTGCACACAATCTGTTCCGTGTTTCAGGGGAAGTTTTCCAGGTGGTTTGGTCTGGGGCTGAATATTGCGGCCCTGCTTATGGCGGCAGCGTTATTGTATAAGATGTGCAGGCTGTATCTGGGCGGCAGGACGGTAGCGCTGCTGACAGTCGGCGTGTACAGCCTTTCTGCTGGTTTTTTGTCCACGGCAATGTTTCTGAGAATGTACGCGCTGCTGACACTTATGGTGATTGCGTACTGTTATATGCATCTGAAGATTGCGGATGAGGATTTCAGGCTGAAGGGAAAGAACCGGAGAAAACTGGTACTGGTGGTGTTATGCGGGTATCTGACGCATTACTATTTTGTGCTGTATGCCATTGGCGTGGCGGCTGTTTTCTGCGTATGGATGGCTGTGAGACGAAGGTGGCGGGAGATGGCAGGTTATGTGCTGACTCTGGCGGGAGCCGCTGCTGCGGGGCTTTGTATCTGGCCGTTTGCCATACGGCATGTGTTTCAGGGATATAGGGGGGTGGATTCCCTGAATGTGCTTTTGAACGGAAATCTCTACCTGAGTAAGACGAAGCTTATGTTTGACCAGGCTGCGGCATGGCTTTTTGGGGGGCATGGATGGTGGATTTTGCTCTGCCTGTGTGTGCAGGCAGGGCTTCTTGTATGGAAGAGAGGGCGGAAACTGCCGGTGTTCAAGGGGCTGCTGCTTTTTGTGCCCATCGTATTTTATACGATAACCGTGTCGCAGATTGTTCCTTTTCTGGATACCAGGTATATTATGTGCACTTATCCGTTCTGGTATCTGGCCGTGTTCGGGACAGCGGAAGTGCTGCTCAGGGAATGTCCTGGGAAAATTGCGGATCATCCTTATATAAAAACCGGAGTACTGGCAGCGGTGGGGGCATTGCTTCTGGGTGTCAGCTGCGGCGGCTGGAATACGCCGGATCATCTGTACCCGGGCGGACAGGAAACGGTGGAGATTGCTGAAAATACGGACTATGTCTTTATCGTGCCGGACATGGAATGGAACCAGAGCGCCGTGGACAGCACCATAATGGCTCAATGCAGGAATGTAGGAGTGACATATCTGTCAGATATGGGACAGCTGGCGGAGTCCTATGAATATCAGCCCGGAGATGTGCTGATTATCGCGGTTCAGAAGGACATGGACGTGGAAGCAGTGCTGCGCCGGGCCAAAGAAGCCTTTGGAGTGGAGGAGCTGAGGGAAGCGGGCAGGAGTATGGGAAGTACTTCGGTGCGGGTGATTCTGACGGATTCCGGCGGGGAGTAAAAAGACAGTGTGCACACAAAACCGCTTTCCTGCGGGTTTGTGTGCATCCCAGTGTGTCAAAGTCCTTTTATCATCTCTTTCACCAGAGCCGCGGAATGTCTGGCGGCGGCTGTTTCAAAAGTCGGATAATCCATTTCTGCGCTGTCGTCCGCCTTATCCGATATAGCGCGGATGATAACGAATGGGGTGTCGTTCAGATAAGCGCCGTGGGCTATGGAAGCGCCTTCCATCTCGGCACAATCTCCCTGGAACTCCGAAATAAGACGTTCCTTTACATCTCTGCTGGAAATGAACTGGTCGCCGCTGACTACCCGTCCATACATGACATGAATGTCAGGATTGGCTTTTTCGCAGGCTTCTTTTGCCAGCGCCATCAGCTTCTCATCTGCCTTAAATTCACGAAAACCCATCTGGGGAACCTCACCCAGCCTGTAGCCAAAGATTCTGACATCCATGTCATGATGGATTGCATCCCTGGAGATGAGAATGTCACCGATGTCAAGCCGGGGATTCAGGGAACCGGCCACGCCTGTGTTAATCACATGGCTCACCTTGAATTCATCAGCCAGTATCTGTACGCATAATGCGGCATTCACCTTTCCGATGCCGCAGCGAACGATGACTACGGGCGTCCCGCACAGGGTGCCGTCGTGAAAATCCATTCCTGCCCTGCGACTGATTGCGGTTACGTTCATTTCCTTTTTCAGCTCTTCTACTTCAGGCTCCATTGCGCCTATGATGCCGATTTTTGTCATATTTTCCTCGTTTCTGCGCAGTATGTTATTTGTTTACTGTCGGTTTGTGTGCATCTTCACAGTAAACCTCCAGACTTTCATGCATGGTCGTGCAACTGCTGCATGGGAGTTTTGTAAGTATGCTGCACCGCGCGGCAACATACAATCTTTTCCGGTCACTTCCTTACTGCGGATAAACCAGCCTGTCCTCCCCGATTCCGTAAATTACCTGTTCCAGATATCTCTTTGCCAGATAATTGGCCATGGGCAGGTTCATATCCAGATAATTCCCGCAGTCCATGGGGGAGGCGCCGGGAACTTCTCCCCGGTAATCCCGGATGAACTCAAACATCTGCCGCATTAGGGGAACGATGTCCCGGGAGGCATAGTCTCCGGCCAGCAGCAGATAGAAACCCGTGCGGCATCCCATGGGGCCGAAATAGATGGTCCTGTCCTTATAGTCAGGATGGTTGCGCAGGAAGGTGGCACCCAGGTGCTCGATGGTGTGAACCTCGGCGGTGTTCATGACGGGCTCTTCATTGGGGCTGGTCATGCGCAGGTCGAAGGTGGTGACGGTCTCCGCGCCGACTTTGTCCCTGCGCGACACATAGATGCCGGGCTGAAGCCGGATGTGGTTTATGGTGAAGCTTGTAATTTTTTCCATAAAAGTGATTCCTTTCTGAATTATTTTTTCCAGCGTTCAATGACGCAGGTATGCTTTTTGGTTTTCTGGCTGTAATTGATGCCTACCAGAAGGATGTCTCCTGCATATTGCTGAATCCAGGAGGCATATTCTTTATTTTTTATCTGTCTGACGGCGCCTTTGGCAGACCGGTTCCATTTTAATTCTACTACCAGGGCCGGATAATCTGTGTCCTGTTTGGGCAGGTAAACCACATCGGCGAACCCTTTCCCGGAGGGAAGTTCCATGATTGGATTCATGTAATACATTTTCGCACTGTAGTAAGCCAGCAGGACGGTACAGGTAAGGGAATTTTCATTGTTATATTTCAGAAGCGAAGTGGTCTCATTGCGTATGGCTTCCATGCTTTTGGCAACGGCGTCCCCATTGAGAGCCCAGGTCTGCTTCAGCAGGTCTTCGGAACGATTCAGGGCGTCTGTCAGATTGCCCCATCCACCGGTTTTTACAGCCCGCAAAAATTCCTGTTCAATCTCCCGATTCGGTATAAATACCTCCGACGTTGTTTCATCAAATGCCAGATATCCAAGATTGATCAGAAGGGTAAGGATGTCATCTCTGGTCCGGAAGGATGTCATATCATTCTGGGCGGTGGAGGGATCTACCCTGCAGTGCCCATTGCCCAGCATTTCGATTACGGCTTCCCTGAGACCGTCAAAATTCCTGTCAATGTACACCTTCAGCGCTTCGTAGGTTTCCGTTCCGGTCCAGTAGCTTTTGCACTTTTTCCATGTTAAGGCATCGGCTACGGATTTGGGATTGTAGATATGCTGCCCTCCTGCCAGATATCCGTCGTACCAGCGTTCCAGATCGTCATATGCCATTCCATGTTTCTCGCATTGCAGGCGCACTTCTTCTTCCGTAAATCCGAAATACTCGCCCAAATCCCTGGAGTCAACCATGGAATACTCATCAAAAATGTTGATGGCGGAATGTTCCCCGTACTTTTTGATGGGGAGGATTCCGGTCATATAGACAAGGTCGGCATAGTCGGCGCCTTTGAAAAGCCCCCGCAGGAAATCCAGATATCGTTTCTGTACGTTTTCCTGCGCCTGGGCAATCCGAAATACGCAGTCCCATTCGTCGATAATAAAGATAAAGCCCTTCCCTGTAGCGGCATAAAGCTGATTTAAGACGCCTGCCAGTCCATAAGGCCCTGTCTCAAAACAGTTCCCATATTCTTTTCGAAGGTCGCCTATCACTGCTTTCTGCATTTCTTCTATAAAAATGTCAAGATGGGATTCCTGAAACAGAAACTGCTGCACATCCAGCCGGATTACATCATGCCGGTTCAGATGTGTCTGAAAGGTGGGGGTATCCTCAATCTTCAGCCCGGAAAATATTTCTGCGGAGCTGCAGCCCCGGCTGTAGTATGCTGACAACATATTGGCGGCCATTGATTTCCCGAACCGTCGGGGCCGGCTGACGCACAGGAAACGGTTTTCGGTCTTATACAGGGCATTTGTCCTGGAGATCAGCATACTTTTATCCACATAGCTATCCGAATAACGTGATATTTCAAATGCGCCATTCCCCGGGTTTACGTAAAGCCCCATAGATATATCCCTCCTGTATTTTATAGAAATTGCCGGCGTATCAGCGATTTGCAGACGCTTTCCCAGCTGCCGATTTCGGCTGTATCTTTATGATAATATAGTGTGTGTGAAATGTCAATTTCCAAAATATATTCCATAAAACGGTTCGTAATTACGACATGCAAAGCAAATGAAGGAAAGTCGAAATATGGATTGCTTTTTGCGGGGCTGTCCTGTAAACTATAGAGGAAACTGACATTGATTGCAATATTTGACAATTGATACGAAATCGGAGGGAAATTATGAACGCCGCATCAATCATGAAGCTGATGAGTGCCAAAAATCAGTTCAGCAGGAACCACCCCAAGTTTGAAGCCTTTCTGAACAGTGTTTTTTCCAGAAAAATAGAAGAAGATACCGTAATCGAAATCACCGTCACCAGGCCCGGCGAGGTCCCCGTTACGGCGAATATAAAGGTACTGCAGTCTGATCTGGAGCTGTTGGAAGAATTGAAAGGGCTGACGAAATGATCTATCTCTCGCATTTTTCCTTTCCGGATATCGAACTGGAATACAGCTTTATCATGGGGATAAAGCGCACATGCTATGACACCGCATATCCTTTTCAGGTGCTGTCGAAACATGGTCTGCGGATGCTGGACTTTGAGCCGGTGACTATCCTGTACGGCGGCAACGGCTCGGGCAAGACCACTGCCCTGAACGTGATCGCCGAGAAACTGGGGCTGAAACGGGAGACCGTATATAACAGATCCAATTTTTTCGAGGATTATACAGCCATGTGCAATTATGAAATCCAGATTCCGATTCCGAAGAGGAGCAGGATTATTACAAGTGACGATGTGTTTGACTTCGTACTGAACTTAAGATGCCTGAACGACGGAATCAGCAATAAGCGGGAGGAACTGTTTGAAGAGTATCTGGAGAATAAATATGCCCATTTTCGGATGAAATCCCTGGAGGATTACGAGCAGCTGAAAAAGGTTTATATGGCCCGCACGAAGACCCAGTCAAAATATGTCCGGAATAACCTGATGGACAATGTGCGGGAGCATTCCAACGGCGAGAGTGCGTTCCTGTATTTTTCCGAACAGATACAGGAGAATGGGCTTTACCTTCTGGACGAGCCGGAGA
>CANDMH010000081.1 GCA_947385785.1 uncultured Lachnospiraceae bacterium
GAACAACTCATGCTGTTCTGAATCGCAGCAACTCCTTAAGTAAATGACATTGATTTTGAATTGTTAATCTTCTAATAACACACGTTTTCTTTCTATCATTTCCCCGATTCTCTCGATATATTGGGAAACGTCCTTCACATTCTCACACCGCTTGATCAGCCCGTCCGGGTATACCCGTTTACTGATACTGCCCGCTCCACAGGCTATTATGGTCTGCACTTCCTCCATAATCAAAACGTTGTAAAGCCCCAGCTGCCCTTCCCGCGCATATCCCACATTTTCAAGATTCCCCGACATATTTTTCTGGCGATAAAGGTAATATGGAACCAGGCCAAGCCGCTTTGCTCCTTCCGCTGCTATCCTCATGGTTTCATCCGTATTGTGCAGCATGCCGGTTCCGCTTTCCTGTATCATTTGATTCAGACGGGATGCCCTCTTGACAGCCAGGGAATGCACCGTAAGGCTGTCCGGCGCCATCTCCACCACCCGGTTCACAGTGTGCTGTACCGCTCTCTCGTCCTCCCCGGGAAGCCCCAGAATCAGGTCCATATTGATATTGTCAAAGCCCATGTTTCTCGCCAGGGCATAAGAGCGTTCCACCTGTTCCACTGATGCTTTCCTGCCGATATAGTCCAGTGTGTCCTGGTTCATGGTCTGGGGATTAATGGAAATCCGGCTGACCCCATGCCGTCTGAGCACCTCCAGCTTTTCCTCTGTAATGCTGTCCGCGCGCCCTGCCTCTACCGTAAATTCCTTTACCGATGAAAAATCAAACAGGGCTTTTAAGCGGGTCAGAAGCCTGTCCATCTGCTCCGGTTCCAGAGTCGTTGGAGTACCTCCTCCGATGTAAACCGTATCCAGTATCTTTCCCCTGCCCCATTCAGCCGTGTACTCCAGTTCCCGAATCAGGCAGTCCACATAGGCATCCGTATATTTTCGATAACCGCTGATCGGATAAGAAGTAAAGGAACAGTACAGGCAGGTTGTGGGGCAAAAAGGGATTCCCACATAGAGACTGTAGCCATGGCAGACAGACGCCAGAAGCCTGCGCTCCCTTCCCGCAATGTCCACAGCAAGTCTGGCTTTTTGCGTGCTGACATAATATTTCTGCCGGTAATATTCCACTATATCCTGCTCTGTTTTTCCCTCTTCCAACAGCTGAAAAGCAATCTTAACAGGGCGGATTCCAGTGAGATTTCCCCACGGAAGCTTCTTCCCTGTCACCTGGCTCAGCACACGGTACAGGAAGCATTTGAACTCATATTTATAGATAGAATCCTGTATGGAAGTCTCTCCCGCATCCCAGCGGTATTCTTTTCCTTCCACTGCTATGACGGCGCCCTCCGGCTTCAGCAATATCCGGATACGGATATCCTGAGTCAGGCTTTCTCTTTTCTCTTCCCGCATCTCGGATGTCAGCACGCTGACCTGTTCCTCCGGATAAAATGCCTTTACAATGGAATGCACGTCATATTCATAATTTGCCCTGTTTAACTCTACTGCTAACATTGTTTTCTCCTGCTTTTCTCTTCCATTTCCTTAGGAATTGTCTGGAAATAAATTTGCACTTTCGAGCGCGAAACACCAGTATATATGTGCCTTCCCGTGCGGAATCCTGCAAATTTATTTCGTGACACTTCCTTAGGAACTGTCGTGAAATAACTTGTGCTCTTTGACTCACGCAGCCCCAGGAACCATGCCTAAAACCTGCCTGTATTTGCACAAGTTATTTCTGGACAGTTCCTTACACACAGCCCCGGCATCTTTTGATCAGCGGTTTTTTATAAAATACTGCGCGAACATACGCCTCTCCGGCCAGCCTGTCATACAGGGCGCGCACTTCCCGGAGTTCTTCCTCTGAGGGTTCCTCCTCCGCAAAGCTGTTCTTCTCCAGAATACGGCAGAAATTTTCATATTCCGCATCGCTTACCCGGAAGGTGCCCTGCAGAATACGGTGGAATTCCTCCCCGTCCGCATTCAGCTCCCGCCTGATTCCCACAAGCCAAAATACGTTCCTGAAATTCCGGTATAGCAGGAAAATGCGCTCTCTCCTGTCCGCCCTGCCGAAAATTTCTCTGCGCCGGTTTTCATCCCATTTCTCCAGGCATCCCATTGCCGCCAACAGCATAAGAACCGCCATTGCAGTCATAAATATACGGAATCCCGGCCTCCCGGTCAGCGGCGTAACTTCCTCAGGCTCGTCCGGTATCTGCTGTATCCCATCGCCCGTCCCCGGCATATTTCCCTGATTTTCCTGATTTCCCTCTTTCCGGCCATCTCCCCCGGGCAGCGCGGATAAACTGCCGTTTTCCGAATCCGGTATATCCGGCTGCGCCTGACTGTCTTCCGGCACCTCCGGCTCCATTGTATTGCTGTCTTCCGGCTCCTCATTCTGCCATGTCATCCTGTCCTGCTGCCACAGCTCCTCATTTTCCGACAGCATCAGTCCCTGACCCGCCAGCTGTCCAAGCTGTCCGAGCTGCTCCATACGGTTGTCTTCCGGAAATGCCACCGCCCCCGGCGTCATCTCCACCGGCACCCAGCCAATGGTATCCAGATAGATCTCCGCCCAGGCATGAGCCTGCCTTCCCGTAATCACAGCCGTATAGCTTCCCGCGATATCAGAGACAAAATCTGAGGGCGAAACCGTATACCCGGTTACATAACGGGCAGGTATCCCGAAATACCTCAGGGCAAGTACCGCCGCCGACGCAAAATGCACACAATACCCCTCCCGGCTGTCAAACAGAAAATACTCCACAAAATCCGTCCCCGAAGGATTGTTCTCCGCATCCAGGTTATAATCCGCCTGCCGGTCCAGAAGATGAATCAGGTCCAAAGCGCAGGAATAAACGCTGTCCGTACGGATCTCTTCTCCCTCCAGACATGCCGTCAGCCGGGGCAGCTCCTCTTCGGGATATTCCAGGTAACTGTCGTAGACATATCGGCGGTAGAGTTGCTCTGTCTCCGCCGGCCCCGTGGGAAGTACGCTTCTTCCGCCGAAACCGGACAGGAAATAATACCGGAACCCATACTCATTGCTTTTTCTGACTACGCTTCCGTCTCCATGGACCTGAAATTCCTCTGTCAGCAGGGCTCCGTAGGGATAAATGCTGTAGCTTCCCCTTCCCCCCAGTTCTTTCACCTGTATATAAGCGGATGAAGCGCCATGCTGCAGCTCCTTCACCGCCTCATAGCTGATATTGGCAAGCTCTCCGTAGTTTTCCGGCAGTTCCATCCCATGTTCCGCATAGTAGTCCTCCATCTCCCGGTCAGACTGAGCCAGCCATTCCTTTTCATCGTAAGTAACGCCCACGAACCCTTTCAGATACATGGTGCCCTGAGGCTTCTGATTCACTGTCACGCGATATGCATCCTCCGCCGTATAGGCGAACAGGCGGTTTCTGCCCAGTTCTCCTGTCACGTCCACCCCCGGGCCGAATGCGCCTCCGGGCAGGATGCTTTTCACCTTCGGAATCCATTCCTCATTTACAAGCCTGTAGAATTCTCCTCTCCGCTCCTGAAGCTCCATATACTGCCTGTCCATCTTTGGAAGGAAAAAGCGGAATACCGCCGCCATGGCCAGACCGCTCAGCGTGACGGCACATACCACCACGGCAAATCCCACCCCGGGGCGTTTTCTGAAATCCTTTTGCACCAGCGTTGCGACAGCTCCCGCCACACAGAAACCAAGAAAGAGAAATCCAGGAAACCTGTCACAGACACATGCAAGGGTAAACCACAGCGCATTTCCCGCAATCAGGCAGAATCCCCTGTCATACCGCCCAAACACACCGGCCAGCAGTTCCAGAGGAAACAGGACATACAGGGTGGCGCACGTCATGGCCAGCGTGCGCATTCCTGCATCCCATCCGGCTCTGTCCCCTGCCGCCGTCCAGGCAATATGAAACTGATATCTCTCATTCAGATTCTTTATGGTTTTTTCCAATACAACGGAAAGTCCCCCCGACAGCGCCCTCCGAAAAAGGATTCCAAGAAAAATATGTGTAATTACACATATAATTGTTCGAAAAAATACATTTTTCCCATTTCTTCCGCTTCTGATCAGGACCGCCGCCACACAAAACAGCAGCAGCACGCCCCAAAACAAAACGGGATCAAGCTCCGTCCGGATACTCCCTTTCCCGATCTCAATCTCCAGAATTTCCGCCATTGCACCCACAATGCCGATGCTGTTCACATACAGCAGCACTATGTCAAACAGGCATCCCGCCGGAGAAAAAGCCTCCGCAGCCTGTTGCTTTTCACTCTTCATATACACATTGCTCCCCAAAATACAGTCTGCAGTCCTCTTCCATATGCCAGCCCTGTTCCAGCAGCGGGATTTCCTCCTCCAGCAGCGCCGTTCCCACTGCCTCCTCCCTCAGAAGAGCACAGACCCATGCCTGCACGGCGTCCCCATCCTGGATGGCACATCTGAAAAAGGCATCCCCCTGCCGCCACACCACCTCCACGGAAAGCTGTATGGTCTGCCGGCATTCCTCCGCAAGAAAATACAGAAGAGAAACCGTCCCGTCCAGATACCTGTCCCACTCCTTCGCCCGGGATTTCAGTTCATCCGAAAAATGCAGAAAGAGACTCACGGAACTGCTTCTCTCGAAGTCCCGAACCTGCAGGTCATCGCCCTTGGCCATCAGTTTCCAATAGACACGGTGCAGACTGTCCCCCGGCTGAAAATCCCGCAGCAGCATATCCCCTTCCCTTTCTCCGCCTCCGCCCTGAAGCGTCTGAGAATAAGCTGTCTCCACCGGGGAAGGAACCGGTTTGACTACAGGTGTAATACAGATTTCCGCACCGCCCTTCCCTCTCACCGGAAGAGAAAACAGCCCAAGGTAATCGCATACCTTTGCCCCTGCAAGCTCCAGGGAAGCCTGGCCGCAGTGTATGGCCGAAACCCCGGAGGAAAAAATTTCCTTCTCCTTCATCCCCATACAGTTCAGCCGCTTTCTGACCTTTACTTCCCGTTCTCCCGGTACATTCCAATACAGCTCCAGCAGCACTCCGGGTACGGGAAGCAGCCCCCTGTTCTCCACCGTCACCTTTGCCTCCAGGGTTTCCCCGCGCATTACGGCCTCTCTGTCCGCTGACAGATGCGTGCGGCAGCCTAAGCTCATTGGAATCAGAAACAGAAAGGAGACAAGGGGAATGCATAGAATACATCCAAACAGAAAACGAAGCCCCTGAAAATCATAGAGCATAATGAAATAGCCGCCCGCCGCCAGCAGCAGCAGGAAACAAAGTCTTCTCCTGATCATACTTTCTCGCCAAGCCTGGGTTCCTTCACCCGCTCCAGCGCCTCTCTCAGGATATCCTCCGCCTTCTTCCCGCTGATTCTGGCCTTCTGGTTCAGCCGGATTCTGTGGATTCCCACGTCAAAAAGTGCCTTTTTCACATCCTTGGGCACACAGTAGTTTCTTCCGTTAATACAGGCATACGCCCTTGCCATTTTTCCCAGCGCCAGCGTTCCCCGGGGACTCATCCCCAGCTCCAGCATCTCATGCTCCCGGGTTGCCACTGACAGCATTGTCATATATTTGTACAGAGCGTCATGAATAAAAATATTCTCCGTCTCTTCCTGCATGGCAAGAAGCTCTTCCCCATTGATCACAGGCTGAATTTCGTCCAGGGGTCTGCCCCTGTGGCGGCTCTTCAGCATGGCAATCTCATCCTCCGGTTCCGGATACCCCATGCTGATACAGATCAGGAACCTGTCCATCTGAGCCTCAGGCAGCCTCTGCGTACCGAAGGAGCCGACGGGATTCTGGGTCGCCAGCACGATAAAAGGACGGGGCACCTGTCTGGTGACACCGTCTACCGTCACATTTCCTTCCTCCATAACCTCCAAAAGCGCGGACTGGGTTTTGGGGGAAGTTCTGTTAATCTCATCCGCCAGCAGTAAATTACACATGACGGCTCCCGGGCGGTACACAAAGCTCTCCGTATCCTTCCGGTACATGGAAAATCCCGTAATATCCGCCGGCATCACATCTGGCGTAAACTGCACCCTGTTGGACTTAAGCCCGCAGGCCCTGGAGAAAGCAATCGCCATCTCCGTCTTGCCCACCCCCGGCACATCCTCCAACAGCACGTTTCCTCCCGCAAGAATGGCTGCCATCACCTTCTCCACACAGTCATCCTTGCCCATAATCACTTTCCTTACCTCATCCATAACCAGATGAGCCTTATTCCTCAATTCTTCCAAAACCAAGCTCCCTCTCGGCATTCTACTCCGTTCCCCTCCAAACGGCATATCTGGCATAATCCGGGAAAATACAGCGTTCCAAAAAAACGGACAAGTGCTTCGCTTATACGCAGAACGGGTTGTTTTCCTTCTCATACCCGATTGTAGTCCGCTCCCCATGCCCCGGATACACCTTCGTCTCCTCCGGCAGCACAAAAAGCTTCTCTTTGATGGAACGCACCAGCGTTCCCATACTTCCCGTAGGGAAATCCGTCCTTCCCACGGACTCTGCAAACAGTGTATCCCCCGACACCAGGATACCGGCCTCCTCAAAATAATAGCAGCATCCGCCCGCCGTATGCCCCGGTGTGGCTATCACCTTACAGCTCATATCCGCGATGGTAATCTCCTGTCCGTCCTTCACATACACGTCCGCGTAAGTCTCACAGGCCCGTCCGGCCTGGGCAGACACATTCAGCCGGGCGCTTTTCAGCAGTTCCCGCTCCGCCTCACAGGCGTAAACCTTTACAGGCTCCAGGCCCTCCGCCTCAGCAGCCGCGTTTGCCGCGTCCCTCAGCCCGTCCAGGCCCCAGATATGGTCAAAATGCCCATGAGTCAGCAGAATACCCGCCACCCGGAACCCGTTTTTCTGCAGAGCCCCGTAGATATTGGCCCCACTGTCCGCCGGGTCCACCACGATTGCTTCCTGTGCCCCGTCCCTGTACAGAAAATAACAATTGGTCTGGCATACACCAAGCACCATACGTCCTATCTTTATCTCAGCCACCTGCCTTAGCCTCCTAACTGAATTCTTCATAACCAGGCTTCCTGCCTGCCATCCTCGTCGCAACAATCGGTGCAAGTCCGGAAGAATACCCATGCACAAAGCGAACAGCATTCGCCCGGACATTCTTCTGCGTTCTTCATAACCAGACTGCCATCCTCGTCGCACCAACAATTGGTGCAAGTCCGGAAGAATGCCCTGCACAAGGCGAACAGCATTCGCCCGGGCATTCTTCTGCGTTCTTCCTAACCAGGCTTCCCGCCCACCATCCTCGTCGCACCAACAATTGGTGCAAGTCTGGAAGAATGCCCATGCACAAAGCGAACAGCATTCGCCCGGGCATTCTTCTGCGTTCTTCATAACCAGACTGCCTGCCATCCTCGTCGCACCAACAATTGGTGCAAGTCCGGAAGAATGCCCATGCACTTCGGGCATTCTTCCGCGTGTAACTTAGAACTTCTTAGCGGGCGTACTTTGGCCGCTTAGAAGTTCTTTACACGCTACGCTTTTTAGCCGGTAGCCCGCTCAATGTCCACCACGCTCTCGATTCCGCGGATTTTGTCAATCACCCGGTTCAGCTCATCCTTTCCCTCCACCTCAAAGGAAGTCTGCAGCGTCGCAAGTCCCTGCCTGCTGACCCTGGTATTCAGGGAGAGAATGCTGATATTCCGTTCTGTCAGCGCCTTTGTGATATCCGCCAGCAGGCCGTTCCTGTTATTCGCATAGATATCAATCTCCGCCACGTACTTCTCGGTGGCGTCCTCAGGAGCCTGCCATTCCGCATCGATGATACGGGCCCGCTCAATTTCCGGCAGGTTCATCATATTCACACAGTCTGTCCGATGAATGGAAATTCCCCGTCCACGGGTGACGAATCCCACAATCTCATCTCCCGGCACCGGAGAGCAGCATTTGGAAAAGCGTACGGACAAATCTGCAATTCCGCGCACTACGATACCGCTTTTTGACCTCATGGACGCAGGCTTGTTAATGGAAACCGCCCCGGCCTCCGCGATGCTGGCCAGAACCTCCTCATTGGTCATCTCCCGCCTGTGCTCCCTGTCGTAGAGATCCTGCATCTTATTGACAATCTGCCCTTCCTTTAAAGCTCCGTGCCCAATGGCCGCCAGCACGGCATCCCAATCCCGGAAACCGTATTTCCGCATCACGGCATTCATGTAATCCTGCTTTAACAGGTCTGACAGATTGACGGATCTGGTCTTGCAATAGTTTGTCAACAGCTCCCTGCCCTTGACAATATTGTCTTCCTTCAGCTCGTTCTTAAACCACTGGTTGATTTTATTCTTTGCCTGGGTACTCTTGACTACATTCAGCCAGTCACGGCTGGGCCCCTTGGAATTCTGGGATGTGATAATCTCCACCCTGTCGCCGTTTTTAATCTCATAGTCAATGGTCACCAGCTTGTCATTCACCCTGGCGCCCACCATCCGGTTCCCCACCGCGGAGTGGATACTGTACGCAAAATCAATGGTGGTAGAGCCTGCCGGAAGGTTTTTCACCTCTCCTGTGGGCGTGAAGCAATAGACATTGTCAGAAAACAGATCCAGGTCGTTTTTCAGAAGCTTCATAAATTCCCGGTTGTCCGACATGTCCCGCTGCCACTCCAGAATCTGCCGCAGCCAGACCAGCTTCTCCTCCTCCTGAGCCTCCACCTTCCTGCCGTCGGAGGCTTCCTTGTACTTCCAGTGGGCGGCAATGCCATATTCCGCCGCCTTATGCATCTCAAAAGTACGGATCTGTATCTCGAAGGGCTGTCCCGAGCTGCCAATCAGCGTCGTATGCAGGGACTGGTACATGTTCGCCTTGGGCATGGCGATGTAATCCTTGAACCGCCCTGGTATCGGCTTATACATCTCATGAATGACGCCAAGCGCCGCATAACAGTCCCTCACACTGTCCACGATAATCCGCACAGCGAACAGATCGTAAATCTGATCCAGTGTCTTGTCCTGATTCACCATTTTTTTGTAGATACTGAAAAAATGCTTCACCCGGCCGTCAATCTTCGCCTTGATCCCCGCATTCCGGATATGCTCGCTGACCTCATCCACGATACTCTGAATATACTTCTCCCGCGCGCTCCGGCGCTCGGAAATCTTGTCTACCAGATCATAGTAAACGTCCGGTTCCAGATATTTTAACGATAAATCGTCCAGTTCTATCTTTACCTTGCTGATGCCCAGTCTCTGGGCGATGGGACAGTAAATCTCCAGCGTTTCCTTTGCTATCCGCTGTCTGCTCTCCGGTTTCTTATACTGCAGCGTGCGCATGTTGTGAAGGCGGTCTGCCAGCTTGATCAGAATCACCCGGATATCCTTCGCCATGGCAAGAAACATCTTCCTCAGATTCTCCGCCTGCATTTCCAGCTTCTGATCCGACTGATCCCCGCCTGATGACAGCGGAATCTTCTCCAGCTTGGTCACACCGTCCACCAGAAGAGCCACGTCATCTCCAAACTCCCGCTTCAGATCATCCTCCGTCATGATGGTATCCTCCACCACATCATGAAGAATCCCCGCAACGATGGTCTCCTTATCCAACTCCAGATCCGCCAGAATGATTGCCACATTCAACGGATGGATGATATACGGCTCTCCCGATTTCCGCAGCTGGTCCTTATGCGCCTCCGCCGCCACTTTATATGCCTTTTCAATCAAAGATATATCATCGCTGGGATGGTATTTCTGCACACGATGAATCAGTTCCTGATACAGACTGTCAGGATCCACAAATTCATGGTACTCACTCATCTTTCCATCATCAAAAATTTCCTCGCATCTTTCTTCTGCCATAACCATCCACGCTTTCTGCACCCGTTGTCTATACTGCCTGTTCCTGCCCCCCGCGCCTGCTGCTTCCTGGCTGTTTTCTTTCTGAACTGTCTCCTGACCGGCTGCTGCGGCTCTGCCGCCTTGGGAATTGCCGCATAATCATCTGTACAATCTGGCTCTGCTCAAACGCGCCCGCCGGTAAGACCGCTTTCGGAATTGTCGGAAGACACTTCCTTACTTTCCTTCATAACAAATTGCCGACTCCAGGCGGTAGCCGGAAAGCCTCTCCCGTCCTTTTAAACCTGCCAGCTCCATCAGCACCACTACCCCCGCCACTATGCCGCCCAGGCTCTCGATGAGCTTTATCATGGCTTCTGTGGTTCCTCCGGTTGCGATCAGGTCATCCACGATCAGAACTCTCTGTCCCGGACGGATACTGTCCTTATGCATCTCTATGGTAGCACTGCCGTACTCCAGGTCATAGGAAACGGAAACCGTCTCTCTGGGAAGCTTGCCGGCCTTTCGGATCAGCACAAAGGGCTTTTTATTATTATAGGCAATGGGCGTTCCAAATATAAATCCCCTGGACTCCGGTCCGGCCACCACATCATACTCCAGGTCGCCGACCTTCTCCTGCATGGTATCAATGGCAAGCCGCAGCCCCTCCGCATCCTGCAGTACACTGGTCACGTCCCGGAAAATGATACCCGGCTCCGGAAAATCAGGTATGCTCACTACGTATTCTTCCAGTTTCTTCATCTCAATATCCTCCTGTCCTCTTCAAGTACCTTTAAGCCTGTGACTGGTATTCACCACATCTTATCTTAGGGAAATGTCTGCTTCATCCCTTGTTCCTGTCCACAAAGTATTTTATGATATCTCCCCTGGTAACGATTCCTATGAATACATTTCTGTCGTCAATAACCGGCACAAAATTCTGGTTTTTCGCACACTCCAGCAGATTTTCCATGGCAGTGTCAATGCAGGCCGGCTTCACCTTCCCGTTCTGCAGGAAATCCCGCACAGTCATATGTTCCAGATTCTTCAGTGTGATGTCTTCCAATGTTTCATTATATGCAAGAATATTCCAGAGAAAGTCCCCAACGCTTATAACCCCCACGTATCTGTCCTCCACATCGATGACAGGTATTGCAGTAAACCCGCTTCTCCGCAGCTTCTCAAGCCCCTGCCGCAGTGTCATGTCATCCCTGAGGTAAGCAACCTCTGCCTTAGGCAGTAAAAACGATGCAATGTTCACTGTTTACGCTCCTTCATCCTTATTTTCTAACCCTTCTCTTCCGGCTTCCCTGAATCCTTCCTGTCACGGCTGCTTTCCGCCGATTCTGCCTCTTTCCGGTCACGGCCGCTTTGCCCAGACTCTGATTCTTTCCGGTCACGGCCGCTTTCCGCTGATTCTGCCTCTTTCCGGTCACGGCGACTTTCCCCAGACTCTGATTCTTTCCGGTCACGGCCGCTTTCCATCGGCGTTCTCTCTTTCCTGTCCTGGCGCTTTCCCCCGGCTCTGCCTTTTTCCTCCTCTTCCACAGCCTCCGTGAAGGTGGAATCCACAGCCTGCACCCTGTCCAGAAAATCCTTCATCCTGCCCGCGACATAAACAACCGTAATACAATCCGTAATGCCGCTGAAAATCAGTCCCACTCCCACCAGCTGGAATAACAGTATAACCGTCTGAAAGGGGTTTGCAATCAGCACGATGCCGAATATCACATTGATTATGGCCAGAATCAGCACCGCAATCCAGTTTCCGCAGTCCAGCCGCTTCATATCAATCACATGCTGCAGCTTCACACAGCCGCTGGCCAGAACCAGGATTCCCAGAATCACGGGAACCAGCGAGGTAATCCACTCCACCTTATAGAGAAACAGCACACCCACCGCGATTCCCACCAGTCCATATCCGAAATCATTGCGGTCGTAATTCCGGCTGGCATCCCGCAGCAGATAGCATATCATGGAGACAGCCCCCACCAGAATAAAGAGAACGCCCACCAGATATCCCAGTGTCCTCACCATGGTCTCCGGAATCGCAACCGTCACCACTCCCAGCACGATATAAAGCAATGAAGTCAGCAGCGTCTCCCATTTGACCTGTTTCAACAGCTTCCTCATCCTTACCTACCTCCTGTTCCAGTTTACAAAAAGAACCCTTTTCGGCGAAAAGAGTCCTTTCACTGCCTGTGGACAGTAACTTTCAATTACTTTTTACCGCAGCATTTCTTGTATTTCTTTCCGCTTCCGCAGGGGCAGGGAT
This sequence comes from uncultured Lachnospiraceae bacterium, assembly GCA_947385785.1. Taxonomy (GTDB): domain Bacteria; phylum Bacillota; class Clostridia; order Lachnospirales; family Lachnospiraceae; genus Acetatifactor. The sequence goes on from CANDMH010000081.1 coordinate 12,051, forward strand.
CGTTGGGATAAATCTTCGCCTCTTTCACAACCGTGCCGGAAGCCTTCTGCTCTTTATACAGAGTCTTCCTGGTCTCCTCGTCAAAAATATCCTTCCACTCCTCCAGATTGTAAAGCCAGTCAGCTTCCGCCGCCACCATATTCTTATACAGCAGTTCCTTGTCAAAGCCCAGATTTACCTCCGTATCCTCCTCCATCTCCTCGATGGGATTCGCTTCTTTCAGGCTGTCGTTGATACCGTCCAGAAAGCCCGTCATGGTCATAAGAGTCACCTGGTACTTCTCTGCCAGCTCTTTGACCGTGCCGCGCACCACTTCGTCCGGGTTTTTCAGAAGTTGGGCATAAATGTCCTTCTCTTCCTTAAAATATGATGCCCACAGCGCCTGCAGCTTGTCCTTGTCCGCCGCATCATTGTATGCCATCTCTCTCCATTTTTCCAATAATGCCATAGTATCTACCACCTTTTCGAATCCTGCCGGTCCTCTTTTCGCCGGCTGTATTTCCGCGATGCATCTCCGGGCATGCATGCGCTCTGTGATCCTCCGCCGCATTGCCCATGAAAATAATATCCGCTCCTACCAGTATATAACAGATTATCTCTGAACACAACAAAAAAATTTTTCAAAAAAAAATTTATTTCCGGGTATAATCTGTTCATTTCGTGCAACAATAATAAATGTCAAGGAACCCCTCCTTTGATATCCTCCCCTTTTTTTGGAAAGCGGCTTCGGCCGACCTTTAATCCCGGGCTTCGCGTTTGGTGCAGGTCCGGGATTAAAATTTACAGGGCTGCCCGTTCAGTACCGCTTCCGCCAGTTCATCTCCAATATAGCGAAGCTTCAGGGAGAAAAACGGCGCCTGCTCTGCCAGAAGCCGGAAGAATATCCTGTCGCCCTCCCATATGGGCAGTTCCGGAACCCTCGACTTCTCCACCCATTCCAGCGTCCCTTCATCGCAGTCCGTCAGCTCCCCGGTATAACCGTCCGCCGTATAGAGAAACATATATTCCGTATCACAGACATCGGTGCCGAAGGTAATGATCCCCCGCAGCTGCCAGGAGGTCAATGTCAGCCCGGTCTCTTCGTAAACTTCCCTCAGAAGGCATTCCTCCGGCGATTCGTCCGCTTCAAAATGCCCGCCCACGCCGCTCCATTTGTCCCTGTTGATATCCTTTTCCTTTTTCACTCTGTGCAGCATCAGGTAGCTGTCTTCCTTTTCTATGTAGCAGAGTGTCGTCAAATTACTGCGCATGATCCCTCTCCTTCTTTTGCACCCATATTTCCGCCGGCAATCTCACTTTATGCGCCAACTTTCACTTTATGCACCGGACTTTATCTGTCAGTATCATACCATCTGCGCACAATCTTATCAAGCACGATTTTAATGACTTATCTTTGACGCTTAACTTTGGCGTGTTTCAAACCGAATTGACAGGCATTTGTTCTAAAAACAGTTTGGAAACCGCATAAACACTGGATATTTGAATTGTCTGACAATCAAAAAGTGTCAACTGAATTAGAGCATTTTGAAACACGCCTAAACTTTTATATTTTTTGACGGCTTATGATGCATTAACGCGGATTATGAAGAAGAGCTTGTAATCGATACGAAATTTTGTAAAATTTTGAATTCTTTCAGAAAAATGAAGTCGGATCTGGATACCTGACCGACATACACGACGGGTTCCAGAATATTCTGAAACCCGCTGATTACTTTTATGGGAAAAGATTAATTAACTGATACTGCAATACTTTCAATACTAATATTAAGCGCTTTGGAAATGTTCTCTGATATATCTGTCCGCAAGGTATCATTTTCAATACTGCTCTCGGGTACAGTATACTTAATGTCGGCTCCAACAACCTTATTTTCCGAATAGTCTATAGTTACTTCACAATCCAAAACTTTGCCCGTACGCTTAAGCATCAAAGCTAAGTACTTTTCCAAGAATAATTTTTCTTTTTCAATATCAGTGAGCTGATTTGAAAAATCAGTCTCTTCTCCTCTGGATTCTCCGATATTCTGAATCACTAAACACATAATTCCCAAGAAAAGAGTACAGAGACCAATGTATAAAAAATACTTTTTGTTCTTCATTTTCATTTTTGCTCAAGACTGGTCGAAGAGGAAATATCGACAGTATCTTTTCCGTCTATAGTCATTAAAGCACCCATAAAATATAAAACCTCGTAATCGCCATTATCCCATAAAACATCTAACCCACGCATCCAAACCCCGTCAGTTTGCATTGCGTATTCCGGCTCCCAAGAAGCCCATATACGCGAATCATATATTATATGGGAACAATCGAATGATGTAATTTTTTCATTTTTTATCCACTTTAACGTCGCAGTTACTGACATTAATTTTGTTGTAACTCCTAAAGCATTCGTTTTGGTATAAAGGAATGTCTTTGAATCTACCCCGTCCTTAAAGCCATATTGGGCATCTGAAAGCTCTGTAACATCCACAACTTCTACACAATAAACTTCCCCATCCCGTATACCAAGAACCTGCACATCCCCTTCCTCCTGAAGCATATCAAGAAATATTATCTTCTCATGATTTTCTTGGACTTCTGAAGAAGATTCTTCTTCAGTGTACTCGGCT
>CANDMH010000082.1 GCA_947385785.1 uncultured Lachnospiraceae bacterium
CGGACAGGAGGGATGAGTTCGCGACATCGCCAGCCAGGTAGGAGAGGAAGGATTTTTCTATGAAATTCTCACAGGAAATCCTCGCCCCATCCCTGAGCACGCCATGCGCAAGGTGGCAGATGGCCCTCTCATAATCCGTTTTTTTATCAAAAACTGACTTTAAAATGGAGTTTAAGCCACATTTTTGTAAAAATTCAAGGAACAGGTAGGAGTCCCCAAATACGGTATGGATTTCCGGAACATTGCCTCCTGGAGTGTCCGGGATACGGGCATCATCCGACATGACAGGGGAAAATGTGTCGGAATCAGCTTCATACTGGACTAATCCGCGTGTCGGTGAGAGAAAAATGCCGCTTTTTTTATCCTTGCTAAGGTAAATCACTTTGCCCAGCCTCTCCCTTACCTGCTGTTTTGAGTGGTACGAGCCGTAATTGCCGTAAATTGTATCAACAATTGATGCCGAGCCACTTACAATGTTACCATTTTCATCGCGGACAACCTTTTGTGCTTTTATAAAACCCATAAATCGATGCATCTCCAAAATATAGTATTAGGTAGAACTACATTATTATACTACAGAAGATGCAATAACTCAATAGGAATGCCGAAAATACAGGCTTTTATTTTACAAAGTATTGTGTAGTGCTACTTTTATGGTTAATCGTAGGTTAATGCAACAGGGAATATGAGTATTTCTGGTAGTTTAGTATCTGCTGAATACAACAATTTGGCAGTTGGATCGGCTATTGTATTGGCAAAGGAAGACAACTTCTCCTTCACCACCGACCAATCCGGGCAAAAGGACGCGGAAATCTCCTACCTGTTTTACAATGAAAACGACATCAAAAAGGTAACCATACGCGAACCACAGCAGGACAGTTCCCTGGAAGTCTACAACAAAGACGATATAATCTACTTCAAGGGACTGAATTCTGCGGAAATCAAAACAGAAACCGGAGATTACGATGAAAACGGCGATTTTATCCCAGACGAAACAGTCGTAAAAACTTTTTCAAACCTGTCCGAAGAGGAAGAGTACGAAGTAGATAGCAGCGAGGAAATTAAACACATAGTAAGGGTATCGGACAACGTTATTATTGCGGAAGACAGTACAGATAATAACGATAAACCATTACAAAGCATTCAATTAGACGAAAATGATATGACCATGCGAGAAGGCGAAAGCCGCATATTGGAAGTATTATACACGCCTGATGACACAACAGATGACAAAACTGTCGTCTGGACAAGCAGTGATGAAACAGTAGCAACTGTAGACGTAAATGGAAAAATAAGCGCACTCAATCCGGGAAAAACTGTAATCACCGCACTTGTAGGCAAAGTAAGTGCAGTATGTAATATAACCGTTACGGAAAGTGAAAAACCGGAGGAAACGGAAGAGCCTGTTTCAACGGAATCGCCAGCTCAGCCAACGGAAGCACCGGCTTCCACAGATATTCCGAAGCCACCAGTGCCTACAGCCACTCCAGTTCAGCCGACACCGACAGCCGATCCGGATCCAACGCGAAAACCAGAACAGCCCGATTCAACTGGAACGCCAGCGCCTACAGCCACTCCAATTCAACCAACACCGACAGCCGAGCCGGATCCAACGCAAAACCCGGAACAGCCCGAGCCAACCGGAGCACCGGCATCTACAGAAATGCCGGAGCAGCCAACATCAACCGCTGAGCCTACCCAAGCACCGGAACAGTCCGAGCCGGCCGGAACGCCAGTACCAACGGGTGCTCCGTTCCAGCCGATACCGACTACAGAACCGGAGCCGACCCAAACTCCAGATCAGTCGGAGCCGACCTCTGTTCCGGATCCAACCCAGACCCCGGAACAGCCCCAGCCAACTGCAACGCCAGCGTCCACAGACACGCCGACCCAACAGAAACCGCTGCAGTCCATAGCCTTTGAACAGCAGCACATTACGCTACAGCCGAAAGAATCCTGCAAGTTGAATATAATCTGCAATCCGGTGGACACAACAGAGAGCAGGGCGGCTGACTGGACAAGCAGCGATGAGTCAGTAGCGTCTGTAAATACAGAGGGAACCGTGACTGCCCATAAAGCGGGAACGACACAAATAACAGCGAAGATTGGGGAGAACACAGCTGTTTGCACGGTGACAGTCAAAGCGTCCGGGCAGGAATCAGGCGCTGATGGAGAAAACACAAGTAACAGCCAGGAGAATAACAGCAATACAGGAGAGCAGCCAGCGGAAGGTCAACAGGAAATCAGCGCATTATCATCACCGAAGACAGGTGAAAGTGACAATTGGCTGATATACGTTATATTGACAGGATGTGTAGTAACAGGTCTTGCAGCAATTTCTGCCCTTCTGCGGAGAAAGCAGGAAAAATAATCTGATATATGCGTAAAAAGTCCCGGGAACCAATATTGCAATAGGTTCCCGGGACTTTTCGTTTTTTGCCGACACCCTTACCTACGGTAAACCCGAATATACCGCCCGTCCTGCACCTGAGTATATTCGAACTCATTTTCGATAAACCGCATCAGCCACCCCTCCGGCTCCGTCATCAGCTGCCCATACCAGCAGTCCACGATAATCACATTCGGATATTTTTCCGGATACATTTCCCAATACTCCAGGAGCCGCTCATCGTAAGCGGTAGGATTCACAATGGAAAAATGGGAGATATCCACATCCTTGAACAGATACTGAATCGTCCCCAGGTTCATCACCTGATCCACCTGTATCAGCACTCTGTCCCCATCCTGCAGATAAGCCTGCCAGTCCTCATAATCGCAGTTATAGATATAAGCCCCTATATAATTGGAAATAGTACCCGCCGCCGGACCTTCCCGCAGGATGCCGCCGCTCTGGAGCACATTGTTGTATCCGCCCGTCCCTGAACGCAGCGTGTAGCCCTTGCCCAGTACGGCAGTAAAGCACCAGGCGAACAACACGGCGTGTACCCAGGAAAACCTGCTGGCAGCAGTAGCCGCCCTGCTGGCTCCCGGTGCCGTTTCCATTGTCTTTGCGTACACTGCAGCTATCGCTGTCCCTGTTGACATTGCCGCCCCCGGCGTCTTCGTTGTCCCTGTCGGCATTGCCGTCCCCGGCATCTTCGCTGTTTCTTCTAACATCGCCTTTCCCGCTGTCTCTGCCATATCCGCATCCGCCGTCCCCAGGGCGGACAGAAGCAAAATTACCCCACAGAAAGCCGCAGGAAGTGCATGAGGAATGGACTCTATCAGGGAGAGGTCAGTCAGATAGATCACCGCGATAAGGGACAGCAGGGCGCCTGCCATGAGATACAGCAGGAAGCTCTGCATCCTGTGCTGGCCGGCGGCAGCCAGAACCCGGCTGTTTTGCAGTCTGGGGGAGTTGGAAACATCTGCAACATACCCTGACAGCCGTCTCCCCCATGCCGCGCCCAATCCCGCCAGCGCAAAAGCCACCAGATGAATCTGCATGCGCTCATAGCCATACCCCAGGACGAACCAGTAAAACAACTCCGCCCCGCATGCGAAAACGGCTGTCAGGCACCACATGGTCTCCCGCCGCAGCCTCTTCCATTTTGCCGCACCCAGAGAGAGAAGGACACAGCCGCCCCACAAAGCGCCCAGATACAGCACGTTCCATCCCAACGACAGCATTTTCCCGCCAAAAGTGAGGGAATGGGTTACATCTCCGGAAAGAATATGGGAAAGGGTTTCCAGAAGCTCCCGGGGCGTGGTGTAGGTGAACAGCATCCCCAGGTAAGCAATGCCGCACAGGGCGCAGCACAGCGTCACAATCCCCATATCCCGCCACCTGTCCTTCCCGGAGAACCTGGCACACAATGCCAGCAGAAAAGGAAACAGAATCAGGCAGGAAGGGTAGGAAAGCACATTCAGCACCAGGGAAAGCGAGGCCAGCGCCAGATACCCGCGCTTTCTCCCGCAGAAGTAATACCTGGCCAGGAACAGCGCCATCAGCGTGTAAAACCACACCTGCATGATGCCGAATTCCGGCAGGATAATCTGCTTGGGAATAATATTGAAATAAATCAGCCCCAAAAGCCGTGCATACCCCTTATCCAGGAAATCCTCCAGCACCCGGTACAGATAGAAACTGACAGCCAGATGCAGCAGCGTCCCGCAGAAACGCAGATACAGCACTACCCCGGTAGTGCCAAACAGGGCAAGCCAGGGCTTCATCAAAAGTGTACACAAAAAAGCGGAGGACTGGTGAGGCTCCCACATGTCCAGGAAAAGCCTGTCTCCCCGCGCGTTTCTGTATGCCATCACCAGCTGGTACTCCTCGTCCAGCCCCACTGCGAAGAAAATCATCTTCAGGGCGGCCAGGACGCTGAGGACCAGGAGGAGCAGAGATAATCTGCGGCATATCGGTGAACCGGTTTTCTTCTGACCTGAATTTTTATACTTCATCAAAGCCTCCCGTCCTCCTTTGTCCTGGAATCCGGCATATTGCCCGGAGCATACTGCGGACGCCGCCAATCCCTGGTTTCCCCAAAGTCGGGTTCTGGCTGTCGCCGACCCGCCCAGGATGATATCCGTGGCTGCAAAGTCTTCCGCCCTTGTCTGCCCCACATGCTTCTACTCCGCAGGTCGCTGAAGGAAGTTCCACTTTACCGGCAGCACCCCGGTCCGGGGTATCACGCCCCGTCCCCGCCCGGCTTTTCCGCGTCCCGTACCTCCAGAACCTCGTCCACAATGTAAGGCGGCCGTGTCCTGGCCGCGTCCAGGGTCCGCCAGATATACTCTCCCAGGATTCCCAGCATCAGCAGGATAATTCCGGAGGAACAAAGGATGACGCACATCAGGGAAGCCCAGCCGTCAATGGGCGTGCCTCTGGTAAATTTCTCCACAATCACACTGATCAGCAGAACCACCGCCAGTATATTGAACAGGATACCCAGCCCGGACATAAAACGAAGGGGAAAATAGGAAAAACTCATCACGGAATCCATCACCAGTTTCACCTTTTTGGAGAGTGTCCAGCGGGATTTGCCGATTTCCCGGTCCTGTCTGACAAAATAGATCATATCCGTACGGAATCCTGCCCAGAGAACCTGCAATGTCAGGGAAGAATTTTTTTCATCCAGCCGCTCCAGGACTTCAATGACCTTTCTGTCCACCAGGTAGCAGTCGCAACCGCCCACAGGCATATTTTTGTTGACGATTTTCCGGATCAGTGCGTAATACAGATTGGCGAAGAATACCTTCACCGGATTCTCTTTCCTCTCCTTACGGACGGCCAGGACTACCCTGTTCCCCCGTTTCCAGCTGTCATACATCTCCAGGATGATCCTGGAGTCCTCCTGAAGGTCAGCCTGCTTGGTGACGGCACAGTCTCCGCTGCAGGCGCTTAAACCGGCCAGCAGGGCGGCGTGTTCGCCGAAATTGCGGGACAGCCTGACCAGTTTGACATGGGAATCCCGCTCCCGCAGCCGGTTCATCACCTGCCAGGAATCGTCTCCGGAACCGTCGTCCACAAATACAAGTTCGTATTCTCCCAGCTGCCCCAGGATTTTTTCTTTCATATCCGCGTATAAAAGTTCCAGGGTATCCGCATTGTAATAGACCGGAACTATAATCGATATTTTGCTCATTTTCTCACCATTTTTAAATAATCATCGTAATTCCGAATGTATTCTTCCGGATTATAGTGTTCATTGGACAGCACCAGCAATACGGAATCCGGGGAAAAGTCGTACATTTCCTTCCAGACCATGCTCTTCAGATATAAGCCCATCCGGGGCCTGTCCAGTTCTATAATCCGGCTTTCCAGACCATTGTCCACCTTTACCTTGCTGGTGCCGGACACATTAATCATCACAAATTCTGATTTCAGATTGGCATGCTTTCCACGGATGACTTCGTCGTCCGAACCATAGATATAAAAAATCCGCTGTATATCAAAGGGGATGGCGGAGCCGCCCTCCACCACCACAAGATTTCCTCTCTCGTCGCCCAGATCCGGGAAATCCAGAATCTGGATCTGTTCTTCCAGTTTGACCATGATATTCTCCTGCTTTATATTTGGGGCGCCGGAAGCTGTCGGCCTGTTCCGTCCGGAAATATGGCTGGCATCCTTAGGCACTTAATAACGAAATTCTACGCATTTTGGCAAAATTTTTGGTTCCGGCTTGTCCGGGTTAGGCACTTATACTCACGACCGATCAATATAAATGTATAACGAGTGAGCGCACCTGCGCTGTAAGACAAGCGCCTGGCAAATGAATGCGCTCACGAATATATACCCACAAACGTAATGAATTGCCGTCTATACGGTATAACGAGTAAACGCATCGGCAATCCAGAGCTGAAAGCGGTGATTAAATGCATTCACGAGTATAACAATGAAATCTTTCGCAAAGTGGCAAAATTTTCGTTCCGGCTTGTCTGGGTTAGAAATTGTAGGTTTTGCCAGTGGGCATTTTCAATAAACCTTCCTGTAACGAGCTGCACCACCCTCCATGAAAATCTGCAGGTTTGCGGTGGATGTGCATGCAAATTCGGAAACCGGAACGTTTGCAGGCTAATCCCATGAATTAATACAGTCTATCGTATACTGCTGTTCTTCCTGCCGCATTCCTGTGTAAAAGGGAAGGGAGAGCACCGTATCGGCATAGTCTTCCGTAATGGGATAATCTCCCCTGTGATGCCCCAGATAAGTGTAAGCCTCTGCCAGATGCGGGGGGACAGGATAGTGGATCAGGGTGCTTATCCCCTTCTGCTCCAGGTATTCCATCAGCTCCTGGCGGCGCCTGGTGCGGACCACATACTGATGCCATACGGCCTGGGTATCTTCGCGTTCTTCGGGCAGGATGAGATCCTTTGCGCGCAGTTCCCGGCTGTAGACGGCGGCAAGCTGTCTGCGTTCTTCTGTGATTTCTTTCATGTGGGACAGACGAACGTTCAGCAGACCGGCCTGAAGTTCGTCCAGTCTGGAGTTGGCGCCCGCCACCTTATTGTAATAACGCTTTTCACTTCCGTAATTGCGGAATATCCGTGCATCCTCCGCCAGGCCGGGCAGGTTGGTGACAATGGCGCCCGCGTCCCCGAAGGCTCCCAGGTTTTTGGAGGGATAAAAGGAGAAGCACCCCACATCCCCAAAGGTACCTGTCATCTGCCCTTTATAGAGCGCGCCGTGGGACTGGGCGCAGTCTTCTATCAGCTTCAGATGATGCCTTCTGCAGATATCGGTGATTTTCTCCATATTGGCCAAATGGCCGTAGAGATGGACTACCATTACGGCTTTGGTTCTGTCGGTAATCTTTTCTTCTATTTTGTCCGCATCGATCTGATAATACGCATCCGGTTCCACGAAGACGGGAGTGGCGCCGTTTATGGTGATTCCCATGACACTGGCGATATAGGTGTTTCCCTGGACGATAACCTCATCGCCGGAACCGATGCCCAGGAGCCTGACTGCAATCCACAGGGCATCCAGGCCGCTTGCCAGCCCCACGCAGTACCCGGCGCCGGTGTAGGCTGCAAAATTTTCTTCGAAAGTCCTTACTTCGTTTCCCAGGACGTACCATCCTGAACGGAGCACGGCCAGCGCCTTTTCCTCAAATTCTTTCTGATACCTGTAATAACCGTAGTCCATACGGTTCGACATGATTTTCATGATTCTGTAAATACACCCTTTCCGGCAACCGATACACCATTGCATTCATCTATGGGAATTGACATTTCCCTGCGCAGTCGGCCCCGGCTGTCCGCTGTAGTGCCGCATTGTCGTCAGTCAGCATCCGCTGTCCGCTGCAGTGCCGCGTTGTCGTCAGTCAGCATCCGCTGTCCGCTCCAGTGCCGTGTTGTCGTCAGTCAGCGCCCGCTGTCCGCTCCAACGCCGTGTTGTCGTCAGTCAGCATCGTCTTCTTCACTCCAGTGCCGTGTTGCCGTCAGTCAGCATCCGCTGTCCGCTCCAACGCCGTGTTGTCGTCAGTCAGCACCCGCTGTCCGCTGTAGTGCCGCATTGCCGTCAATCAACGTTCGTTGCCCGTTCCAGTGCCGCGTTGTTGTCAATCGGCGCATTCCGACGATTCAGTTCTCCGCTCTGTTCTGGAGCGAATATCAGGCACGGATATCATATCATATTCCGCAGCTCCATTCAAGATTTATTCGGCTTTTTTCGGTATGCCCAGAACTTGTTCAGGACAAAATTCAGCGGCACCGTAATACACAGATTCAGGAAAGTGGCAATAAAGTGCGGAATTCCCAGGAGGCGTTCCTGGATGAACAGGAGTACGCCCATCAGCACAAGCTCTGTCAGCGCATAGGAGGCATACACCTTTGCCAGCTCCCTGTACCAGGGCTGCCGGTTTCCCTCCTGCTGCCGGAATACAAAACGGCTGTTCAGCAGATAGGAGATCAGCACCGTAATCAGAAAGGAAATCAGATTACTGATCTGTTCATGGAGGCGGAATCCATAATAACAGCCATTGGTGATGATGTAAGACAGTACTGTATTAATCGCGCCCACCATGCCGAATTTTAGAAACTGGACAAGGGGGGGAGGGAGTTTTTGCAGCAGCCGCTGCAGTATTCTCTCAGGTCTGTCAGGGTCCGTTCTCATGATGATATCTCCTCGGATTCGTTTCGCAGTATTTCCTCGGGAGTTGAATAAATTGCACTTCCTCAGGCACTTAACAGCGAAATATTGCGCAAAGTGGCAAAATCTTGGTTCCGGTCTGTCAGGGGCAGGATTTGACGGAAAATAACGGATACAATTTGTTCGGGAAAAGCTTACCGCGCATCTCTGAAATAGTATCTCCAATATGTCCCGTCTATGATCTTCTGCGGCCGGAATTCATTTTCAAGCCAGCTTAACAGCCATTTGTTTGCCAGAATGTCATAGGACAGACTTCCCATATAGCTTTCCGCGATGACTACATTGGGATATTTATGGGGATTCACGTCCCAATAGGCCAGGACGTTTTCGTTGTAAGTGGGGGTGGAAATGGTGGAGGGTGCCGCAACTTCCACATCTTGATACAGATATCCAAGGGTATCCACCACGCCGCCCACAATCCACACCTTGTCGCCGGGGCGAATCCATTGTTTCCATTCAGAGTAACTGTTCTGCTGCAGAGACACCCCTGCTTCGTTTGAGATAAGCCCCAGGGAAGGGCCACTGCGGCTGAGCCCGATTCCGGGCAGGGTGGAACTGATCTGCGGTTTTCCCGTCAGAGGCGTCCTGATATAAATGCATCTGAATGCAAGCAGCAGGATAAAGCAGGCATAGCAGCAGTAAAGAACACGCACCATTTTTTCCCCGGCGGATTTCAGAAGCTGCTTTTCGATGGGAATCAGCGCAGTCACAATCATCAGTAATCCGTAGGGGACGGAAACCGGAAGAGGCAGATCGCTTAACAGCAGCGTGGCGAGAAATTCAAAGCCGCCGATTACGGCTGCGCAGCAGTATATCTGCTTTTCGCGACTGTTCAGGCTTTTTCTGTGCCAGAATCCAACCCCGGTCATAAACAGGAAAATGACGCTGTAGGCACAGCGGTCTTCGGCGCTTAATATATTGGCCAGGAAGCCTCCCAACAGGATCAGGCAGCAGCCTGACAGCCAGAGCCAATGTGTGGGACAGTTTCTGTCTGTATGACAGTTCTTGTCTGTTGGACAGTTTCTGTCCTTTTTTGCCAGGGATTTCGAAGAAACCTTTAACAATGCGCAGACCGGCAGGGAGAGCGCAAATCCCGCGGCGCCTGTCACCGCCAGGACCAGGAACTGCCGGAGGGCATCCTGTCCGTACTGCAGCATCCTTGTACCCATGCTTTTTGTATGGGTTGGCTCCAGCGAGAGCATGCCGGATATACATTTCGCAAAGGTATCCGGCCCGATGCTGAGCACGAAATAACCGCACATGGCGGCAGCCGATACCGCGCATATGGCGGTTACGGTCAGAATATCCCGCCTGCGGCAGGGAGAATACCAGTATAAAAGCAGGACGACGCCTGCGAATACGATTGCGCAGGACGGGTAAGCCAGCACTTCAAGGCATAGAAAAACCGCGCTTAATATAAGGAGATAACGTCTGCCTGATTTCAGGTAATTCCATAGACAGCACAACAGCAGGGTGGAAAACCAGAGCTGCTGATTGCTGAATTCCGGCAGAGCATAGTCCTTGGGGGAAATCATAAAATAAAGCAGCGCTACACCAAAGGATATCGGTTTTGACAGGTCGCCGTGCAGGGTCTTGTATACAAAAAAAGCAAGCGTGCCCCGTATCAGGATTCCGCAGATCTGAAGGTAGACGACGATTCCCGTGGTGGTGCCAAGAAGCCGGATGTAGAGCCACATCAAAGCGGCCGGAAGAAAAGCGGAAGTCTGGTGGGGCTCCCACATTTCCAGAAACATTTTGTCTCCCCGCAGCAGGCGGCTGCACATGGCAATCTGGTATTCGCCGTCATAGCCGAGATTTGTAAATGCCCAGACAAGGCCGCAGCCCATGGCAATCAGCATAAAGAGGATATAAACAGAATTCTTTTTTACCGCATTCATACCTTTCGTTCCTTTTTAACTGCCCGGAACGGGTTCGGATGTCAGAAAGTGTGGGTAATTCCGAAACCTGTCCGGCGGCACAGATTATCTGCACGGACGGATACGGAACCTCTCTCAAAATAAAAGTTATTTCTGCACAATTCCCGTGAATTTCAGCAGAATGTGATCCGTCAGCTACAACAGATTAACAGGATTATAGCTTTCTCCAGGCCGATTTGTCAAGTAATTGCTTCTACTGGAGTCGTACACAAATACTTTCATACGGGATTCCGATAGGGCAGTATTCTGACTTTGGAGTCAGGTTCAGGCTTTTTTTGGACAAAACGTGATATTTCGCCGCGGCAGGGAGAAGAAAGCAGTGTGCAATCTGCCCTGGGAATGGGAAAAAATGCCGGTTGTTTTAGCGGAAAGCGAGAAAATGCATTTGGGGTATTGCAATCCTGTAAAAAGTAGGGTATTAAAGTATTTGGAAAAATTTCTGAACGCGGGTATTAAGGAAGCAGCAGCTTGCTGGCAGTTCCTGACCCGGACAAGCCGAAGCCGGAACAAAATTTAACCACTTTGAGCGGAATTTCGCTGTTAAGCATCTGGGGATGTGTCCCCCGGCGGCTTTGGGTATGGAAAACAGAAGGGACAGAGAGGAAAAAGAGATGGGCGACGTGCTTAATGTGGAAGAAATCTTTGCCAGTAAGGTATTTACCTTCGGCAAAATGAAAGAAAGGCTTCCCAGAAGTATTTATAGAGAAGTACAGAGGCTGATGGATGACGGCGGGGAGCTGTCGCTTGCCACGGCTGATGTGATTGCGAAAGCCATGAAGGACTGGGCGGTGGAAAACGGGGCGACTCATTATACCCACTGGTTCCAGCCGCTGACAGGCATCACGGCGGAGAAACATGACGCTTTTGTTACACATCCTGACGAGGATGGCAGGATGATTATGGAGTTTTCAGGCAGGGAACTGATTAAAGGAGAGCCGGATGCCTCTTCCTTTCCTTCCGGGGGTCTGCGGGCTACCTTTGAGGCCAGAGGGTATACGGCATGGGACATCACTTCCCCGGCATTTTTGAAAGAGGATGCCACCGGCGTCATCCTCTGCATTCCCACGGCGTTCTGCTCCTATACAGGGGAGGCCCTGGATAAGAAGACGCCGCTGCTGCGTTCCATGGAGGCGCTGAGTCAGCAGGCACTGCGTATTGTGCGTCTTTTCGGCAATATTTCCGCGACGAAGGTAGTGCCCAGCGTGGGGCCGGAACAGGAATATTTTCTGGTGGACAGGGCGAAGTATCTGCAGCGGGAGGACCTGATTTTTACGGGACGTACGCTGTTTGGAGCTCCGGCGCCGAAAGGGCAGGAGCTGGAAGACCACTATTTCGGTACCATCCGGGAACGGGTGGGAGCTTATATGAAAGATCTGAATGTGGAGCTGTGGAAGCTGGGCGTGACAGCCAGGACGCAGCACAACGAGGTGGCTCCGGCCCAGCACGAACTGGCCCCCGTGTATGAGACCGCAAATATCGCGGTGGATCACAACCAGCTGGTGATGGAAACCATGAAAAAGGTCGCGGGAAGACATGGACTCACATGCCTTCTCCATGAGAAGCCCTTCGCGGGAGTCAACGGTTCCGGAAAGCACAATAACTGGTCTCTGGGAACTGACAATGGTGTCAATTTGTTGGACCCCGGCGATACGCCCAATGCAAATATTCAGTTTCTGCTGGTTCTGGCATGTATTATGAAGGCGGTGGACACCCATGCGGATCTGCTGCGTCAGAGCGCTTCCGATGTGGGAAATGATCACAGACTGGGCGCCGACGAGGCACCTCCGGCCATCATTTCTATTTTCCTGGGAGAGCAGCTGGAGGATGTGGTGAAGCAGCTGGTGGAAACCGGGGAAGCCGCCCACTGTCTGGAGGGAGGCAGGCTGGAGACCGGTGTGTCTACCATTCCGGAATTTGAGAAGGATGCCACGGACAGGAACAGGACATCCCCTTTTGCCTTCACCGGAAATAAATTCGAATTCCGCATGGTCGGCAGCTCGGATTCCGTGGCCAGTCCCAATACCACGCTGAATGCCATTGTGGCGGAAGCGTTCTGCGAGGCTGCGGATGTGCTGGAGAAGGCGGAAGACTTCGAACTGGCTGTACATGACCTGATTAAGGAATATATGACAAAGCATCAGAGGATTATCTTCAACGGGGACGGCTATTCCGAGGAATGGGTGGCGGAAGCGGCAAGGCGAGGCCTGCCCAATATCAAATCCACGGTAGAAGCGGCCTGTACTCTGACTACGGAAAAGTCGGTGCGCCTGTTCGAAAAATTCGGCATTTTTACAAGAGTGGAGCTGGAGTCCAGGGAGGAGATTATCTACGAGACCTATGCGAAGACGATCCGCATTGAGGCCAACACCATGATAGATATGGCGGGAAAGAAATATATTCCGGCAGTTATCAGGTATACAAAGTCCCTGGCAGATGCCGTGATTGCCGTGAAGGAGGCAGGAGCCGAGCCTCTGTCCCAGCGGGAACTGCTGGCTGAGGTGAACGGAAAGCTGACAGAGGCGAAGCATGCCCTTGGCAGGTTGGAGAAGGCAGCCGGGGATGCAGCGGCGATGAAAAACGTGAGGGAGCAGGCTTTCTTCTATAAAGATACGGTTCGAGAAGCAATGGAGGAGCTGCGGACGCCTGTAGATGAGCTGGAGAGAATTGTAGACAAGGCCGTATGGCCGGTGCCTTCCTATGGGGAGCTGACTTTTGAGATCTGACAGGGGTGGCGATGAGATAAAGCCAGATTGGCGGCAGAGGAGAACCGTTTGCCGCCAATCTGGCTACGCTATTTCCATTTGGGCCTGAACGTTCGTTGGCTGTTATGGGTATCAGGCTGTTTAAAAGCTCAGGTACAGGAAATAATGCCGTTCACCATACGCCCTTTTTCTGTTTCAGTGCCTTATGGTCTGTGATGTCTCTTTCCAGCGATAAAGATTCCGAAACCTGCCAAAATCGCCGCAAGACCATAGATTGCCACCCATATAAACTGTATATCTCCAGTGGCCGGACTCGTCAATGCGGTTTCGCTGCCGGTATCTGAATTCTTGTTTTCCTGACCGCTTTCTTCTGAGGAATCCGTATCTGCGTTCTTTTCGATTACAACCAGGTAATCAGATGCATGTGTAAACACAAAGCCCGCGATTCCGTTCTCCGTTATCTGGCGCCTTCCCACTGTTTCCAGGTTTCCAGTTTCCTTGTTGTAATAATACAGTACAGCCTGGCGGCCCTGGTTTTCCTTACCCAGATCCAGGAAAAGCGTTGCCGTGAATCCGAAATCCCCGTTGTGCGTCAGGCTAAACTGACGATATGTATTTCCTGCTGCCACATTCCGCGCCATGTCTTCCGGAATTCCACCGGAATCCTTTTTGACGGAAAAATCGATATCTCCCGCCTGAGCCGCGGTCATCTGTTTTCCGTTCACGCTCCAGACAACGCCGTCTCCCATGTCAAAAACAAGGGTGATGTCCCGGCCTTTGACGGCATTCAATATTTCGCCCGGAACCAGGACGGCTCCGTTCATGACGATGTCCACAGTGCTGTTCCCGGCGGCTTTCTCCACGGCGGCTTTTACTGCCGCCCATCCCTTTTCTTCCGCGTCATTTCGGATAAAGGGCGCTCCGTCTCCCTGGCTGCCTGCGGCGGGAATTTCCGCGGTTTCCATGACAAATCCGCAGACAACACATTGCCGGTGCCTGCTTCGCCGCTTCCGAAGTCGGCTCACTGTCCGTGAGCCAGTCTCCCGGAAGGTGCTCCCCATATCCTTCCTTTTCGCTGTTCTCAGTTATATTGCAGCCTTCGGCTACACAGTCATGCCAGTGGTATTTGCTGTTGCCCTTCCAGTCTTTTGACCAGCTGTGGGTGTGAACCGGCTCTGGTGTAGGCTTCGAAGTGGGCGCTACAGGGGGGGCAGGGCTTGCTGTTGGTTCCTCGCTGGGAACGGGGCTTACCGAGGGGTCCTCGCTGGGAGCAGGGCTTGTCGAGGGGTCCTCACTGGGAACGGGACTTACCGAGGGATCCTCGCTGGGAGCAGGGCTTGTCGAGGGATCCTCGCTGGGAGCGGGACTTACCGAGGGGTCCTCGCTGGGAGCGGG
>CANDMH010000083.1 GCA_947385785.1 uncultured Lachnospiraceae bacterium
CAGTAGAGAACACTCTTTCCCTACACGACGCTCTTCCGATCTGTTCCTCTGGCCGTGAGCATGATAATGGGGATCCTGTAACGTTCGGTCAGCATCCTGCAGACATCCACACCGCTGATGTCCGGCAGCATCCAGTCTAACAGCACCAGGTCGGGAGGCTCGCTGCAGGCGGCAGAGAAGCCTTCGCTGCCGGTGTGGGCGCACTGTACCTGGAAGCCCTCCTTCTCGAAGCTGTACTTCAGAATGTCCGCTATGGGCTTTTCGTCTTCTATAATCAGGATTTTTCTGTCTTCCATTTGTTTTTCCTCTTTTTTTCATTCCCATTTTAGTCTATAAGGTAAGTATAACGCGGATGTCTCGGAATTGTAAATAATGTGTATCCAAAAAAGTCGTTTTTCGAAGGTTACAGGTTAAGGTTACAGGCTTTACAGGCTAATTGTACTGCAATTGGAAAAAGTCCTTGCTAAATCGGCATAATAATAGTATGCTGAAACGGGGGACCGGAATAACGCGGAAGCGGTGCCGCAGGCGGGTGTATCGGCGAACCGGAAGGTTTATAGTGGGATGAAGATGCGGATCGGCGCCTGGGCAGAGAAAAGCGGGCCGGGGCATATAGGTCTGCTTATGGAAAGGAAAATACAATGGAATATTTACTTAGGAGCATATTGTTTGTTCCGGCAAATAATGAAAAATTTATTGTCAGGGCAGGGAACTGCGGGGCGGATGCCGTCATATTTGACATGGAAGATGCGGTACCGGTCCAGGAAGAGGCAAAAGCCAGGATTTTGCTGGACCGATATCTGGGGATGGATATGTTTGAGGGGAAGCAGTTGTTTCTCAGGGTTAACAGGCTTGGAACCGATTCCCTGCCCGAGGACATGGAGCTGTTAAAGCATGGTAATATTTCAGGGATTGTCCTGCCTAAAATCAATACCGCAGAAGATGTATGTCAATTTGATTCCCTGTTGAAGGAACAGGAAATCAAAAACGGTTATCCTGCCGGGAAGTTAAAAATGCTTCCGCTGATTGAGACTGCCGCGGCAGTGATGAATGTGAAAGAGATTGCCGGATGCAACGGACGGATTATCGCGTTGCTGTTCGGGGGAGAGGACTTCCTGGACAGTGTGAGGGGAGAGCATCTGGATCCGCCGCAGGCTTTTGAGGTACCCCGGTCAATGGTGATCATGGCTGCCAGGATGAATGGGATATTGCCCATTGATACGCCTTACCCGGATTTGAAGAACCAGGAGGGATTTATTGCGGAAGAGAAGAAATCCCGCGCATCAGGGTTTGCGGGGGTATTGGTTGTAACCCCGAACCAGATTCCATGGGCTCATACCTGTTTTTCACCTGCGAAAGAGGAACTGGAATATGCGGAAGCGGTTATAAATGCCGTAAATGCGGCGAAGAATGCAGGGGGCAGCGTTGCGAAATTAAACGGAAAAATGATCGGACCTCCGATGCAGAAGCGGGCGGAAAAGGTTTTGGCTCTTGGGGAGCTGATTCGCAGGAAGAATGATAACGGGACAGGAAAGGACCGCTGAAACGGGAGGAATCGTATACCATGGCGAGTGCTGGAAAGATTGAAGAATTAGAAAGGCGCAGAATTGAAGCCAGAGGAGAAAACAGGAAGGAAAAGCAGCATTCCAAAGGAAAGCTGACAGCATGGGAACGCATCAATTTATTATTTGACAGCGGCACATTTATTGAAACGGACAGATTTCTGCAGCATCGGTGTAACTATTTTGGGATGGCGGACAGGAAAAAAGAGGGGGATGGGGTAATCGCCGGGTACGGTCGCGTGAATGGCAGAACCGTATGTGCCTATGCCCAGGATTTTACTGTATTCGGGGGCTCAATCAGTGAGATGAATGCGGGTAAAATATCAAATATCCAGAAAAAATCCCTCCAGATGATGGTGCCTATAGTGGGGCTTTTTGATTCGGGAGGCGCCAGGGTACAGGAGGGAATTCAGAGTCTTTCCGGCCATGGGGAGATTTTTTTCAATAATGTAAAGGCTTCCGGCAAGGTTCCTCAGATTTCCGCGATTATGGGGAGTTGTGCGGGAGGGGCGTCCTATTCGCCTGCGCTGACGGATTTTATCCTGATGGTAGAGGGGACAGGCAACATGTGCATCACCGGGCCCAAGGTGGTAAGGGAGGCTATCGGCGAGGTGTCTTCCCTGGAGGAGCTGGGAGGTACCAGAGTACATTCCTCCGTCAGCGGGATGGCGGATATGGTGGCGAAAGACGACGCGGAATGCATAGAATACATAAAAAAATTATTAAGCTATCTGCCGGGCAATTTCAGGGATATGCCGTTAAGGAGCAATTTCGTGGATTATGCCGCGGAAAAGGAAAAACGTATCGGCAATATCCTGCCGGAATCAAACCGGCGCATTTTTGATGTCCATGGGCTGATTGACTGTCTGGCGGACGACGGAAGCGTATTCGAAATAAAAGAAAAATATGCCCGGAATATTGTCACGACATTTTCCAGGATAGCCGGGAGGGCGGTAGGCATTGTGGCAAACCAGTCATTGGAAAAGGCCGGGTGTATAGACATAGACGCAGCGGACAAGGCGTCCAGGTTTATCCGGATTTGTGACAGCTTCAACATTCCGCTTGTAAATCTGGTGGATGTCCCCGGGTTTTATCCGGGGAAGGATCAGGAAAGGAGAGGGATTATCCGCCATGGGGCCAAGATGCTTTATGCTTACGGCGAGGCTGCGGTGCCTAAAATAACAGTGATTGTGCGCAAAGGCTATGGCGGCGCTTATCTGGCAATGTGCAGTAAGGAGCTTGGGGCGGACATGGTATATGCCTGGCCGGAGGCGGAGATGGCTGTTATGGGGGCAAAAGCTGCGATAGAAGTGTTGTACAAAAAAGTACCCCAGGAGGAGAAAACAGAGCGGATCAGGGAATATGAAGGCCAGTTCCTGAATCCGTATGAGGCCGCGCATATGGGGTATGTGGATGAGGTAATCACCCCGGAGGAGACGAGGGGCAGGATCATCAGGGTATTGGAAAGCATGGAAATGGGCGCGGCGAATAAAATGTTTCATGGGAATATACCTTTATAAACTGAGTCTGCTGATCAAACCTGGTCTCCGGGGCTCCCTGCAGTATGGCTGTTTTGCTTAAGCAGCGCCGGAGGGCAGAAGCGCTGCACCGGGTGGCAGACAAAGAAAGCCGAAGGCAGTAAAAGGGGCAGCCGTTACGGCGCCCCTTTCCTCTCTGCTGTATTTCAATATAGCTATATTCTCTTCACGCTTCCGAATCACCCCGGGAAATTTCGCCCTCATCCTCCGGAATTACTCCGTTCCGCCTGCCTTCGCCTTCTCCAGCGAATTCTGTATTGCCTCCAGCAGCACCAGGGAGGTATACTTGCTTTCAGTCGTATAGCTGATGGAATCCAGAGACTGCTGTTCCAGCACCTGCGCGCAGATGGAGTCAAAGGTGGGCTGCAGCAGCGGGTACATGGTGGTGACGGCTTCGTTCAGATTGACCATCCGGATGGAAGTGACGGAGTTCTTATCCACAATGACTTCCACATCAATGGATTCACTGCCCAGCACCAGTTCGGTGGTATAGATGCCCGGTATGTAGAGGGAGGCGGTCTGCGTTGCTTCCGGCTCCGGTTCAGGGGCAGGAGGGTCTTTTTTATCCTTGCCCGGCAGGAACATCAGGATCAGCAGAATAACGAGCAGTACCCCCAGAACAGCAAAGATTCCGGTATAAATCAGCTCTTTCATGTGAAGTACGACGATTTTTGTTTTAGCACTCATCCTATTCCCCTTCATTTTATCCTGTCATTTTTCTTTATAATAGATATGTCTGCGGAAGGGAAAATATGAATCGGAAGCCGTGTAAATCGGAAGCCACATCTAATTTTGTATTGAAATCACAGGGCGCTGATGATAAAATTAAGGAAGCTGCATGCAAAACTGTAAAGGATGCAGGCTATAGCCGTACAATTTCGCATAAAAGGGCGGCAGATATCGGTTTGGACGGGAGGTGCAGAAATGAAATTTACGAAAATGCATGGCTGCGGCAACGATTATATCTATGTAAACGGTTTTGAAGAGCATATTCCCTACGGGGAGAAGCCGGAGCTGGTGAGGCGGCTCAGTGACAGACATTTCGGCATCGGCGGCGATGGGATGATTTTTATCAATCCTTCCGATGAGGCCGATTTCGAGATGGAAATGTACAATGCCGACGGCACCAGGGCGGAGATGTGCGGAAACGGAATCCGCTGTGTGGGAAAATATGTGTATGATAAGGGACTGACAGACTCCGACCACGTCAGCGTAATCAGCGCCGGCAAAATAAAGCATCTGGATCTGACGGTGGAGAAGGAGCCGGGACAGCCGGAGGGCCGCGGGATGGTGAAGATGGTGCGGGTTAATATGGGAAGCCCGATTCTGGAACCGGCCCTGATTCCTGTGGAAGCAGCTGGGGAAAGGGTGGTGGATGAGCCTATCCTGGTGGAGGGAAAGGAATACCGCATGACCTGTGTATCCATGGGGAATCCCCATGCGGTGATATTTGCCCGGAATGTGGCGGAGATGAAACTGGAGCAGATCGGTCCTTTTTTTGAAAACCATGCCAGATTTCCCAGGCGGACCAACACGGAATTTGTGGAGGTGCTGGACAGGAAGTCCTGCTTCATGCGTGTCTGGGAGCGGGGAACCGGGGAGACCCTGGCCTGCGGGACCGGATGCTGCGCCGTGGCGGCGGCATGTGTGTTAAATAATTTGACAGACAGCGCGGTAACGGTTAAACTGTTAGGTGGCGAGCTTCTGATAGAATGGGACAGGGCGGCGAACCTGATTTACATGACCGGACCGGCAGTTACTGTGTTCGAGGGAAGCGTCTGCATGACAATTCCTTAGAATTGCAGGAAGAGAGAGGAGAGATAGAAATGTTTAAAATCAATGAGAATTATTTAAAGCTTCCCGGAAGCTATCTGTTTTCCACCATTGGAAAAAAAGTGAGTGCGTACAGTGCGTCACATCCGGATAAGAAGATTATCCGTCTGGGGATAGGCGATGTGACGCTGCCGCTGGTTCCGGCGGTGACGCAGGCGCTGCATGGCGCGGTGGATGAGATGGGGAAGGCGGAGACCTTCCGCGGATATGCGCCTGATCTGGGGTATGAGTTCCTGCGGAAAACAATTGCTGACAATGATTACCGGGCCAGGGGCTGTGATATTGATGCGGACGAAATCTTTATTTCAGACGGGGCGAAATGTGATACAGGAAATATCCAGGAGATTTTCAGCCTGGACAACAGGATTGCGGTATGTGACCCGGTGTACCCCGTGTATGTGGACTCCAATGTGATGGCAGGACGGACAGGCACTTATGACAGGGAGCGGGAGACCTGGAGCGATGTGATATACTTGCCCTGTACTGCGGAAAATGATTTTGCGCCGGAACTGCCCGGAGAGTCCCGGACGCCGGACCTGATTTATCTGTGTTTCCCAAACAATCCTACAGGGGCAACCATCACGAAGGCGCGGCTGCAGGAGTGGGTGGATTATGCGCTGAAGAAAGGTGCTGTCATTCTCTATGATGCCGCCTATGAGGCTTATATCTCCGAAGAGGATGTGCCTCACAGTATTTATGAGTGTGAGGGTGCGAAAAGCTGCGCGATTGAGTTCCGTTCTTTTTCCAAAAATGCAGGGTTTACGGGAGTGCGTCTTGGATTTACCGTAATTCCGAAGGAACTGAAATGCGGCGAGGTGTCTCTGCATGCGCTGTGGGCGAGACGGCACGGCACAAAGTATAACGGCGCGCCTTATATCGTACAGCGGGCGGGCGAGGCGGTTTATTCTGAGGCAGGGAAGGCTCAGCTGAAGGAGCAGGTTGCCTGTTACATGAAAAATGCGGAATATATTTTCAATGGTTTAAAAGAGGCCGGCTATACCGTGTCAGGCGGTGTTAACTCGCCTTACATCTGGCTGAAAACGCCGAATGGCATGAGCAGCTGGGAGTTTTTTGACTGCCTGCTTGAGCGGGTGAACGTGGTGGGAACTCCGGGTTCCGGTTTTGGACCCGGCGGGGAAGGATATTTCAGGCTGACCGCGTTTGGAAGCTATGAGAACACGGTGGAGGCGGTTGACAGGATTAAGACGCTGCAGTTTTAGAGAGGCAGTTTGAAATACTCTTATTCCTGTTTTACATGGGGAAAAAGCAGCAGGGCAGGGAATGGGAAGAGGCCAGGCTGTTGGTACGCCGTTGCATTCATTTCGGTGTAATGCGTGCCTGATGTCCGCGCCGGGATAAGGCGGAGAAGGGAGGCGATGCGGTGGACACGCCTGCCCACGGTGCTGTGTACCGGTGGCACATGTCCGGCACGGACCGCAGCGGAGCGTAGACCAACGCAGTACTGGTGTGGACAGCGAGTGTGCATTACACGGGGAATAATGCGGCGTGGTACCAGGAGGTAAGCTGACGGAATACAGAGAGGGGCAGAAAGGAACAGGGCTATGGAAGCAGTGTCGCAGGATAAAAGGATGGTTCATTATGATTTGCTTCGCATCGTGGCTGCGTTCAGCGTGGTGATGCTGCACAGCGCCGGCCAGAAATGGTACGTGCTTCCGGTGACCGGCAGAGAGTGGCAGATTGCGAATGCCTGGGACGCGCTGTTCCGTTTCGGTGTCCCGATTTTTGTGATGATCAGCGGAGCCATCTTCCTGAATAAGGACATCAGTATCAAAAGGCTGTATTTCCACAATATATTCCGGCTTCTGGCGATATACTGGATATGGTCCGGATTGTACGGCCTGTACGACTGCGGAAAACGCGGTTTGGGAGCCGCGCAGTGGAAGGAGATCATAAAAGAACTGCTCGGCGGCAGATATCACCTCTGGTTCCTGCCGATGATTGTTGCAGTCTATATGCTTGTTCCGATTCTGCGTTCCTGGGTAAAAAGCGCCGAAAAGAGAAATCTTCAATACTTTTTGCTGCTGTTCTTTTTCCTGAAAATAGGGATGTCCACGGTGTCTGCCCTGAACAGGTCTTATATTGTAAGATATGCGTCGGAACTGACTGATGTTGTGGAACTCGGTATGGCGTGCAGCTATATGGGATATTTCGTATGGGGATATTATATAGCCCATTACGGAATCCCGGAAAAGTGGCACAGGGTCATATATGCAGGGGTGATTCCGGCGGTGCTGCTGAATATTTTCCTGGACAGTTATCTATCACTGAAGGCGGGCGAGCCCAGGGGGGAAATCTATGACAGTTATGGCGTGTTTACGTTTCTCATTGTAACGGCGCTGTTTCTGTTCTTTACGAATGTGATGAGTAAGGTGCATTACAGCCGCCTGACGGGGAGAATCATCCGGGAATTGTCAGAGGCGACCTTTGGGGTTTATGTGATGCATGTGGGCTTACTGGAAGTGCTGGAAGAGAGAGGAATTGATACCATGACGGTTCCCAATATCGTCGGGATTCCGCTGCTTGCGCTGGGGTGTTATGCGGTTTGCACTGCCGTGGCAGTCTGCCTGCGCAGGATTCCGGTGATTGGCAGGTATCTGTGCTGAAGGAGGGGAGGTACTTTGCTTCCGCAGGTTTTGCATATAAGCGGCTTCAAATTATGATTGTGAGATAAAAATATTTATGATATAATTTGGTCATACTCACGGTAGAAAACAGCCAGGTGTCTGCAAAGAGCAGAAGGCAGGGACACGTTTTGTGAAGAGAGGGTGAAGTTGAAGTATGATATCAAATATTCAGCTTGTTGTATTTGGGGATTTTGAAAAATTTTCCACGCAGAATGCCGGGAATTATATCGAATTAATTCGTTTTTGGACAGACAGAGGATTTCAGCCGTCCTCTGTTAATCAAATGAAAATGAATGCAAATGGTCTGGTTGAAACTATTATCATGCCAGTTTTTGTCAAAGGTACACAGGCAAGCGTGGAAGTATTGGGTGACAGAATTAATTTTAAGCTGGCAAACACGAATGGGACGGATTCAAAAGAAGCGTTTATAGAGATATACAATGCGGATATGTACCGGAAGGGCATGGAATTCATTGAAAAATTTCAGATTCGGGGAAACAGACTGGCGCTGAACTGTGAAGAAGCAGTTACATGTGAAAATATTTTCCTTGGTGAGGAGCTGCTCTCAGGTTTTCCTAATATAGAAAAAACAGAACGGTTATTATGCAGAAAAGAGATTTGTGGCGAGATATGTAATATTGCAAGGGAAACCTGTGCTACATCCGAAGGAAAGGTGATCAGGAAGTTTTTTGATTATAATACATTGTTTGAAAATAGCGAGACCAGATTTTCCGTGGAGAATGACAGGCAGATTTTTGATTGCTTTCTTGATATTCTTTGTACAATGCAGTAAGGGCAGTATAGCGATGCAAAGATTTATTTTCTGACAGTTCATGAGGCAGGAGGGAGAATATGGATTCTGCGTATGTTGTAAACGATGAATTGCAAAAGAACATTTTATATGCTGATGTTGTCAGTAATATGGACAGAGAAAAATACTTTAAGACATATATTATAAAATATTTTACTCTCCTTTCACATAGTATGAATAGTAAAGAAGCAGAAACGGACAATTGGTTCCGGTATAGAGACAATACCAGCAGCAGTGACCGGGATGCCGAGATTTACAGGAAAATGCAGAAAAATATCATTGAGAATAAAAAGCCCGTCTTATATGGGCTGCTGAAAGAGTCGGACTATGAAATGGGGTTTGAGTCAAAAGCAGAGAAGTATTTCAATGAATTGTATCGGAAATATGAGACAACAGCAGATACTATTTTACAAAACATTTATCTGGAAAATCTGGACAAAAATACGCATGTCCTGAAAGAGATAATATTCATTATTGCAGAACTTCCAAAGAGCAGGAGAAAAAATCTGGCATATATTGCAATTGCCGGATTAAGTAATGAAAGTGATGAGGTAAAGGATTTGAGTATCAGGTGCTTTGAAGCCTGGAATGAAAAAAAATACTTGAGTGTACTGAAAAATCATGTTTTCTGTTCCGGACGGTTGGAGAAATATAAAGAAGAAGTGATCCAAAGCCTGGAAACCGATGGTGAATAAAGGATGAGTTACTATATTCGTAAAATCAGCAGGGCAAAATGGCCGGAGGATGTATCAGAGGCTGAGGTGAAAGATGTGAGAGCTGATGCAATTACCGGCTGCCTGAGGACGACATCAGATGAGTTATCGCTATGGAAGGTCGATAAGATTGGGAATCCTGAGGAGGACGTTTTACCGATCATTACAGGATTTGAAAAGCCAAACAGGTGTGAGATTGTCTATATTGATGAACAACTGTTCAAAGATCAGGGAATTGAACTGATGCAGGAACGGGGAAACACTCCGTTAGCGGAACTGGCAGATACCCATTATGAGGCTCTGGTAAAAAATTATGATGGGTTGGGCAGGTTTGCGAAGGTTATTTTGACCTCTTTGAAAAGTGATGATAATTTCGCAAAAATAAGCGACAGAAAAGTGAAAAGTATCATAAAACATTTGATAGAGAGCGGCAGAATTTCGGCGGAACAACTGAACGATACCATGCAGGAAAAGCTGGGATATGTAAAAGTGGGAGATTCGTGAGGTGAAAGGCAAAAAAAGCTTGCAATCCATCCATGAATGTGCTATCCTTACTTCATTCTTACAAAGTAAATGCCATGAAGGAGACTCCTTTCAGGAAAGGCAACAGGAAGACGGCGTCACCGACTGAAAGCGCTGTCAGCGGGAACTGATATGGGGAACACTCCGGAGCAGGTCATCTGAACATATGCAGAACGTAAGCAGAACAATTTGATGCGGAAGGTTTATGCTAGGAGGGCACGTTGCACGCGTTAAGTGTCAGAGTGGAGCAGGCGGGAAATATCTTTGATGGAAGATACGGCTGTTCAAAGCGGGTGGTACCGCGGATAATTATTGATAATTATTCGTCCCGGAATGCAGAAGACTGTGTTCCGGGCTTTTTTTGTGCGCAGGAAGAGGCTCGGGGGCAGACGTGAGAAATGGAAACAGCATTCATCCGAACAATGTCCCGGCGGATTTGCGGACGCAGCATTAAGCGGCTGGAAATTCTCTGCAAAAAAGGGGATTGTACGGACGCATGCGGAACTGGAATAGAAAGGAGCCTCTATGACGAACAGAAATCAATACAGAGACATGACAATCGGAGATGTGCATGAACATCATATCGGAGAAAGAATCCGCGTGGCGGGCTGGATTGAAAACATCCGCGACCACGGCGGTGTATCCTTTATAGACTTACGGGATATGTACGGCGTTCTGCAGGTAGTAATCCGTACCCCGGGCCTTTTAAAAGGGCTGACAAAGGAGACCTGCATCACCGTGGAAGGGCCCGTGGAGAAGAGGGACGAGGAGACCTATAACCCCAGGATTCCCTCCGGCACCATTGAGCTGGAAGCGCAGGAGATTACCGTGCTCGGAAAGGTGTACGGGCAGCTGCCCTTCGAGGTGATGACATCGAAAGAGACCAGAGAGGATGTGCGCCTCAAGTACCGCTATCTGGATATGAGAAACGCAAAAGTGAGAGACAATATTTTGTTTCGCGCAGAGGTAATTGCGTTTCTCCGCGCCAAAATGACCGAAATGGGGTTTGTGGAGATTCAGACTCCCATTCTGTGCGCGTCCTCACCGGAAGGCGCCAGGGATTATATCGTCCCTTCCCGAAAATATAAGGGCAAATTTTACGCCCTTCCCCAGGCGCCCCAGCAGTACAAACAGCTTCTGATGGTGTCCGGCATCGATAAATATTTTCAGATAGCGCCCTGCTTCCGGGATGAGGATGCCCGGGCGGACCGCTCGCCGGGAGAATTCTACCAGCTTGATTTCGAGATGAGCTTTGCCACCCAGGAGGATGTCTTTAAAGTGGGCGAAACGGTACTTTCCGCTGCTTTCGAGAAATTTGCACCGGAAGGAGCCGCTGTCACCCAGGCGCCCTACCCCATATTCAGTTACAGGCAGGCAATGCTGGAATTCGGCACGGACAAACCGGACCTGCGCAACCCCCTGCGCATCCAGGATGTGACGGAATTTTTCGGGAAATGTACTTTCAAACCATTTCTGGGCAGAACCGTCCGGGCCATCCGGGTGCATGCCGGGATGAGCAAGGGCTTCCATGAGAAGCTTCTGCAGTTTGCCCAGTCCCTGGGAATGGCGGGGCTTGGATACCTGGAGGTGGCGGAGGACCTTACCTACAAGGGACCCATTGACAAATTTATACCGGAGGAATTGAAAGCAACGCTTCGGGAACTGGCAGGGCTGGAAGCGGGAGACACGATTTTCTTTATCGCCGACAAGGAGGAGAGAGCCTGCTACTATGCCGGAAAGATCCGCAATGAACTGGGAGAAAAACTGGGGCTGACGGAACAGAACGCATTCCGCTTCTGCTATGTGAATGATTTCCCCATGTATGAGATTGACCCGGAGACAAAGCAGCTTAACTTTACCCACAACCCGTTTTCCATGCCCCAGGGCGGCCTGGAAGCGCTGGAGCAGGAAAACCCGCTGGACATTCTGGCATATCAGTACGACATTGTCTGCAACGGAGTGGAGCTTTCTTCCGGGGCTGTGAGAAACCACGACCTGGACATTATGGTGAAAGCCTTTGCGCTTGCGGGCTATGACGAAGAGACCCTGCAGAAGAAATTCGGGGCGCTCTATCAGGCATTCCGCTTCGGCGCGCCGCCCCATGCAGGAATGGCACCCGGCATAGACAGGATGCTGATGCTGCTTCGGGGAGAGGAGAACATCCGCGAGGTCATCGCGTTCCCCATGAGCGGTTCCGCCCAGGATCTGATGTGCAACGCCCCGGGCGATGTCACCGAGCAGCAGCTGCGGGAGGTGCATATTAAAATCCGCGACTGAAAACTCCTGTTCAATGTTGCGGCAGTGCTCACTCGTTCTATACTCGTGAACGCACTTAATTGCCGCTTTCAGCTCTGGATTGCCGATGTGTTCACTGGTTATACCGTGCAGACGGTAAGGAAATGTGAAGTCTGGCAAATGTTTTTGACCGTGAGTATATATCAGTTACCGTAAAGTGATTCAGTGTACAGTATCGATAAGTGAGGAACGGAATATGAATCATCAAAATACAAATTGGGGACAAAGCGTAACAGGCGTTGTCATAAAAGAAGGGAAAGTCCTGCTCGCACGCCATACCTACGGAAGCGGGAAGGATATGCTCATCGTACCGGGCGGCTATGTAAACCTGGGCGAGACGCCCCAGGAAGCGATGAAGCGGGAATTGATGGAAGAAACCGGCATTGTGGCAGAGCCGGCGGACATTATCGGTATCAGGTTCAACATGCATGACTGGTACATTGCATTCAGGGCAGAATATATTTCCGGGGAGGCTGCATCCGACCATCAGGAAAACAGCGAGGTGCTGTGGATGGAGGTGGAGGAAGCACTGGCAAGAGACGATGTGCCGGAACTTACCAAAAGGCTGATTTCCGGCGCTGTTTCGGGGGAGAGAGGGCTGAGTCGGAAGGAGTATGCGGGGAAGGGAAACCATGCGCCCTATTCTTTCTATGGCATATGAATTTCTATGGTGCAAAAACGAAAGGACGAAAATAGAAGAGCGGAAAACCATACAAAACAGGTACCGCCTGTCTGCTTCAAACAAGCCGGAACAGAGTATAATCGGCTTCTGCAGGGTTATGCTGCCGAGCGGCCCAGGCAGCCACAAGACGCACTATGACAAAACAAAAAGGGAAATTAATATGGCAAACAAAATAACTGACGAAACAATAGAATATGTAGGTATACTCGCCAAACTTGCTCTTTCCGGGGAAGAGAAGAAGCAGGCGAAGAAGGATATGGGAAGGATGCTTGACTACATCGATAAATTAAACGAGCTTGACACCACAGGAGTGGAACCCATGTCCCATGTATTTCCGGTGCAGAATGTATTCCGGGAGGACGTGGTGACAAACGGGGACGACAGTGAAAACATCCTGAGGAACGCCCCGGCCCAGAAGGATGACATGTTTGTAGTACCCAAAACCTTTGAATAACACGGAACTGGAAAACAGCAACATCCCCGTCCGGTGCCCATGCCCGTGCTTTGGTACTGGAGGGGACAGAGGCGGAACTGGAATAGGAGGCAATATGGAACTTTTATCCCTTTCTGCAGTAGAGCTTGGCAGGCTGATAAAAGAAGGCGGAGCCACCGCGGTGGAAGCCATGCAGGCAGTACTGGAGCAGATAGATAAATCTGAGGAACTCTATCACTGTTATGTGACGGTTGACAGAGAAAAGGCGTTAAAAAAAGCGGCAGAAGTGCAGCGTAAGATAGAGTCGGGCGAATTGTCCGGACCGCTGGCGGGCGTGCCCGTGGCTTTGAAGGACAATCTGTGCACGGAGGGGATGGCAACCACCTGTTCCTCCCGGATTCTGGGAAACTTCATCCCCACCTATTCCGCGGAAGCGGTTTTGAAACTGGAACAGGCGGGTGCGGTCGTCATCGGCAAGACAAACATGGATGAATTTGCCATGGGTTCCACCACGGAGACTTCCGCCTGCGGTCCCACCCGCAATCCGCATAATCCGGAACATGTGCCCGGAGGTTCTTCCGGCGGTTCGGCGGCGGCGGTAGCGGCGGGAGAGTGCTTTTTCGCGCTTGGGTCCGATACCGGAGGCTCCATTCGCCAGCCGGCATCCCATTGCGGTGTGGTGGGCATGAAACCCACCTATGGCACGGTATCCCGTTACGGCCTGGTGGCGTATGGCTCCTCTCTGGACCAGATTGGCCCGTTGTGTAAAACGGTAGAAGACTGTGCTGTAGTATTGGAAACGATTGCGGGACCTGTTTACACTGACAGGAAAACTCCACGGCACATACCCTTCTCCGAAGAGCAGGAAATAAAAACGGATGCCTGCCGGTGCGGCACAGAGAACAGAGCGACGGAAAAGGCAGCAGCCATCACGGATTCCACGCTGATTGTCCGTGAGGATACGGATTTTACCGCCGCACTGAAAAAAGATGTAAAAGGAATACGCATTGGCATCCCCAAAGCATATATCCCGGAAGCCGAAAACAATCGGGAAGACGGAACCGGCGGACTCTCCCCAAAGGTGCGCGGCGCCGTCCTGAAAGCCGCCAAACTTCTGGAAGAGGGCGGCGCCGTTGTGGAAACGTTTGACTTAGGGCTGGTGGATTATGCAATTCCCGCTTATTATACCATTGCGGCGGCGGAAGCCAGCTCCAATCTGGAGCGGTTTGACGGAATCAAATATGGCTACCGTGACGAAAACGCCCAGGAGCTGCACCGGATGTACAAGGAGACCCGTTCCCGCGGCTTCGGCGAGGAGGTGAAGCGCCGCATTATGCTGGGAAGCTTCGTGCTGGGCTCCGGTTATTACGATGCCTATTATCTGAAGGCGCTGCGGGTGAAAGCCATGATCAAGAAAG
>CANDMH010000084.1 GCA_947385785.1 uncultured Lachnospiraceae bacterium
ACACAGTAGAGAACACTCTTTCCCTACACGACGCTCTTCCGATCTGGAGATCGTCCCCCAGAAGATACTCGTCGTCCACATTCCGTACCATCGTGTCTTCCTCATAGTCAAATACCAACGCCCTCACAGGGGGAATCCCCTCCCTCTGATACCTGGCGAAAGCGCTGTACAGGTAAGGCAGAAGGGACATCCGGACTCTGTGGTACCTTCTGCAGACATCCGTGTAATAATCTGCATCCTCCATGAATTCCCCGGCAAGGTTCTTCCCGATATCCACCTGCTTCCAGGGCGGGTTGGGAATCCGCCAGCAATTATAGATAGCATGGGCGGAAAACATAATCGTCTCCATCCGCCGGAGCAAATCCGCGCCGTTCCTGCAGTCCCTCACCTCCGGCGCCCAGAGCAGCCCTGAAAATCCCGCCGTGACCATCCCCCGGATGAACTGTTTATGCTGATACAGGTCGGAATACAGCACAAAGGGCAGAGGAGCCGCCAGCGCCCCGCCGGAACGCACCTGGGAATACGTCCTCTTATTTTCCTGATGAAAAACATGGTAAATCAGATTCTGGTACAGTCCTCCGATGGCAGCATGCATCTGCTCCCCGTCCATGCCGGAGGGAAATTCCGTCACATCCGGGAAGGACCAGTTGGAAGCATTTAAATCGGAATTGTCGCACTCGTCCAGTTTAAATCCCGCAATCCCCTTCTTCACGAATTCCTCCCTGTGATAATCCGCGAAAATCTTCTCCGCCTCCGGCGTACAGAAATCCGGCACCAACCCGTTCCACACCTCGTATTCCCCCGCATAAGGCATAAGCTCCTGATAAAAAGGCGCCGCCGGGTATACGAAGAGATGCTCCCAGAGATTGATCCTGTAATCCTGTCCGTTCAATTTCTCTATCATGGCCTCCGGATCCGGGAACAGGTATGACCACTGATAGGTGCAGGAATAGCTGTGGGAATGCCACCCCGGCTCCAGTCCCAGCACGTCCACGGGCATCTCCTCCCTGCGGAAGCCCTCCGCCAGAGCCTCCACAGCCCCCTGGTCACTGCCCCCATAAGAGCGGTACCAAACTCCCAGCCCCCACATGGGAGGCAGACAGCCGCCTCCGGAGAACAAGTTATAGCGCTGCACCGCCTCCTTCACGGAACCCGCGAACAGGTACAGGTCCACGCCGTCCACCGCCTTCAGGTCAATGATGGCCCTGCGCACTTCCGCATTCTTTTTCAGCGCATAG
Source organism: uncultured Lachnospiraceae bacterium (assembly GCA_947385785.1). Classification (GTDB taxonomy): domain Bacteria; phylum Bacillota; class Clostridia; order Lachnospirales; family Lachnospiraceae; genus Acetatifactor. The sequence continues at coordinate 1,239 of CANDMH010000084.1, forward strand.
AGGGCAGACTCCGAAAATTCCTTGTGGGCCTGGTTCACCTCCCTGCGCTGTTCGGAACGCCCCTTTTCCAGGCTCGTCCCCATATAGAATTCCGCATGCCGGAAGGTATCCACCAGCAGCCCGTACCCCCCGGTGGAGACGTAAAAGGGAACCGGCGCATGCCCCTCCCCCGTATCCGCCACCGGATCGGAATTGACACGAAGCATCCGCTTCCTGCCCGCCTGGTTCATGCTTTTCAGCTGCAGCCCGAAGCCGTAGATATCCTCGCTGCTGTCCATGGGCAGCGTAATCTGCAGTCCCCTTCGGTTTTGCCGCCAGGCGATCTGCCCCGCCTGCTTTGGCAGTTCTGCGGGCGCCAGTTTTCCCAGTGCTTCCTCACTCATGGGAAATTTGCGCAGTGCCACCGGGGTGTGCTGCTCCGGTGTTCCGATACGCAATTTCCATATACCATTTGCAATTTGTTCTAATTCCATCTTTCCACCTCCATATCGCTCCTCTAATATGCCTATCGTAAGCTCACTTCGCTTCTGATAAAAGGCGCATCTCTTTGCGCCGCATTCATCTATGGGAAGCTGCATTTGCTTCCTATCATATGTCTTATCAGACCTTGCGGCATCTATTCCATGCCTGATTCCGGGATTCGCCAAGCGGCTCCTGGAATATGTCTATCGGAAGCAATCTCTTCGTTTCCGATAAAAGGCGCGTTTCTTTGCATCGCATTCAACTGTATGAAGCTGCATTTGCTTCCTATCGTATCGTATTTTCCCGCTATATTCCTTGTCTTTCCTCCGCAGGAACCGCTTAAAAATCAGTTGCACACCCCCACTTTGCGCCCGATTTTTAAACGGCGTTGACAAGGAAGTGTCTGCAAATAACTGCTGCGCGTTTAAAACTGTTTCCCTTATATTTCCGTTTTTTTTGCCTGAATATATTACAGGAACCGCTTCGCGAACCCAGTATTCAAAACGATATTGCAGCAGTTATTTTCCGACAATTCCCATTCAAAGCACTTCCGCTTCCATGCCGCTTCAGCTGAACATTTGCTTCCATAAAAAATGAATCCCCAATCCCTTTTCTGAAAAGCGTTCCCTGCGGCACTTAGCCTAGCATGTTCCGCTTTCAAAGCCCCCCTATCAATAACTCCGCCCGCTCATAATTCGCCCGGGCAAGCACCTGCCCTGTACCGCTTACAAGCTCGCTGGGCATCCGCTCCCCCTCGATAGGCATCCAGTATGGCACCGCCATTGCCGCCGCCACTGCCATCCCGGTCTCCCGGATTCGCTCCATGCCGTACCCATGCTCCCATCCCCAGGTAGGCACCGCCATGAATTCCGCCCCGGCCTCCCTGCATCGCCCGCACACATCCGGAAACTGCATGTCATAACAGACCGCAACCCCCATCCTGCCCATATCCGTATCCACGGTCAATGTCTCATGCCCGCAGGTTAAGCATTCCTGCTCCGCTTCCGTCAAATGGATTTTGTCATATATCCCCTGCAGCCGCCCCTTCCGGTCATAGACAAAGGCCGAATTATAACAGCGCAGCTGCCCCCTCTCATCTGGCCGCCTGTTATATACCCCCGCCACCAGCCAGCTTCCGGCCCGCAGCGCCAGCCCGGAAAGCTTCCGAAACAGGGCATCCTCGGGATAGATCGAAATATATGGCGCGCAGGAAGTTCCCAGAGCGCTCTCAAGCCCGCAGAAGTTAATGGCCTCCGTGGTGACAATCAAATCACAGCCCTTCCCCACTGCGCCTTCCGCCAGCTCCAGGCACTGCCCTATCATTTCCTGCTGAAGTGCCACTGCCTCATCACCGGGGATGAAGGCAGTGGGCCTGTCAAACCGATATAACCCGTTCTGCTTTGTCTGAACCAATGCTGCTTTCATAAACCGCAACCTCTTTCCGCCCATATTTTCCATGCTGTTCCCGAGCAGCTTTTGCCGGCCCAGGCTCTTTTCGTCCGTCCCATTATAGCCCTTGGATAATGGAATCTGTCCTTAATTCCAGTATAGACCCCAGATAGCGGAATCTGTCCTTGATTCCATTATAAACCCTGGTTAACGGAATCTGTCCCTGATTCCATTATAGCCCCTGGTTAACGGAACAGGTTTCTTTCCATCTTAGTATGGACTCTGGATAATAGAATGTTTTTCCATTCCATTATAGAATCCCGGCAACGGCATTTCAATTACATAAACCGCAAACTTACTATCAAATCCTGCAATAATAACCCCTGCAGCCGCGCCGGACACTGCCGCCGGCGCCGGGCATAGCGCCACGGCCACCGGAAGGGCCACACAATGGCCGTTTGACCATCGTGCGGCAAATCGTTCTGACTCCTTGTCAGCTTTTTCGTACCGATTTCACGCTGAAGAAGAGAATCGCCGCGCCGCTCCCCGACAGCAGCAGGACCTGGTAAATGCTGATGCCATTGGAAACGGATTTGAAGACAGCTCCTATGCTTTCCACCTGCAGGACGCAGTACCAACAAAACGACACCAGAAATCCGACTGCCGTATTTCCTGATACGGCGCTTGCCAGAAGCCCGGCAAAGCCCAGCGTCATCGTTACTGCCAGTGTTCGGAGCGCAAAAACAGAAGCCGGGAATGTACATCCGCCAATCCTCATATACCCCTCAAAAGCGAGAATAAGCGCAGCCGTGCAGACCAGTGAAAGCGTTATCCGCAATGCGGCGATTATCCGGTATGGAAAGGGCCGCAAAGTGACGATCGCGTCCATGCCGCCGCCCTGCTCCGGCATCAGCAGCGGCACGAACATGGGAAGCCCTATCAGCGCAACCATTCGTTCCAGACAATCCGCAGACTTCATGCTGTCGAGGCTGGAAGTCCCGTATATCAGCGGAATAACGAACAGAAGCAGAATTGCCGGAAAAAGCGTCCGCTTAACGTTCAGACGAAAGTTTGAGCCTATGATTGTGAGCAGGTTTCCGGTTTCCAAATATCAGCCCCCCTTTCCGTTTCCTGCCGTACACGAGGACAGACAATCCCACAAGCGCAAAAGCGGCAAGGGAAATGGCAATCCTGTTCCATGCCAGCATTTGAATATTCTCCATCATCCGCCCATAACCTTTCAAGGTGTTGTGCCGGATAATCAGGTCAAATAAATCATAATTTCCACCGGCAAGCTTATCTATGGACGGCCTGCCAACCAGCCAGATCAGGCCGGTAAACAGAATTGCCGTATGGTTTTCCAGAAGCACCGTCACCAACAGGCTGAGCGCCATCATCAGCAAAACCGTAGGTAAAATCCATGCGAGGGTGTATTTGATAAAAGCCAGCCCGTCCGCCTGAACGCCATTGACGGTGCAGTACCGCATCAATACAAGCAGGGATTTTACCGGCAGAACGAGGACAGGGAGCATCGCCATACAGACCGCGGCGGCATAACGGATGCAGATCATCTTTGCGCTTGAAATCGTCCTTGGGTAAGTCAGGCCCTGCATTTTGCAACGCTTATCCCGAAGCATCAGGTCAACGATCCCAAAAGCCGGGAGGAACAGCACGACAGAGGAAATGCTGTCACAGTAGTACCGGGCAAATGCGCCGGTCACTCGGTCGCCCTCATAAAATTCCCGGTGCTGCCGCTCCGTGACGGGAGCCTCCTCCATGTCGTTCCCGAAATAGTACAGGGTCAGCATTGTCCAGCTAAAATAGGAATTATGTCCAATCAGACGATCGACTTCCTCCATGATTTCCTTGAAGCGTTCAAACGACACCTGTATTTCAAGGCTGTCATTTGCGCGCGGCAGTGTTTCAGAGGAAGCGGCCTCATCTTCAACAGCTTGCCGGTCAGACAATCCACCGGGTACTTCCGGCGTTTCAGGGGAAGTCCCATCATTGGGGACATACTGCCAGTCTTCCGGCTCAATGACAAACTGCCCGTTCTCGTTTGTACTCCCTTTGCCCGGTTCCAGAATGAACGCACCGTCGCCAGAGATCGGAATATCCTCGATATTGGTATTGCCTGTCCCGTCTGCTGCCCCGGCCAGCCCCTGTTCGGTAAGGCCGGTCAATTCCGTCAGGTATCGCAAAATCGCCGCCTGTTCCTTTTCGGACATGGTTTTCTCTTTGACGTAGCCAAAGGGATAATATTGGTAGCTGTTACTGCGGTAATTGTACATCAGAAGTTTTGTAGCCCCTGTCATCATAGCTTGTTCCATCGCTTCATCGGGGACGCTGCTGCGTTCTGCCCCATAATTCCCGCCCGGCGCGTTATAAAAAACCGAAGCAGGATCGCCGGTACGCCGAAGTTCGCTCTCCACAGCGGGATCATATTGAAAAAAGACGACGGAAAGCAGCGCCAGAACAAGCACCCAATACAAGATGCTCCTGGCTGTTTTTTTACACTCCATTTCAAAGAGAGACATCATTTTTTCGCCTCCTGTTCTTATATTCGTGAGCGCATTTATCTACCGTTCTGAATTGCCGAAGCGCTCACTCGTTATACATCTTTACATTGGCAAATGTTTTAGACCGTGAGTATAATTTATACTGACGTTCACTGAAACCTGCCAGGCGCGCCAATAAATCCTCCCGGACCCTGTCCGGTTCACTGCTGTTTTTCATGATTCATTTAACCTTGCCCAACTGCCGAAGCATTTCCATATAGCCGTCCTCCACCGTGGCCTCACAGGTCACAGGATTGCCGTCAGACGGCACACCGTCATGGAGAACACGGATTTTCACATCCGCCAGATGGCCCTGACTGGACAGGACGCAGTACCTGCTTTGGATGGAAGCCTGCCTGTCTTTGGGAACGGTCAGCTCCCAGACCTTTCCCTCCGCCGTCTGTGCCAGGTCCTCCACGGCTCCGGTGAACAGCAGTTTCCCGGCATCCAGGACGGCCACCCTTTCGCAGACCGCTTCAATATCGCTGACAATGTGGGAGGATACGATTACAATGCGGTTGCCGGAAAATTCGTTCAGCAGGGCATAGAAGCGAAGCCGCTCCTGTGGGTCAAGGCCGACTGTCGGCTCGTCGGCAATCAACACCTGCGGGTCATGGAGCAGGGCCCCGGCGATGCCCAGACGCCGCTTCATGCCCCCGGACAGCTTCCTCACCTTTTTCCCTCTGTCCTCCCACAGATTTACCCGCTGCAGCAGATCGGGGATGCGCTGACGCTGTACCCTGGCCGGAAGATTGGAAAGCGCAGCCAGATACCGCATGATCTCCCACACCGACATATCCGGATACAGGGAAAATTCCTGTGGCAGAAAGCCTATGAGGGGCCGGATTTTCCGGGTATCCCCCAACGGAATTTTGTCGAATGTAACTGTTCCGGAGGCCGGTTCCCGCAGGGTGGACAATATCTGCATCAGCGTCGTCTTCCCTGCGCCGTTTCGCCCCAGCAGGCCGAACATACCGTTTTCAATGGTGAGGGAGATATTGTCCAGTGCCGTCTTCTGCCCATAGCTCTTTTTCAGGGCTTTGATCTGTATTTCCATAAAAAAACTCTCCTTTCAACGCTTTCTGGCGTTTGTTATAAGGAGAGTTTAATCAGGAAAAGTCTACATTCCGTCACAATGAAATATATTTCAGGCATACCTGACTTGAATTCGTTACAGTTTCATTTTTACAGTTACTCTTGCACCGCCCGACCGCGCATTGTCAAGAAAGATCGTGCCGCCATGCTTCTCTGCTAAAATCCTGCAGATTGTCAGGCCCAGGCCAAAATGCTCCTTTTCTTTCTTCCCCTTGTAGAAGTAATCTGTCGCCTCGGCCAGGTCCTGCGCCGAAAATCCCCTGCCGTCATCCGTCACCGTGATTGTGAGAAAGGGCTGTGAATAAGAGAAGTCCAGGTCGATCTCCGATTTGCAGTATCGCAGGGCATTGGAAACGATATTTTCCACAATCCGAAACAGGGCGGCAGGGGCCAGGGAAACCGTCTGCTCCGGCAAGGATGCGGAAAAGCGGATGCCTGTCCGGTGCTGCTCGGACAGGATAGAAAGCTGGGTCTGCATTTCTTTCATCAAGCCGGATAATGCGACGTTCTTGTAGTCAAGTCTCATATCCTCTAAAGCCTGTATCTCTTGGACGGAATTGGCGTAATCCTCCAGTCTGCCGGCTGCGTCATGGATATATCCGGCAATCTCCCGCATCCCATCCTCCGTAAGTACATCCCTGCCGATATTTCTGTCCAGATATTCGCTGTACCCTTTTATCACGGTGATCGGCGTCCGCAGGTCATGGGAAATGCCGGCGTTGATCTTCTTCCGTTCCTCCACCAGGGCCCACATCCGCCGGTTATTATCCAACAGCTCCCGCCGCATCTTCTCAAACGCCCCGCAAAGCCGCCCCAATTCATCCGGCTTTGTATAGCTTATGGGAAAAGATAAATCGTTGTCCGCAATGTGAACAATGCCCTTCCTGAGCGCGTCCAGCGGTTCTTTCAGCTTGATGCGATAGAACACAGAGCTGGCACAGACAATGCCCGCAAAGGAAAAAAACACTGGCAGAAGAACAATCAGCGTTTGAGCGATATTAAATATTATCGCTTCCCGGTCTGTAAACTCGGCGGCTTCGTTGTCGGGGATGTTGTCGCCCGCTTCCAAAGTATAGCTGCCGTTTTCCTCCGGCTGAACGATGGACGGCTGTAAAATAAAAGCATGTGGAAGTAAAATCCGGTCGCGTATATTTGAGCAGATTCGTACAGAGGCAACGGACAAAAGTATCACGGCTATGGCTGCAATGATCACAATAAGACAGAAAGTTTTCCTGATGGAGAGACTCTTTAACCTATCCATTTATAGCCGCACCCCCAAACCGTCTCAATATAGTTTTTGCTGGTCGCCGCTGCCAGCTTCGTGCGTATTCTGCGGATATGCTCTTTCAGAATGTCGCTGCTTCCCTCGGTGTCATAGCCCCAGAGCCGCTCATAGATTCGCTCCCTGTCGAAGACCTGCCCGGCGTTTCGCGACAGGAATTCGATGATGTCAAATTCCTTTTTCGAGAATGGGATGATCTGCTCGTTGCAGTACACACGGCGCCCCGCATAGTCAATGAACAGATCGCCAAACATTCTTGTACTGCCGCCACGCCGTGTGCGGTTCTCCCTCCGAAGATGGGCCTCCACACGGGCTGTCAGTTCATCCAGGCTGAAGGGTTTTGTAATGTAATCATCCCCACCGGCCCGCAGGCCGATGATCTTGTCCTGCTCCGTGACGCGGGAAGTCAGGAAGATAATGGGGCAGTCAATGTGGCCCCGTACTTTTTTGCAAAATTCCAATCCGTCAACCTCCGGCATATTGATGTCCAGCAGGATCAGGTCGGGGGCGCGGGACAGCATCCCGGCGGCTTCTTCCGCATCTGACGCAGTATAGATGAGGTAGCCTTCGGTCTGGAAATGCAATCTGATGAGGTTGCAAATGGCAGCCTCGTCATCTATCAGTAAAATTTTTGGTGTCATTTTGTATTCCCCGCTGCTCTATGTGTGAAAGAGTTCCTTTTTTATGCTATCCGGAAAAAGTCTATATTTGGTCTATTTTACAGGACGCATATGGTGAATTCATAAATTCATTATAATCCCTTTTTCAGACAATGCAAGGTTACGAACACCGTATTTCCCGCTTTGGACATTCGGTCTGCTGACGCCGCTTCCTCCCGGCTTGTAAAATCAAGACGATTATGGTAGTATAGACATATAAACCAAAACAGAAATCCGAAAATCAGAAGTGTACCTACAAACAAAACCGCAGGCCCGGAATCGGAACACGAATTTCAGGATTCCGGCACATCCGGTCCAAAAGAAAAGGAGACATCATGATCACTGTAAGCATATGCGGCTACGATTCCATGCACAAAGCTCCCATGGACATCCGACACCTCAGGGGCTTTGACAATTACCTCCTGCTCCTCATTAAGTCCGGATGCTTCCTGGAGAGCCAGGGCAAAATAACCGAAATATCCCCGGACACTGCCCTGCTGTTCGCCCCCCGTTCTTATATCCACTACTTCTATGGGGAGCCGCACTTCAATGACGACTGGTTCCACTTTGAGCTGCATGACGAAGACGAAAACCTCCTGGAGCGGCTTTCCCTCCCCATGAACCAGCCCCTGCCCCTTCCCCACATGGGCGCGCTGACCGAATACAGCAGGCTTGTGGTGGCGGAAAAGCTCTCCTCCAACCCCTACAGGCAGGAGGTTACGGATTCCCTGATGCACGCCCTCCTCTATTCCATTGCCAACCAGCTGCATACCCAGCCGTCCCGCAGCAGGGACAGCAGATATTATGCGGCCTTAAATGAAATCAGGACACGGCTCATCAACTCTCCCTTCCAGATGTGCAGCGCCGCGGAACTTGCCGCAGAAGCCGATATCAGCATCTCCCACTTTCTGCACCTGTACAAAGAATTTTTCGGCGTAACCTACAAGCAGGACATGATTGCCGCCCGGATCCGCCTGGCGCGATACTATCTGTGCACCTCCGATATGTCCATAGATGCCCTGGCCCTTTTCTGCGGCTACGAAAGCGGAACCCATTTTATGAGACAGTTTAAACAGGTCACCGGCATGACCCCCAGCCAGTACAGGAACCTGCACCAGTGCGAGGAGAATCTGTTCATGCCGTAGCCGCTCAAGTTTTTGGCAGGATTTGAATTCCGGCTTATCCATGCTCGGAAATGCCGAAGAAACTCTTCCTCAGGAGCTGTCGGCTTCCTTAGGAATTGCCGGAAACCCATATCCGTTGTTTGGAGGCGCTTCCTTAATCACGGATAAACACTCTCTCCTCAAGGGTCTCGCATCCCTCCAGGATAACCGGCCTCCGCTCGTCCTTCCTCTGTGACCGTAGGATAACGCCGTCCAGAAGCAGTCCCTTCACATTCCTGATGTCCATAAAGGCCGCCCTGCTCCAGTCCGGGTAGTAGTTCTCCGAAGATTCCGACACAGCATCCTTCCTCCTGTCCACAACCTCCGGATATTTCTCCGGGATATCCGCCAGACATACCCCGCCGATGGAAGTATAATGCAGGTTCCGCAGAGTGACCTCCTCTATGGGATGGCTTTTTTCCGCATCGATACGAATCCCGTTAAAGGAAGGGCTTCCCATGACGTCATTGCCGAAACGCAGGTGGGGATGAGCCATTTCCTCATCGTCCGCCGCATGCAGGTTGGATATGGTAATCCGCTTCATGACGCCGATTTCCGGCATTTCCTGCAGCTCCACCGAGCTTCCCCACCCCTTCGGCTCAAAACGGTTGTTTAAGATGAGAAAAACAGGCCTGGACACATTGCGCATGGCGATATTGTCAATCAGCACATCGGAAATCTCCCCGCCCTCCGTGCACTCCACTTTAATGCCCTCCCTCCAAACATCATGCATGGTGCAGTTCTGTACCACCACATTATAAATGCTCCCTATGGACTTCAGGCCGATCCGGACGGCCGCACAGACGGAAGAAAAGGTGCATCCCGACACATGGATATCGTGTACCGGATATTCCCGGCTGCCGGACTGCAGGCACAGATTGTCATCCGTCCCCAGAATATGGCAGTCCGTCACATACACATGGCTACAGCCGTCAAAATCCAGTCCGTCGCCGTTATAGCGCTTTCGGTTCCGGATATCCACCCTGTCCACCCAGATATGGCTGCTGTCCAGAAAAGCGGTAGTCCAGGCGGCGGAATTGTAAAGCCTGACATCCGATATCCGAATGTTTCTGCAGCGCAGGAAACGCAGCATCATCGGCCTGTAGATGCTTCCTTCGTTGGGAAACGCCTCCGAATTTCCATTGATCTCCCCGCCCCCTGCTATCCCTATATTTTCCGCATCCTCCGCATAGATCAGGCACCGGTCCAGCGCCTGTTCGTTCCGATATCTGTTATGGTGCACATCCTCCCCGTAATCCCTGATATCCCCGCTGGCCAAAAGCCTTGCGCTCACTTCTATTCTCAGGATTACATTCGGCTTAAGCCGCAGTGTGCCGGACACATAATGGCCCTTTTCCAAAACCACCGTTCCACCGCCCTCCTCCGCGCAGTGGTCAATAGCCTTTTGAATGGCAAATGTATCCTTTGTCCTTCCGTCACCGACGGCCCCATAGCTTTTCACATGATAAATTCCCATTGTTCCTCCCCATATCCGGCGGGCGCTCTGCCCGTGCGCCGTTACTGTCCGTTTCAGATAATTTTCAGCCGCTGTATCTATTGTAGGATCTCAGCCATGATATTTCAATTGCCGAAAAAGCAACTTACTGTCAAATCCTGCAAAATTCATTTCCATATTTCCCGCAGGTAACACGTGCCCCCGGTGATGTGCACCTTTCAGGCTACGGGGGATGCCCTGTGCATTCCTCTCCATTCGGTTCTCCATCATTCCTGTTCACGGCTTCGCCTCTCACAGCAACATGATGCACACGAAAACGCCTCGCTGCAGCACCGGGTAAACAATCCCCCATCCCCCTCACTGCAGATACCGTTCCGCACCTGGCTGCATCGCTAACCCCGGCAGCAAAAGGCGCCCATGAACATATCCTCATGAGCGCATTCATTTGCTAATTGTCTGTCTTACAGCCCGGATACGCCTGGCCGTTTCCATTTACATTGGCAAATGTTTTCGTTGGTGATTATAAACTGTCCTGTCCCACGATTCCCGTCAGCCCAACCGCACTGCCGCATGGCAGTCCTCCGCAGAGATTGTCACATGGATTTCCCCCTGTCTCCTGCGGCGTACAAAGGCAAGCAGCCGGCCTTGACATGTGTAACGGCTGCCTGCACTGTAGGGCGTGGTATCCGTCAGGCTGCCGTTCTCCAACCCGGCCAGTTCTCCAGCCCCTTCTACTTCCACGGACAGCTGCCATTCCTGCCAGGTGACCGGGTTCCCCTGGGCATCCTCCAGTCCCAGTTCTAACTGATACAGATAGCCCGGTTCTCCACTGGCTTCCTCCCATGCTTTACCCGTCAGCGCATCAGGCTGCCGCCATACCTGGCAGAAAAGCTTCACAGCCGGCCCGGCTGCAGCCAGGCGGCAGACGGCGGCGGGCGTCTGTGCTCTCCCACAATCCACCGCAGACACCGCTCCTTCCCTTCCGATACACTCCGCAGGCACCGCTCCTTCCGTTTCGACACCCTCCGCAGGCACCGTCCCTTCCATTTCGATACCCTCCACAGGCACCGTCCCTTCCATTTCGACGCCCTCCGCAGGCACCGTCCCTTCCGTTTCGACACCCTCCGCAGACACCGTCCCTGCCGTTTCAATACCCTCCGCAGGCACCGTTCCTGCCGTTTCAATACCCTCCGCAGGCACCGTCCCTGCCGTTTCAATACCCTCCGCAGGCACCGCTTCCGCCGCTGCTTCCCCTTCATCTGCCGCTACCGTCGCAAACCCTTGCGCAGTCAGCACTCCCGGCCTGTAATCCACCTGAAAACAGTATTCCCCGTCCCCGTTATATCCGACTAACCGTCCAATCTCCTGTCCGTTCAGCATCAGCCTTACCTCCGGAAGATTGGAGTAAACCTTCACAAGCACCCTCTCCCCTTCCCGGTAATTCCAGTGACTCTCCATGGGACGCCAGCCTTCTGCCCCCTCTTCAAGGCTCCTGGTTGTGATAGCCACCATCGGCTCCCGGCACCAGAAGGATTTCCGGCGGTAAAATTCCGGCTTCTTTTCCCCCGCACAGGTCAGGAGCCCCGCAGCAGAGCCATGGCAAGGCCAAAGCTTCGTCTCTCCCAGATAGTCAATTCCCGTCCACAGGAACTGCCCGCTGATATACGCATTCTCCCGCACCGCAAGCCACGCGCCGTAGCCATGCCCGTTCTCACTGCCAAGGATGGGCTTGTCCGGGAACCTTTCGTGATCCTTATCGTACAAATGTTCCTTGTAATTATACCCCACTACGTCAAGCCCCCGGAACAGGCCTGTCTCCGCGGACAATTCGGGAAAAGCCGCCGCCAGAGTCACAGGGCGGGACATATCCTCCTCCCGCACAATCCTTTCCAGTTTTTCCGCGATGGTTACCAACCGCAGGGCATTTGGCTTACAGGGATCATACTGCCTCTCCGCCGCAGGTTTATCCGCATCGTTATTCCCCGTCATGGAGGCAAAGGACGGATGACAGTAAGGATCGTTGGGGTAATCTATCTCATTGCCGATGCTCCACAGAATAACGGAGGGATGATTCCGGTCCCTGCACACCATGGCGCGCAGATCCGCTTCATGCCACTGGGGAAATTCTTCAAAATATCCCTGATGGACCGGCGGGTAGACATTATGCCCGTTAGACCATTTGTTCTTGGCATTCTCCCATTCATCGAAGGCTTCATCCATCATCAGGAAGCCCATCCTGTCACACAGATCATACAGCTCCGGCATGTGGGGGTTATGGCTGCACCGTATGGCGTTACAGCCGCACTCCTTCAGCACAGACAGCCGCCTCTGCCAGACTTCCGGCTCCATTGCCGCCCCCAGTGCGCCGCCGTCGTGATGGACACAGACTCCCTTCAGTTTGGTCTCTATTCCGTTCAAAAAGAAGCCTTTTTCCGAATCAAACAATATTTCCCGGATTCCCACCGCCGTCTCGTCTGCCAGGTACTCCGTCCCCTCTTCCCCGGACAGGGCGGGCAGGCTATACCATGTACGCAACGTATACAGATAGGGCTGTTCCGGGGACCATAATCGGGCTCCTTCCAAAGTGCCGGACAAAGTGCACTCGCCGCAGACCCCGGCCTCTCCTTCCAGGGTCAGAACCGCATTTCCCTCCCCGTCCACCAGGGATGAGCGGATATGAACCCTGTCCGCCCCGCATGGCAGTCCTTCTGTCTTCTCCGTCCGGTGCCTTATGATAATCCAGATCGGAAGAGCACACGTCTGAACTCCAGTCACAGCCTCATATCTC
>CANDMH010000085.1 GCA_947385785.1 uncultured Lachnospiraceae bacterium
AACCCGGTTCACATCCTGGGAATCCTGGTACTTTTCAAGCCAGTCCTGAGGCCTCATGACCCGGCAGCCTATTTTCTCCCGCATTTCGGCCATAGAAGAACGGTTTCCCGTTACAAAACATTGAAAATCTCCCTCTTCCTCCCAGAATTCCTTCACTTCGCGCTCGGTAACGGAGAGTTCCTCCCGAATCCAGTCCAGGCTCAGCTTCTTCCGCTTTTCATCCTCCAGAAGATACCAGTATGCTGCCCGAAAAGCAAGACGTTTCATATCCATGGGCTTTCCGAAGGTCCATTCGTAGTCAATCAGGGTCCATTTTCCGTTCAGAAGTTCTGCTTCTGTGCAATTCCTGAAATCCTCGGCTTCCTGCTCCTGCCCCGCCGGCCCTTCTCTTTCCGGACTGATCAGAATATTACCGAACACCAGGTCAAAATCGGCCGCCGGATAGCTGCTGTTATAGCCTACACGCTCTACGAATTGTCTGAAGTATCTGCGAAACGCCTCCAGATCATTTTGGTCCAGACATCTGTCCATCAGCTCCAGCAGCGGGATTCCCCGCACAAATTCAAACTGCGCGCAGAGCTGCCCGTCCACTTCCACCAGCTCGCACTCATTGATCTCCAGCTTTCCTCCCTGGTACCGTTCCTTCAGGCTCTCACAGGCCGCCGCCATTCCCCGCACATGCTCCTCGGCGGCTTCCCCTATGGGATACTTTCTGACGATGGTCTCCAGGCGATTTCCCTGGCGGCTTCCGAACCAGCTTCTCAGAATTTCTGTCCTGACAGCGTATTCCGGTGCCCGGTCATTGGAATATTTCACGAAATTCACATCAAATCCACGCCCTATGACCGCCACAAAGGAATTGGAAAACAACGGAAACAGCCTGTCCTCCACTATGCCGTCAAAGGCATTTTTCTCATTAAACAGCAGAAGTCTGTCGCTGTCAAAATTTCGCAAATTATTAAACAGTTCTCCTTTGCCGGGCAGATATTCATCGCTGTACAATGCAGTCATAAATTTGTAATCCGGATAAGGATAGTAAAAATGATATTCTCCCACCCCGCAGTTTAAGAAGATACGCTCCAGCCCGTTTCTGCTGAAGGTGCGAGCTTCCCCGCCGGACACATAATTTTCTATGCCTGAAAAATAAGTGCCCAGATGATCCTCCCGGCACCCCGCAAAATACTTTAAACCGTACTTATTCTCTATGGCAATCACAATCCGCCCGCCGGGAGCCAGATGCCTGGAAAGCTTTGCCAGAAATGTCTCATAGGGACTGTCGCCTCCGATGTAGCTCTTTCCGTATTCAAAGACACCAATCAGACAGATATAGTCAAAATCCCCGGGCAGCCCGGGCTCTATGTCCTGAAAGTTCCCCACATGGATGGTAATATTGCCGCATTCCCGATGCCGGTAAGCATTGATCAGGCTGCGCTTTTTCGACAGCTCCACGCAGTCCACACTGAGCGCTTTTCGGGAAAGCGCCCCTGTAACGGCGCCGCAGCCGCTGCCCACCTCCAGCACCTTACAGTCCCTGTGCATGGGAATCCAGTCCACTATATTTTCGCGCAATGAGGACAGATGATACAGAAACGGCCAGGACTTGCGCTCCTCTATAACCGCATCATACTCCGCGGAAGATTTGCTCTTTACGATGTCCAGCAACGCATCCTCCACAGTCCCTTCGCTGTAGTAATCTCTTCCTGAATACTGGCTGTAGTCCAGCCTGACTTTGCCGATTCCTTCCATATTTATGTTTGCAGCCTTTCCTTCTGCGTTCCGGACCAGACGCCGGATTGCTTTTTCTCCGACAGCACCACTCACAGGTTATTCCTGGACAGTTCCCTGAAAATTGAATTCACTTATTCGCCGGCGCATCCGCCATCCATCCGCCTCAGTCTTCCCCGGGCGCATCGGTCACCGTAACCTCGGACTCCATGTCATAATATCCTACGGTATCCTTATCTGACACCACTGTCACATCCATTACATCATATAATCTATGATACACTTCAAATGTATCCCCATTGTATCCCGTCACTCCCAGCGACAGAAGATATTCCCCTCCCTGCAGAGTCATCTTCTGGGTAAAGGTGATATCCTTCACCTGTCCCGGCTCTCCGCTTTCCAGATAAGCCTTCTCTATCATGGTATTAGTGCCCGTGATCTCGATTCCCAGCACATTTTTAATCGACAGTGCGAAAATCGGCGCCGGTACATGGTCGTGGAACCTGACACGCATATGCAGGGTAAACCTTGCACCCTTCAGAATGGCCATGGCGCGCACGCCGCGTTCGTCTGTCACATAGTAATCCACAATTTCCGCCTGCTTTGTACCGTATTCCTGGGCATCCGGATTCACGCACGCATTTGGGGCGCCATCTGCTCCCGGTGTCTGCCCATCCGTGTTTTCCGCCTCCGCCCTGTCAGCCAGCCTGCCATGTCCGCCCTCTCCGGGCACCTCATACTGGCCCACCAACACCCGCTTATAGGCATCTATCATCTCCTTGGGAGAGCCTTCCCCCAGAAGATTTCCCTTATTCAGCAGAAAGACCCTGTCGCAGTATTTGCTGATAATACTCAAATCATGGCTGACAAACACAATTGTCTTGCCCATCTTCTTGAACTCTTCGAATTTATGGTAACATTTTGCCTGAAAAAAAACATCCCCCACGGAAAGAGCCTCGTCTACAATCAGAATCTCAGGCTCAATATTAATCGCTACCGCAAAAGCCAGCCGTACAAACATACCGCTGGAATAGGTTTTCACCGGCTGGTTCACATAGTCCCCGATATCGGCAAATTCCAGGATTTCCGGCAGCTTTGCTTCGATTTCCCTGTCCGTAAATCCCATCATGGTACCGTTCAGGTACACATTCTCGATGCCGTTGTATTCCATGTTGAAACCTGCCCCAAGCTCCAGCAGCGCGGAAATCCGCCCCGCAACATGGACTTCTCCCGCGGTGGGATTGAGCACTCCTGTGATAATCTTCAAAATGGTAGACTTGCCCGAGCCGTTGGTGCCGATGATGCCCACGGTCTCACCACGGTAGATATTCATGCTGACGCCGTTTAAGGCATAATGCAGCTTGTGGGACTGCCTTCTGCCCAGGCCCAGAGACTCCTTCACCCTGTCTCTGGCCCTGTCATACAGCTTGTATACCTTTACCACATCCTTGATTTCGATTGCAGGGATATCCACCTCCTGCACCTGTATCTTCGTCTCTCTGTCTTTCATGATACCCCTATATCGTACTTTTCATGCTGCTTTTCTATTGCCTTCGGACAGACCATCCTCCCGCCATCACACACTTCGGGACAGGGCAGACATCCATGCACCCCCCAATGCTACAGGACATCCGCGAAATGCACCTTCAGCCGCCGGAACACGGCTGCCCCCAGCCCAAACAGAACCACCGTCACGATCCAGAAGTACATGGTGGAAAAAAAGTCCTGGAAAAACCATTGCCTTCCGTATATGGCGCTACGGTATCCCTCCACCACATACACCAACGGATTCAGCTTCAGCACGAATACCCATCCCGCCGGTGCGGATTCGATGTTCCAGAGAATCGGCGTGGCCCAGATTCCGATCTGCAGCGCAATGTTGATAATCTGTGTCAAATCCTTAAAAAAGACCACCACGGAACAGGTTGCATAGCAGAGCGCCAGCACAAAAATAAACAGGCAGAAGCTGTAATACACAATCTGAATCGTATATACGGTGGGATAATATCCGTAAAGCGCTGCCACCAGCAGCAATACCCCCACAAAAAACACATGAATAAAGGTTGCCGCGATAATCTTGATTATGGGCAGGATACTGATTTTAAACACGACCTTTTTCACCAGGTAATCATATTCCCGCAGGGCATTGGTCCCGTTATTCAGTGCTTCGTTAAAATAGAACCAGGGCACCAGGCCGGCTGTGAGAAACAGCACAAAGGGCACTCCTTCCGCCCCCCGGCCCGTGTTCCCCATCAGCTTGTCAAACACAATGTAATACATTCCCACGGTCACTACAGGCTGCGCCAGCGCCCAGAGCGCCCCCATGTAGGAACCTGCATAACGCTTCTTAAAATCATTCCTGGCCAGCTTCCATATCAGATGCCGGCTCTGGTACAGCTCCACCGGAATCGTTGTAAATTTCTCATACCATTTCGCAAATACGATACATGCGGCGAGAATCATGGTACAGGAGAGTATCTTCTTCAGCAGCTCCTCCTGCGGATTTGCACTGGGACCGGGATTCTGGTGCAGGACAATAATCAGCCCCATCAGTATTCCTATGGATGAAAATATGGCAATTCCGCCTCTTTTGCTTATCTTCATATCATCTCGCTCCCGCTTTTCTCCCCCGTTTCGGCACATTCCCTTATATTGAAACCGGTAATCTCCGAACCATCCTTTCTGTGCTTAAATCTGCTTCACATACTCGCCGATTCCGCCCCAGCTTCTGTCACGCTCCACCATTACCAGCTCCATATCCTCCGTAATCGGCCACTCCACGCCGATGGCGGGGTCACTGTACAGCAGCCCTCCCTCATCACCGGGATGATAAAATTCCGTACATTTGTAACAAAATTCCGCATAATCCGACAGCACCAGATACCCGTGGGCAAAATTCCTGGGAATGAAAAACTGTTTCTTGTTCTCCTCGGAAAGCACTACGCCGAACCACCTGCCGAAGGTGGGAGACCCCTTCCTCAAATCCACCGCAACGTCAAAAACCTCGCCGCGGATTGCCCGCACCAGCTTGTCCTGCGGAAACTGCTTCTGGAAATGAAGCCCCCGCAGCACGCCCCGCCTTCCGGACGACTGGTTATCCTGTACAAATACCTGAGGAATCCCCGCCGCCTTGTAATCCTCATACTGATAGGACTCGAAAAAGTATCCTCTCTCATCTCCGAAAACCTTAGGCGTAATAACCTTCAAGCCTTCTATTTCACATGTCTCCACAATGATTTTACCCATTTTAATCGCTCCTCGTTCTTCCGGATCCGCCTGTACTGTATCTCCCAATACTCTGCGGATGCTGTTTTTATTAATTCTTATGTGAATTCTTATCATAGCGGCAGTCCCTGCATCGCCGCCGCGTCTTCTATATGCCTGAGGCTTTAGGCACTTAATAACGAAATTCTACGCATTTTGGCAAAATTTTTGGTTCCGGCTTGTCCGGGTTAGGAATGGAATAAATGCAGCGGTGCACTAAGGAAGTGTCTGCGAATAACTGACATTCATGTCAACATTTCCCTCGATACCATCCACGCTGCCCCGGGAAGTATACTGCCACATCTGGTAATATCCCTGATAAAGCGGCGCGCTCCTGTATTCCGCCAGCCAGATACAATAATTTTCCAGCTGGGCCGTATGCAGATAATGATTGTACCAGTTCCGGCTGCCGTAGACTCCCGCCGTATAGCCTGCATTGACAATGGTCCGGCAGAATGCCTCGCAGACTTTTGTTCTGGTATCCACATCCAGATTGTCCGCCCTCCCGTTTCCGCCCGCGCCCTCGGTATCGATAAATACCGGGTAATCCAGCTTATATTCCCGAATCAGCTGCAGTACCGTGGATGCCTCTTCCACGGCCTCCACCTCGTTCACTGCCTGAGTAAAGAAATATACGCCCACCGGAAGTCCGCTGGAAGCGGCGCCTCTCATATTTGCCCTGAAATAAGGATCCTCCACCAGGCTGCCCGTCACGGAACCGCGGTAACCGGCACGGATAATGGCGAATTCCACTCCCGCATTCCGTACCCTGTCCCAGTCAATCTCGCCGTTCCACTTGGATACGTCGATGCCCACCCTGGAATTTGCCGTAGACTTCTGGAACTTTACGATTTCCGTTTTATCCGCATCCTCCAGAGCATCCGCCACGGCAGTATCCTCGGCCTCGGCATCTATCTCTTCCTCTGTCTTAATCAGAAGCGAGATGTCGTCGATGGGCACATATTCCACCTTATCCTTCACGCGTACCCTGGTCTCGTTGGGCGGCACCTGATAGCCTTCCACAGGCATCAGTTCCACATAATACTCTCCCGCAGGCAATCTGCCGATATAGATAATGCCGTCCCTGTCCAGATCCTTATACTCCCCCTGATCTTCCAGCTTCACGAAAAAGCTTTCCCCCGTCACCGGATTCCCTTTTGTATCCACAATCTGGATACGAAGGTCCTTCTCCACGGAGGTCACCACCAGGGACAATCTGGTTGCATTGTCCTTCGCAGCCTCCAGAATAGGATTCACCTCCTTGTCAAAGAAGGTATTGTCCCTGAGAAACGCCGACAAATCGTCCCCGAGCTGTCCCGGTTTCGGCGTTTCCTCCAAAGTCTCCTCCTGCCCCTCGGCGGAAGGTGTCTGCGTCGTCTGAGGCGTCTTTCTGTTTCCTCCCTCCCCCGAGGGCTTATTGATATACAATACCAGCGCAGATACCAGCAGAATCACCGCCATGGAAGAGAGAATGGCCATTCGCCGCAACCTAGAGTCCATTTGCTACCTCTACCAGATATTTCCCATAGTTTGTCTTCATCAGAGGCTCGGCCAGCTTCAACAGCTGCTCCTTGTCGATAAAGCCTCTCTTAAAGGCAATTTCTTCTATACAGGAGATATAGAGCCCCTGCCTCTTCTGGAAAGCCGCCACAAAATCCGCCGCATCCAGCAGCGCGTCATGATTTCCCGTATCCAGCCAGGCAAAGCCCCGTCCCAGTGTCTCCACATGCAGAGTACCACGCTCCAGATAGGCATTGTTCACACTGGTAATCTCCAGCTCTCCCCTTGCGGAAGGCTTCACATTCCGCGCGATCTCTACTACGTCATTGTCATAAAAATACAGGCCGGGCACCGCGTAATTGCTCCTGGGATTTTCCGGCTTCTCCTCAATGGAGAGTGCTTTCCCGTTTTCGTCAAATTCCACCACGCCGTACTCCCTGGGATCCCGGACATAATAGCCGAAAATCGTAGCGCCCTTCTCCCTGGCCGCTACGTTCTTCAGAACCCTGGAAAAACTCTGTCCGTAGAAAATATTGTCCCCCAGTACCAGGGCCACCCTGTCGTCTCCGATAAAGTCCGCGCCGATCAGGAATGCCTCCGCAAGTCCGTTGGGCTGCGCCTGCTCGGCATAGGACAGCTCCATTCCCAGCTGATGTCCGTCCTTTAAAAGGTCCCGGAATACAGGCAGATCCCTGGGTGTGGAGATGATCAGGATTTCGCGGATCCCCGCCAGCATCAGCGTTGAAAGGGGATAGTAGATCATCGGCTTGTCATACACGGGCATGATCTGCTTGGAAATGGCTTCTGTCAGAGGGTACAGCCTGGTGCCGGAGCCTCCCGCCAATATAATTCCCTTCATCAAACTTCCTCCGTTTCTTGTTGTTCCCTGTTTCTCTTGTCTTTATTTCTTTATTGTCTCTCCTGTCTCTAATGTCTCTCTTATCTCTCTTGTCTCTTCTAATACGAACTTCTTTCCCGCCGACAGGATTCCTGCGGAAGCCTTCTGCAGACACTTCTCAGGAATTATCGGGAAATATCTGCTGCAACTTGTTCAGGCAAACGCTACTTCATTATTTTCCGTACATCTCCGTATAATACTTCTGGTAATCGCCGCTGGTGACGTTTTTCATCCAGTCCTCGTGTTCGAAAAACCACTCAATCGTCTTCCGGATTCCGTCTTTAAACATGGTCTCCGGGTACCAGCCGATCTCTGCCTTAATCTTATCGGGTGCAATGGCATACCTGCGGTCATGTCCCTTGCGGTCCTCAACATACTCGATCAGATCGGTACTCACATGCGCTTTCCTGGGATCCGAATCCGGCAGTTTTTCCTGAAGCACTTCTATAATGGTATGGATGATTTCCAGATTCTGCTTCTCATTGTGCCCGCCGATATTGTAGGTTTCAAACAGCCGTCCCTGTTCCTGAACCATATCTATCGCCTTGGCATGATCCTCCACATACAGCCAGTCCCGCACGTTCTTACCGTCCCCGTACACCGGAAGCTTCCTGCCCTGAAGCGCATTGTTGATCATCAGCGGAATCAGCTTCTCCGGGAACTGGTAAGGGCCGTAATTGTTAGAGCAGTTGGTAATATTTGCCGGAAAATGGTACGTGTCCATATAGGACCTCACCAGCATGTCCGATGAAGCCTTGCTGGCAGAATAGGGGCTGTGGGGGGCATAGGGCGTCGTCTCGTAAAAATATGCATTCTCATCCTCAGGCAGGGAACCATATACCTCATCCGTGGATACATGCAGGAACTTCTTATCCTCCTTATAGCTGCCGTCCGGCAGCTCCCACGCCGCCCTGGCGCAGTTCAGCATCACAGCCGTTCCCAGTACATTGGTCTGTACAAAGACCTCCGGATTACGGATGCTTCTGTCCACATGGCTCTCCGCCGCAAAATGCACCACCCTGTCTATGTCATTTTCCTCAAAAATCCGGGCAATGGCTTCCTTGTCACAGATATCCGCCTTAATAAAAGTATAGTTGGGCCTGTCCTCAATATCCTTCAGATTCTCCAGATTCCCTGCATAGGTCAGCAAATCCACGTTGATGATACGTATTGCATCACCGTATTTTCGGAACATATAATGAATATAATTGGAGCCGATAAAGCCGGCGCCCCCTGTTACGAGATAAGTTCGCATTTTTTCCACTCCTTTTCGAAATATCCTTAATATTCTTAATATTAAGGAATTGTCTTAGATACTTCCTTGGAAATATCCAGGATACTTCCTTGGAAATATCCTGGATACTTCCTTAGTATAGCTGAAAAGCAAAGTTCCATTCTTTCTCTTACATCTGCTTTCCAAAACACCGATGCACGAAGCAAATAACTAAACCCATTATACGGACTCTTCCAAATTATGTCAATTGCAAAGTGGACGATTCCTTCTTCCGTATAATTCCTGATGTCAATTTGTAAAAAACAGCTTCGGCAAGCCTTCTGCCGAAGCTGTCCTTTCTTATCCATTCCGTAACCGCAGCATATCTCACTTCATCATTGAAACGCAGGCACTTCCCAAGGAGGTGTCTACGACACCTCCTTAATATCCAAGATAACTGATATTAAAGTCCACATTCCCGCTGATACCGCTGACACTGCCGGTGGATCTGTACTGCCACAGGTCATACCTGCCCTTGTAGGTGGGACTGGCGGCATACTGAGCCAGCCAGATTTTATAGGCGCTCAAACTTCCGGTGTCAATCCTGCTCTCCAGCCATGTCTTGTTTGCATAGACGCCAGCCGTATACCCTCCGTTCTGAATGGTCTGACAGAACGCTTTGCACACTGCGGTTCTGGTGGCCTTATCGATCTTATCCGCCCGTCCGCCGCTGGCTTCCACATCCAGAAATACAGGATAGGATATTCTGTAATTCTTAATCTGGTCCAGAACCATGGAAGCCTCTTCCACAGCTTCCATCTCGTCCACTGCCTGTGTAAAGAAATAGACGCCTACTTTCAGTCCGGCGGCTATGGCCCCCTGGATATTGGTCTCAAACCTGGGATCCTCAATCAGTTTTCCCTGGGCAGAGCCTCTGTATCCGCAGCGGATGATCACATAGGAAACACCTGAATTCTTCACCGCGTTCCAGTCTATCTTTCCGTTCCACTTGGACACGTCGATACCCATGGTACCATTGCTTCCCGTCACCAGAGAACCGTCGCTGGCAAAATTGTACTTTGCCCCCTGAATGACCTGTTCGCCGGTAACTTTGCTGCCGTCCGCGTTAAAATAGTACACTCTGCCCTCAAGGGTCTGCCATCCGCTGTACCTGGCTTCTCCCTTTATAAAGAATTTATCCGCCGTATAATAGTCGGCCCTGACAGCTTCCCTGTAAGCGGTCCCTTCCAGCACATACAGCTGCCGTCCTTCTGCATCCTTCAGCAGTGTCACATTATCCTCCCTGGGATGCTTCCTCACCGTGACAGAGCATACCGCGCTGAGCTCCTGGTGACCGTTATTATACTTTACGGTAATGGTGGCCGTTCCCTCCGCCACACCGGTAACCGTAATGGCGGTTCTGTCCACACTCACCGTGGCAATCCCTGTGTCCGACGATTCGGCTGTCAGTACAGGAGACGCCGTAGCCCCATTGGTAACCTTTGCGTTGATCACCATGGGAACTTCCGCATATACGTTAAGGCTGGTATTGTCCAGAGTAAGCGTGGTGTTTCCCGTCACATTTATGGTGATCGTCGCCGAAGCCTGCGTATCTGCTGCGCCGTTTTCATAATTTGCAGTCACTGTAAGCGTCGCCGTTCCGGCTGCCAGGGCGCTGATATTGATATCGCCATTGTCCCTGTTAACCGTTGCTGACGCTACCGCGGCATTGCTGGAGCTGACGGCATATACAATTTTATAGCCAGCAGTAAATCCGGTTGCCGTAGCTTTTGCCGCCAGAGTGGTCCCCAGTGCCGCGTTCAATGCCGCAGGCGTTACAGACACGCTTCCCTTTGTCAGCGCTGAACCGGGATTCTGCGGCTGCGATGTACCCGGGTCCTGACCAGGAGACTGTGTCTGAGGAGGGACATCCGGTGTCGCTGTCACGGACGGATCCCCCGGAACCGGTTCCTGCGTAGGCGCTGACGGAGAATCCGTCGGGGTGGTGGGTTCTCCTGTCACCGGCGGCGTTACCGGAGGCTCTTCCGTCGCCGGAGGCGGTGTGGTCGGCTCTTCCGTTGCAGGCGGTGTTGCGGGCGGTTCTTCCGTTGCCGGAGGCGGTGTTTCCGGTTCCTCTGGCACAGGCGGTGCCACGGTCTCCTCCGCTGCAGGCGGTTCTGTCTGCGCGGTCGTATCGTCCGGTACAGAAGGCTCTGCCGGCGTATCGGGCATTCCGCCTTCCTCAGTCGCAGGTATGGTTCCTGTCTCTTCCACGCTCAGATACAATGCCCTCTGTATCGCTGCCAGCGTCACAGGATCCGGGATTGTACTCTTTGCCACCTCATTATATGTAGCGGAAATCACCTTGCTCTCCACCCACGCTACCGTATCCTTCAATGTAGATTCCACTACGGTCTCGTTCTTCCTGGTATCCTCCTGCGCGACATTGACTTCGCTTTCTTTCTTTACTTCATTGGCCACATTTACCTTTTCATATACAATCTCTTTTTTTACTTCCACCGACTGGCTTTCAGTAAAGATGGTATAACCGGAATATTTTTCATCCGTCAGCGGCTCCATCGCCACCTGATATGTACCCGGTGCTATGTCTTTCTTATGGATAATGCCGTCCATATCATCGTCAGACCAGATTGCACTCTTCCCGTCCGGATCCGTGACAGTCACGGAAAACGGTACATTCCCCACCAGTTTATCCGTATTCCGATTGATAAACTTTATCTTCAAATCTTTCTGAATAGAGGTAAAGTTCGGTTCCACAGAGACGTCTCTGGCATAACCTGCTTCATCGTATCCTTTAGAAGGCTCATCCTCTTCCGGTACGGGAGAAGTCGCCCCGAACCTGGCAAGCTGCATATTCGCCACTGCCAACAAACCGCTTTCCCCGATGAGATTAATCCCCTCCAGCTGTCTGCCCACCTCTGAAAATCCGGAAATCTGTCTGTTCGTTGTATTAATATGAATAAATACGGCTCCTGTCACGATTGCCATCAACAACACTGCCACGCCGGTCACCACCATAATCCGATCCATGGTCTCCATACTGCGAACAGTGCTCCCGATTTTCTCAAAAAGACTCTCACGCCTGCGGGGAGCCGGTTTCCGCTTCGCCGCTGACTTTCCCGCATATGACGCCTTTTTTCCTGACGGTCTGCGGTAGCCTTCATCCGGCTCAGTCAAATCGTCAGGCCATGCTGCCTCATTATAATCCGAGTAGCCATTGTCATCTTCCTGCTGACTGTATACATTCTCCGCTTCATATTCATCTTCATAATAATCATTAATATCCACTTCCGCTTCTGTCTCTGATTCATCATATTCGTCAGCAGAAGTCTCAAAGTCAGAATATTCTCCGGAAGCCTCCTCCGAGTCGTAGTCCCCCGGTTCCTGTTCCCGCTCATAAAAATCAGGTTCCTCCTCAGCATCGCAGTTCCCCGGTTCCTGTTCCCGCTCATAAAAACCAGAATCCTCCTCAGAATCGCAGTTCCCCGGTTCCTGCTCCGGTTCATAAAAATCAGAATCCTCCTCAGCATCGCAGTTCCCCGGTTCCTGCTCCCGCTCATAAAAATCAGGTTTCTCCTCAGAATCACAGTTCCCCGGTTCCTGCTCCCGCTCATAAAAATCAGAATCCTCCTCAGCATCGCAGTTCCCCGGTTCCTGTTCCGGCTCATAAAAATCAGAATCCTCCTTAGAATCACAGTTCCCCGGTTCCTGCTCCGGTTCATAAGCATCAGCTTCCAACTGCCAGGATTCCGCCGAAACTGCCATGTCTTCCGGCTCTTTGTATACACGAATCTTCTCTTCCGGCTCAAAGATACCATCTACCCCCTCTTCCAGGGCCTCATACTCAACCCCCGAAGAATCAGGCGACTCATAATCCTCCTCAGCATCAATCTCTTCTACGGACTCTTCTTCCTCCTCAGCACTGTCCCAGTCATATTCCTGGTCATCATCTTCATCCCAATAGGTATCTCTCTCTAAAAAGGAATCCCTCCTGGGGACGTTCGCCTTTCCTGTACGCCGAAATAATTTTTTCATATTCACTCCCACCTGCCTGCTCACGATCTCAGTCAAAGCATAAGCTGCCCATAAGCTGTAATAATTCTGTAACATTATAGCATTTTGTTACCAATTCTTCAAGTAGTTTCTATTTCCCAGGCTTATCATTATTATATCATAAGCAAGGACGTGTATGCGTAATTTCCAAAGCAATCTGAGGCAGCTGGAGGCTTTTATGCTTTCATCCCTTATCCAGAAGCCTGTGAATCTTCTCATGGGGATCCAGCAGCTTGGAAATGGATTTGCCCGCGTTCACGGAATTGATATAAATCGCGATGTATTTCGTGATATCCACCTCCCTGTACCAGGGCGCGTTCCGTATCTCATCCCGCCTGCAAGACGCGTTTGTAATAAATACGGCTTCCAGAACGTTTTTCTTATAAGCCTCGTCAAACTTCTGGATTCCCGCCGTAAACAGTGCAAACGTAGCAATGGCAAATACCCTCTTCGCCCCCTGCTTTCTGCAGTATTTCGCCACATCCAGCATGGTGGTTCCGGAGCAGATCATGTCATCCACAATGAACACATCCTTATTCTTCACGCTGGGACCGATATATTTATGTACATCCACCACGTAATTGCCGTCCACCACTTTGGTTCTGGACCTGCGCTTGTAGAAAATCCCCATATCCAGCCCCAACTCGTTGGTATATTTATAATTCCTTGTAGTAGCGCCCAAATCCGGAGAAATAAACAGAGAATGTTCCTCCGAAAACTCTATATCAGGATAGTATTTCCTGATGGCCTTAATGACCTGATAAATCGGAAATAAATCATCGAATCCATTATAAGGGACGGCATTCGCCACCCTGTTGTCATGGACGTCAAAAGCAGTAATGTTCTTCACACCAATATTTTCCAGCTCCCGCAATGCCATGGCACAGTCAAGGGATTCTCTGGAAATCCTCCTGTCCTGCCTGCTGGCGTACAGCAGCGGTGAAATCACGTTGATCCTGAAAGCCTTTCCCCCGATGGCGGATACCGTCCTCTTCAGATTCTGGAAATGCTCATCCGGGGACATGGGGATGGTCTGCTCATACATCTGATAGGAAATGGAGTAATTCCCCACATCCACCAGTATGTACACATCGGCCCCCCGGACCGTGTCCTCCAGTACCGCCTTGGCGTCGCCCGTGGAAAAACGGACAATCTGTGAATTCACTACATGACATTCCTCCTTATTATAGGTCTCGCGAAGATAGTATTCAATCTTGCCCGCGAGTTCCTCAGTGCCGTCCAGGGGAATTAATACGATGGGAATAGAGTGGTTTGCTGCCAATGAACTCATGTTTTCCTCCTTATGTTGTAACTTGAAGC
>CANDMH010000086.1 GCA_947385785.1 uncultured Lachnospiraceae bacterium
GGTTACTGTTCACTCGGTGCCACCGCGAGGTGTTTTCGTGCGCACTTTGCACGAACAATCCCAGGCAACCATCAGGTTGCCTTGACTGCAGGCGCCAAAATGAGCGCACTTTGCTCATTTTGTGTGCATCATGTTGCTGTGAACGGCGAAGCCGTGAACAGTAACAAGCTATGAACGCAGCCGGCTGATTTGGACATAATAATTGATTTTCCTGGCGAAAGCCTGTATACTTGACAGCAGTAGAATCACTGAAACCAATAAGGAACCTGAAAGAGATGGCCCCCAAAAAAATATTATTAATCGATGACGACAAAGAGATTTTGTCCATCAACAAAAAGTACCTTACCGGAGAAGGCTTCCATGTATATGCCACATCCTCCCCTTCCATGGGAATCCAATGTGCCAGAAAGACGAAACCTGACTGCATCCTGCTGGATGTGATGATGCCGGAGATGGACGGCTTCCAGCTCTGCACCCGGATCCGGAAATTTTCCTCCGCCCCCGTTATCTTCCTGACGGGACGTGGTTCGGAAGACGACAAAATACAGGGGCTTGTTACCGGTGCAGACGACTATATTGTAAAGCCGTACAGCCTGCGGGAGCTGAAAGCCCGGATTGATGCCATTCTGAGACGGACTGCGTCTGTCCCTGGACAATCAGGACCGAATATCAACATGCTGATCTTCGGAAATCTTACAATAGACAAGCTTGCCCACAAGGCCTGTTATAACGGAAATGACCTGCTGCTCACCAACCGGGAATATGAAGTGCTGCTCTATCTCGCCTCACATCCCGGGCAGGAGGTCACATTTGAGGAACTGGGCAATGCCCTGTTCGGCACTTACCAGGAAACCGACCGGCGAATCGTCATGGTAAACGTGAGCAGGCTCCGGAAGAAGATGAACCTGGATTACGAACTGGAAAACATGATTGAAACCGTATGGTCCAGGGGATACAGGTTCATCGCAAAATAGGCGGTGTTGTACGGGTTCCTGCGAAAAACCGCCGTTTCAGAACAAATACCGCACATTGCCCAGGCAGACTGAGCCGCCTGAAAACCACCCGCACCGGAAAAGTACCGCCCATTGACCGGGCAGACTGAGCCGCCTGAAAAGGCACCAACGCAGGAAAAATACCGCATATTGCCCGGGCAGGCTAAGCCGCCTGAAAAGACCACCAACCCAGAAAAAGTGCCGCACATTGCCCGGGCAGGCATAACAGTCCGTCAAAATGCCCTCCGTGCAACATCCAACAGAAAAAGCGAGGTTCCGTTCCCAATGACGAAAAAAGAATTCACCCGGCCTTCCATCGAAAATGATACGATAGAATCCCTCTCCGCCAGACTGCTGGATGCCAACAGCCAGCTGTCCGAGGCAAACCGGAGATTACAGGAACTTCAGCGGCAGCGCAGTGAAATGCTGGCCAACATTTCCCACGATTTGCGTGCCCCTATTACTGCCATCCGCAGCGCCGTCGACTACCTTACCTCCGGACAGGAGCTGACGCCGGAAGACCGCCTTTCCTCCCTGCAGCTTATCGACCGGCGAACCGGAACACTGGAATCCCTGATAGAGGATATGTATTATCTCTTCTGCGTGGAGGATACATCCAAAGAGCTGAACCGTCAGAGCATCTCCGCCTCCGGATTTCTGGAAGAATATTTTTACGATGCCCTGGCAGATTCACGCTACAGCCGTCATACGCTGCGTCTGGACATTGACGAAGCAATGGCAGGCACCATCTGCATTGATATCCAGAAAATCGTGCGGGTTCTGGACAATCTGTTGGGAAATGCGGCAAAATATGCGGCCGAGGGTACGGAAATCCTCCTAAAAGCCGTCTGCCCGGCTGACGAGGAACATCTGGCCGTATCCGTCCTTGACCACGGAAAAGGCATTCCCCAGGAAGCCCTGGAACATATTTTCGAACGAACCTACACGGTCTCCTCCGCCAGGACGCCCTGCTCCGCTGCCGGAAGCGGCCTGGGGCTTTCGATTGTAAAGGCGATTGTGGAACGGCATGGGGGGACCGTATCATGCGAGAGCAGGGAGGGCGAAGGCAGCTGCTTTACTTTTACTCTGCCTCTCACCGGCTGACTTATGCCCCGGGGACAGGTTCAGGTGTCCGTCTTCCTTTTGATATCCAGAATCCGGAACAGCTCCTCCCTCACTTCCTCCAGTGTATCCCTTCCCCATGGCCGCCCGATGACATAAACCGGGACGCAGGAAGCGATTTCCAGGCATTTCTGCCCTATGGCAGGTTCGTATTTTTTCTCCTTCAAAAGGTGCCGCAGGAACAGGTTGTTTGCAAAGGCATAGAATACGTCCATCCCATGCAGCAGCCGCACCTGAACTGCCTCCCCGTCCGTCCGCCGCAGGAGAATCATCGCGCCGATTCTTCTGGGTTCTTCTTCAAACTGTTCCTTACAGGGAACCAGGAATTTATCCTTGTCTTCATCAATATAAATCATATCCTCCATGGAGTATCCGGAACGCATGGCAGCATCCCTGCAGAGCTTCTGGTACGGAAAAGCCGGTTTCACCCATGCCCCCTGTTCCCCGCGGTATTCCACCAGGGCCATATCGTCCGCCATCAGAGTGCAGCCCTGTTCCAACAGCGACGTTGTCATCGTGGATTTGCCGCTGCCGCTCTCCCCGCACAGCAGCACCGCCCCCTTCCCATTGCACACCGCGCTGCAGTGGATGGCAGGCTCCAGTCTCTGATGCGCCAGCATGGAAAGCCCCCAGCCCAGGATGTAGGAGCGCAGGTAGCCTTCCCGGGCTCCGTCCTTGCGCTGCCAGGTGATGCGGCAGCCGTTTTCTATCAGGAGATAACAGGTCCTGTTCTCAAGCCAGCTGAATTTTCTTCCGAACGCATATGGCTGGTCCGCCGGATGTTCCGGAATCCGTTCGGATACATTGCCTTCCGATATGATTACGTCCTGATCGTACTTCTCCGTTTCGCCGATGCAGGGCCTTTCCTCTTTTTCAGCCGCTCCCCGGCCTGTCCTGCCGGAAGCTGCTGCCGTCCGCTTCCATTCCCCGTCACCGACTCTCGTCTCCCAACCGGTATCCGTAAACAGCTGCGGGAATTCTAAATCTGATGTTACCTGCATTCCATAGATTCTGTAATGGTACATTTTCTCTTTCCGCCTTCCATTTTCCTTCCTTTTATTACATATTGTCTTCTTTCGACCTTTCACCGTTTAACGTAATACAAAAACAATTCTGCAAATTTATTTCATAACCCTTTCTCAGTATAGCTCATGTGCCTGATCGGAGACAATGAATTCTATCACTTTTGATAGAATGATTGATAGACTCAGACAGAAATGTATAATAAAAAATGTAATGCAGGGAACTACAAATTATTATACAAAATGGAGGTATCACACAATGAAAAAATGGAATGCACCTGAGGTAACGGAACTGAATATCAATGAGACGGCGAACGGCTTAATCCATTCTCCCTGGGAGAGTGATAATCTGTTCCATGATGATGCGGCTCATAACCATCCTGTCACTCCTGATGTGGATCCTGTATCATAGTTTTTCGGGAAGGGATGTATTTTGAAAAGCAGGCAGTTTTTCCATTCAGCATTCCCTGCAATGGTCTGTCTGCTGTCATGCAATTATTCACAAAAATGAGGAGGGCTATATCATGAAAAAATGGAACGCACCAGTAGTATGTGAATTAAATATCAGGGAAACATCAAACGGTTGGTCCCACTCTGACAAAGAAGGATCATGGGTTGATGATGCAGACCATGCACATGGCGTACATGGCGGCGGAGATAAGGAAAAGAATCCAGTAACCCCTGATACTCTGTCCTGAATGTATACTCACGGTCTAAAACATTTGCCAAATGAAAATGTATAGCGAGTGAGCGTTGCTGCAATGCAAAACAGAAAGCGGCAAATGATTGCGCTCACGGGTATAATTTCCAGGAATCAAGAGTCCTTGCCGATATTTCAGGCAAGGGCTTTTCACTTATACCTGAAACGTTATTACGGAACAAATCCCACCGCATCTTCACCAGAAAGGATATTGACATGAGCGGAATCTTCGGAATTATCTACCATGGCGGCAATCAAAATACACCGGAAAAGGCATTGTCAAAAATGCGCCTGTGGAACCTGGCTTACGGCAGGGACAGAGATGAAGTATATCTGGATACCTCCGCAGGGCTGGGCTGCTGTTATGAAAATCTTTCGGCAAATAAGCCTCCAAAGGCGCTGATTTTAACAAAAAATACAAAAACAGCTGTTATTGATGCCCTGCTCTATTCGCACAAAATTCCCGGAGAAGACTGCCATACTCCCTGTCTGTCTGCCGATGAGGAGACCCTCTTCGGCGCTGTCAACCGATATGGTTTCGATGTATTGAAGACAATAAACGGAGATTTCAGCGGAGCTGTTTACGACGGGCAGAGCCATACCCTGACTTTATTCCGGGATCACATGGGCGTGAGGCCGCTTTTCTATTATACGGATCATACTCTGACAGCATTTTCAACCGATATCCGCGCTCTGCTCGCGCTGGAAGACCTGGATGCCTCCATCAATGAAGACTGGGTATACCGTACCTGCTCCGGTTATTATATGGACAGTCTGGAAGCTACCGAATACAGGAATATTTTCTGCGTCCTTCCGGCTTCTTACACAATTTTTCACCTGGACCGGGAAAACACCCCTCCGGAAAAGCACAGTTACTGGCATCCGGGCAGCCGGAAAATCCGCCTGTCTTCCTTTGAGGCATATAAAAATCGTCTGCGGGAGCTTGTGGAGGATGCTGTCCGGATACGTCTGCAGGCCCTGGCCGCACCGGTGGGCGCAGAGCTTTCCGGCGGACTGGATTCCAGCGTAATAGACATTCTCATTCACCGCTTTGGAAAGGAATGTCTCTACCACTCCTGGTCTGCGGACCCCGGCCAGCTTCCCTATGCGGAAGGCGACGAACGTCTCATCATCCGGGATATCTGCAGCCAGGAAGGCATCTCCTGCCATTACAGCGACCTGCGGCCAGATTATGGTATGGACAGCAATATGGCAAAAACCATGAAGGAAATCGGAATTCCCCTGGACGAAGATGCCCGTCCTGTCCTGCGGTATTCCCTGCCTCCCTATATTAATACCCTGACCCTGTCCGGGACTTCAGAATATATGAACCGGAACGGGATCAGAGCCATCTTCACCGGGCATGGAGGGGATGAGGGCATCAGCCACCGCTGCAATCCGTATGAACTGTTCTATCACCATGAATATGCCCGATTCTTCCGACAGATATGGCGCTCTGTCCGGGGTCAGAAACACAGACCTGTCCGCTTTTTAAAGAAAAGCCGCCGGATTCTGGGAAGTGTCAGGAAGCAGCTCTCTGCCCCCTTCCACAGCGGCTTTTCTGTGCCGGAGCTTCTGGATGGGAAATTCGCGGCCGGATTTCAGGGTAAATCCATGCCGGCCCTGCATTTTGCCTATTCTCCCGTCGAATATATTATGGAAGGGGGAAGCAGGAACCGCCTGGATAACGTTGCCCTGCAGGGGGCTTACAACGGCGTGCGCTATATCGTTCCTTACCTGGATTACCGTGTGGTTGACTTCGCTGTATCCATCCCCAGATATCTGTACCTGAACGGGACCAGGAACCGCTATCTGTTCCGGGAAGCTTTCCGGGATCTCATGCCGGATTCCCTCTACAACCTCCAGTGCAAGGAGGATACCAGTGCCAGAAATCTCCCGGAGAACCCGAACTGGTTCGAGGAATTTCTGATGAGAAGGGACGAGGTGAACCGAAAGCTGAGCAGAACGCTCTGGGCTGGATACCTGGACTTCGGCTTCATCGACAGCTGGATGAAAAAAGGCCGTCCGCTCTCTGATGAAGAACATCAGCAGGACAGCAATCTGCTCATGTGCCTCCTGCAGTGCGTTATGGCACAGAATGCCGTAGAAAAGGCCAGAAATACATAATTGGACCCTTACCTTGTAAGGAAATATTATACTCAAGACCGCCAGAATAGACGAATCTGTTCAGGGAAAACAAATGTGGCTGGCGGTCTTTCATTGCAGTTTACCACAAATTTTATCGGTGTGCAGTATACATAAAAGGGGCTGGCAGAAAACATCATGCATGCACAGTATATACCTGTAATATCTAATCCATCACAGTATACACTGCAGGTGCAATCGTTTTCCGACAGCCCTTTTAGTCCTGCCTTTCACCTGAAATTATTCAGCTCATTTTCTCATACGGGCAGTGAAAATTTCCATCCGGATTCATCTTTTCTACGACATCAGGGATCTGACCGTTTGCTGTCTCATTGATGTTCAATTCCGTTACTTCCGGTGTAGTCCATTCCTTCATTTTCTTACCTCCTGCTTATTTGGCATTCTTTCTTTTACACTACTTTTTTATTGTAGCACTGCCTTTCCGCACCGTCAAATATTCTATCAGGATTGATAGAACCAGCAGCCTGCATGAACTCAGGATTAGAATCAAAATCAGCGGCAGAGCAACTGCCTTGTAAAGCCTTAATCACACCTGAATATATCCCTTGTATACACTTTATCTTTCACATCATCGAGGCAGCTGTCATACCGGTTGGCAATAATGGCATGGCTGAGGCGCTTAAATTCCTCCAGATTTCCAATTACCCTGCTGCTGAAGAAAGTACTCCCTGCCTCCAGCGCTGGCTCGTAAATAATAACGGAGGCGCCCTTGGCCTTGATCCGCTTCATGACACCCTGGATTGCGGACTGGCGGAAATTGTCGGAATTGCTTTTCATGGTCAGCCTGTATATGCCGATTACGCACATTTTTTCATCGTCCGCCCCGAAATCACCGCGATTATATTCGTCATAATAGCCCGCCATTTTGAGTACCTGATCCGCAATGAAATCCTTTCTGGTACGGTTTGACTCCACAATGGCCTGTATCAGGTTCTCCGGCACATCCGCATAGTTGGCAAGCAATTGTTTCGTATCCTTGGGCAGGCAGTATCCGCCATACCCAAAGGAAGGATTATTATACTGTGTGCCGATACGTGGATCCAGTCCCACTCCCTGGATAATTGCCCGTGTGTCCAGTCCTTTCATTTCCGCATATGTATCCAGTTCGTTAAAGTAAGAAACCCGCAGGGCCAGGTAAGTATTGGCGAAAAGCTTTACCGCTTCCGCCTCCGTAAATCCCATATAGAGGATGTCTATCTGCTCCTTCAATGCGCCTTCCTTCAATATTGCGGCAAATATCTCCGCGGCTTTCCGGGATGCCTCATCGCAGCCTACTATAATGCGCGAAGGGTATAAATTGTCATACAGGGCCTTTGATTCACGGAGAAATTCCGGCGAAAAAAGTATCCTGTCCGTCTTATATTTTTTTCGTACCGCCTCTGTATACCCCACCGGGACCGTGGATTTGATGACCATGTAAGCAGCCGGGTTCACCGACAGTACCAGTTCAATCACTGCCTCTACGGCGCTGGTATCAAAATAATGGGTGACGGAATCATAGTTGGTAGGAGCCGCAATCACGATGAAATCTGCCTTTGCATAGGCCTCCCCGGCATCCAGCGTGGCGGTTAAGTCAAGCTCTTTTTCACCAAGGTATTTCTCGATGTATTCGTCCTGGATTGGACTGATTCTCCTGTTTATTTTTTCTATTTTTTCTTCCAGGATGTCCACTGCGTAAACCCTGTGATGCTGTGATAAAAGTATGGCTATGGACAGGCCTACGTAGCCGGTTCCGGCGACTGTTACCGTTAATGGATTTATGGTACCAGGACTGCATTTTTCTTTTGCTGATTTCATGTTTTATTCTCCTGTATTTCTATCTTTTTTGTTAGAGTTCTTGTGTATAATATTTAAAAAGATATAATAGGAAATGTAATCAATACGTTGATTGCTTAATCTCCTTAGCGAGACTCATGCAGTGGGAAATGTGTGGGTCTCTTTTTTCGCTGACTGGGAACCATCCCGGCGCCTGCATCATATCAGAGACTTACGTATACATGGACTTCATATGATCCACACTCTGTCTTTGCTCCCCTTCCAGAAAAGTATTTCTTCTGATATTCTTTGCAACTTAGTTTCGTTTTTTATACCACCTGAAAAGGGTACACTCTGCAAATATGAAAATTCTCAAAAGCCAGACTGCCCTCAGCTTCACAGCCAGACGCAGACCGTAAAGCCAAAGCAGCTGTCTCCTGCGCAATGTCTTCCTGTTAAGGCACCCCGGAAAACCAATTGTCAGAATCCCCTTCAGCTCCTGAGAACGCTGTTCTCCGGAAAGCGAGGGATAGTAATGTACCAGATGTTTCCATGCCTCCCGGAGGGCAGAGATGAAGCACTTCGCGCGAAATCTGTCTTTCTCCTCCCCGGATATGCCGTCCCCGCACAACGCCAGCATTGTCGAGACATTTTCCTCCTGCAAATTCATCAGTATCTGCAGCATCCCGGCCACAAAGCGATGGGAACCGGAACCCTCTCTATTGTCCGTGTAAACATACAGTTTGTCTTCCATATAAAAAAGACGTCTGCAATGTCTTAGATAATTCCAGTTAAACAGCCGATCCTCTCCGAATGTAAGGCTCTCCCGGAAACGGATTTGGTGCTCTCTTATAACCGAAAGGCGGTAAGCATGTGTACATGCTGAAATAAACCAGATGGTTCCCCGAATACAGTCATCCGCTGTCTCGGAGACAGTCCTGTACCTTCCATCCGTCTCACCAAAGCCGGGATGCCTCATCAGCTCCGGTTTCGCCGCACTGCGGGCAAGGATTCCGAAGCTCAGCATCTCCGGCATATCTCCCAGGCATTTGTACATGCGCTCCAGGGCATCAGGGACAACCAGGGCGTCATCGGAGTCCACAAACAGGACATAACTGCCCTGGGCCAGCTGCAGCCCGCTGTTTCTGGCTGCACTGACTCCCCCGTGGGCAATATGAAGCCCATGTACACGAGGATCCATGGCCTGAAGCCTGTCAATCATATCCCCAGTGTTGTCCGTAGATCCATCATCTATCAGGAGAATTTCAAAATCCCTGAAAGATTGCTGTAACAGAGACCCGACACTCCGGGAGAGATAGGATGCAGTGTTATATGCAGGAATCACAATGGAAAAGAAAGGCTTACTCATCGGCGGTTTCCTCCTCTGCCATTCTGCCCGGCCCGGGAATCGCCATACTGCACCTCATGGTAAATCGCTTCCACACCATAGAGCGATTGAAACCAGTTGTCCGGTCTGGTCTGTTCACCATAAGCAGGAAGGAAACACAGGCAGTCCTCTGAAAGTCCCAGATAATTCAACTGAGCGACAAGCTGAAAGACTCGCCTGCCATGGAACCAGGCGGAAACAATAGCTGCCTTCCTGCTGCCCATCCGGCGAAGCAGTTTTGCTGCCTGGATAAGATTCGCCCGGGTATTGGAGGAATTGTTGTCTGTGAAAATCCGCCGGGGATCCACACCACGCTCCATCAGATACTGTCGCATGTAGCCTGCTTCTGTCAGGATCCCCTGGTCAGGGTCCCCAGGATCCTTAAGATGCCCGGATGCGCTGCCGCCACATACAATATACTGCCCATTCACTCCAAAGGCATCAAAGGCGGCGGAAATGCGGGAAGTGCACCTGGTACTGCCCAGCACAATCACAGTATCGCAGTACTGCGGCATACAGCCCGTCGGCTCCCGGGATATCTCCTGATTCACGGCTCGAATTTTCTCCGGGGTCAGAGCTTTCATAAACGCAATCGCCTGTAAAAATTCGGATAATTCCTTCTTAATGCCTTTCTTCCGTGTATCCATGCTTATCATCTGCCAGTCAATATAGCTGCCCGGCATTCCATTGCCCTCAATGACTACAGGGCCTGTTTCAGAGACGGCGATATCCCACTTGATGTAAGTCAGCTCCGGAAGCTTTTCCGCAGACTCCACAGCCAGCTTTCTCATTTCCTCCCAGTAAGGAAGCTGAAATCCGTCAAATATCACACCTGTGTCAGGATGCCTGTCTGCCTTTTGGATGCGGGTATAGCCATATGGGTCTACTTCCCGGCTGAATCCATAGGTATCCAGGGTGCCGTCCGGCCGAATCATAATGGTGAATTTGTCTTTCGCATTCGCACAGCTCGCCGTCCCAAACCCACACATCATAAATGGCCTGTCCACGATTTCGGCATGACCGTCCGACATAAGGACTGTGTGGAAGAAAATGGTATTCACACATCCGCTGAATATGGTGTTCAGCCTGGGATGCTGCCCGATATATTCTTCAATCAGCATATTCTCCGCCCGCCAGCTTTCATATAACGGAAGAAATTCCCCGCACATCTGCCGTGTCCCTTTGGCCGGTTCCCAATGGAAGAGGCGCCCCTTCTCTGAATATAAAAAAGAAATGCCGCAGCTGCCTGAGCCTTCGTCCGGCTTTATAATATAGCCTCCCTCCCCCGCCAGAAAGTCCCGCACCTCTTCCGCGGAATGCCGGCTGACTGACAGGAAGCGTCTGCCCATGTCACCCAGACGGCCAGGCAGGAGATGCTTCTGCCGCAGAAGGTAGATACTCTCCTGATCGTTGACCAATGGCAGCAGCGCCGCGTTCTCTTTATTCGTGAACATCGTCCGATAGATTTCCGGGTGCTTGAAATAGATGTAATCATAGGACATCATCACACCGTACTCTTCCTTACGGAACATGGAAAAATACGTAGCCTGCACAAGGCGGACCAGTGCAGGGAAAAAAGCATACCCTCCACTGAGCCGCAGACCGCAGTAAATTTTCCTCATTTCCACGATTTTCCGTCTTATTTTATCTAATATTTTCTTCATAACGCCATGCCGACTCCTCATTCTATCCTCAGGACCACCAGAATTTAGACTCACGGGTATACTTATCTGTCTAAAGTAAACATATATAGCTGGTGATCTTTCGTTGCAGTTTAATGCAAGTATCATTGACGTGCAGTAAAATAAGCTTTCAGGCAGACTCAAATGTCAATCCAACAGCCTGTTTATCAGAAATTCACCGGATCTGCCCGCATATTCCCCGGTTTTCCTCTTTACCGCTTTCCAGTCCACCGGGGAATCAATTTCCGCCGCCATCCCATTCCCCCACAGCCTGTCTTCCAGTCCATGGATTCGCAGGATATTTTCAATCCTTGCTCCCCGGCTGCTGTGTGTAAAGGCCAGAAACTTCTTTTCATAAATGATGCTGAACGCAATCGCATGGAACGAATTGGACACCACATATTCCGCCTGCGCCATATATCCCAGAAATTCCGACGGACCCGCAGTAAAGTCCACGGAAGGCCTGGACTGCGCAGTCAGCCTGTCCACGCTGAGTTCGACCACCGATAATCCCTTTTCCTGTGATAATCTCCTGACATAATCGTACAAATCCTGATTTCTCTGCGTTACATATACCAAAATATATCCCTGTCTTTGCGGCAGTATCTCCAGCTTTCTCCACTCTTCTTTCCGCAGAAGAAATACGGGGTCCGATACTGCTGTCACGTCTCCTGCATAAAACCGCTTCACATAGGGAACCGCTTCCTCTTCCCTGACAGAAACAGCATCCACATATTTTATAAACCGTGAGAAATCCTCATCATACTCTGCAGCAAGAGATGCCCCCCCTAAGCTTGCGGCATATGAAATCACTTTTTTCTTCTTTCTGCCCTGAAATGCCCCGAAATATGCTTTCCGCAATCCATATGTAAGCTCCGGATTCCAGATCTGGTCACTTCCTACGATATAATACTCATACGAAAGCATTTTCAGCCGATGGCAGAACAATAGCTTTGGGCATCCCGTGTCCACAAGGTATGTCTCACGAAAAGAAAGCATATTCTTTCGTCTGGCCCAAAAAGTCTTCCGCCCCTTCCACTGGATACGGAAATCTCTTCTCAAATATCCCGCCGCCTTCCTGATTCCTTTCTTCCAGCGTCCCGGGTCATATCGAATCATCCAATGTCTTCCTGTCATAAATGGTGGTTCATAACGGATCACATCCGTCTGTATCCCATTGTTGCATAAATAGGTTTTTAATCCGTATGCCTGCAGCATAGCCCCGAAATTATCTGCGCAATGAAATGTCAAAATCCCCGCTTTAGAACCTGTCCGATCCATTGCCATCCTTCTTTTCAGCTTTTTATAACTGCGGAAAAATTTCCTTTCCATGCGAAACAGAAGCACATTTAAAAAAAGCCCGGAAAACAGCAGTCTTTCTTCCAAAGGCAGCCGGGAAGTCAGCGGATGCCTTTTTTCCAGCTTTGCCATCATCTGATACTTCCTGCAGCTTTCCCGGTCTTTCAGCTTCTTCAGCCTGAAATACCCCTTTTCCAGCCCCTCCGCAATACACGACTGCCACTGTAACGCATACTCGAAATGTCCCTTTGCATATTCTATA
Source organism: uncultured Lachnospiraceae bacterium (assembly GCA_947385785.1). Classification (GTDB taxonomy): domain Bacteria; phylum Bacillota; class Clostridia; order Lachnospirales; family Lachnospiraceae; genus Acetatifactor. The sequence goes on from CANDMH010000086.1 coordinate 12,388, forward strand.
TCCCTGATTCTCCTGGCGGCCTCAAAGTATCTTTCTCCTCTGAGAACAGCAGCAGAATGCATGACACTACTCGGATTTATCCTGTAATAATACCATTTCCGGATGGAGAAAACGGTGCATACCTGCCCGGCAAACAGAGGATAGAGAAACCATGTATCTTCTCCATTGGACAGCGATTCATCAAACCGCATTCCCTTTATCCTGTCCGTCCGAATCATTTTTCCACCGATAGCGCCCATGACTCCACATTCTCTTACATGAAACCACTCTTCCACTGCCTGCCCTTCCAGCAGCTTCCATCCGGGCCTCTCATCCTGAGCGGATATCCCGGACACGATCAATTCCAGCCCTGCGGTATCCGCCCTTTCACAGGCACAGACCCCCACTACTGCCTGGTATTTTTCCATCTGGACAACCATTTCCTCCAATAGCAGCGGATGGATCATGTCATCGCTGTCCAGGAAAAAGACATATTCTCCCCGGGCGATGTCAAGGGCATAATTCCGCGCCGCGGAGACTCCCATGTGTTCTCTGCCATAAAATTGAATCCTGTCGTCTGACAGGCAAAGCTCCCTGCATATCTCCGGTCCCCGATCCGCGGAGCCGTCATCGACTACTAATATCTCCAGATTCTGATAGGTCTGGCTGGTTACGGACTGGATGCTTTGCCGTATGAAGGCTTCGGCGTTATACATGGGTATAATGACTGATATTGTTTTCATGAGATTCCTCTCTATACGGGCTGTTTTTCCTGATGCTTTATTACTTATATCATGTTTTTACTCACGATATACAGACATATTTTTCTTATAGATTCGCAACTAATCAGCTCGTTCCCTCTTAAACGGACAAACCTTTATACACATGTAACACCTTACACACCTTTCTGCCGCTATTTCCGGATATTCGAACCCTTCTTCGTCCTCAGTCATGCTAATTGCTTCTTTGGGGCAAATGGCAAAACAAGCCGCACAGCCACAGCATTCCTCCTTTCTTTCAAATAAAATTGGAAGTTCCCTTTCTAAGCCCATACAGCCATCACCGTCCTTACTGTCTACTTAAATTTATAAAGCAAACCAAAATCGCAATCATTATGTTTTATTTGGCCGTTTTTAGAGGCATTCCTTAACATGTCCCTAACTTTCCGTTTCAGCCTTCTCATAAATGATTCCATATCTTGTGTTACATACTTCTTTTCAAGTTCTTCAAATCCCATATTACTCATATATTTATAAAATTCATTTCTTTGAGGGGGTCTTTCAACGGATTTATACTCTGTTACATTGCCCTTTACGCCTTCTGTATAAGACACTTCCTTTCGTTTGCATTTCCTGCTCACCTCTGTAAATACTTCCTCCCCTTTCACTGTCCTGATTAAGACTAAAGAAATCCCCCTTTCATCATTCATTTCTGGCGCAGCTTCATCTATTCCCCAGAAATCTGCTATCGTTATATCAGCCATCTTAACGTTTTTTGCCATACACGTATAGCATGAAGGGCGCAGACAATAATTTCGCAGAAACATCTGCATATAGATCGGAAGAGCGTCGTGTAGGGAAAGAGTGTTCTCTACTGTGT
>CANDMH010000087.1 GCA_947385785.1 uncultured Lachnospiraceae bacterium
TATTTATACTCACGACCGAAAACATTTGCCAACGTAAATGTATAACGAGTGAGCGCATCCATACTATGAAACAGATAATTGGCAAATGTATGCGCTCACGAGTATAGGCCGCAGGGCTTACTTTCCGCTCTGCGTGTCATGGGAGCTGATCACCATGTCAATAATGCCATACTCCTTCGCTTCCCCGGCGCTCATCCAGTTATCACGCTCTGTATCCGCGCAGATCTGCTCATAATCTCTGCCGGTATTCTCTGCCAGAATATGGTTTAATTTCTCTTTTGTCTTTAAAATATGCTTCGCGGCAATCTCAATCTCCGTCGCCTGTCCCTGGGTGCCGCCTGCAGGCTGATGAATCATGATCTCCGCGTTGGGCAGCGCAAAACGCTTTCCCTTCGCGCCGCCTGCCAGCAGGAAGGAACCCATGCTGGCCGCCATACCGATACATACGGTAGATACATCGCATTTAATGTAATGCATGGTATCATAGATTGCCATCCCCGCCGTAATGACTCCTCCGGGGCTGTTGATATACAGATGGATATCCTTCTCCGGATCCTCCGCCTCCAGGAACAGCAGCTGCGCTACCACAATGCTGGCGGAAGTATCGTTTACTTCCTCTCCCAGCACAATAATTCTGTCTTTTAAAAGCCTTGAGTAGATATCGTAGGATCTCTCTCCCCTGCTGGTCTGCTCAATGACATAAGGTACTAAACTCATATGAAAAGCCTCCTGCCTGTATGCATTTATTCTTCTACGGCATTCTCCACCACGAAGTCAGCCGCTTTCCTGACACAAATATCCTCGCTTACCTGTTTCCTGCCGTCTTTGCCCAGCATATCCTCTACCTTTTCAACATCCATCTGGTAAGCTTCACTCATCTTCTTCAGCTCTTCTTCGATCTCTTCCTCAGAGGCCGTAATATTCTCTGCCGCCGCAACAGCCTCCAGAACCAGTCTGGACTGAATGCGCTTCATCACCTGCGGCTTCACCTGCTCCATGAACTGCTCCCTGGTCATGCCTGTGAACTGCATATACTGCTCAAAGGTAATCCCCTGATACTGCAGTCTCTGGGCATAATCCTGTACCATCTGTCTCTGCTGGGTCTCAATCATGGGCTGAGGAATCTCCATCTGCGCGTCTGCGATAATGGCATCCACCACCGCGTCTTCCTTCTTCGCCCTGGCCGCTTCCGCTTTTCTGCCTTCCAGTGTCTTCCTGATTTCCTCTTTGTATTCCTCTACCGTATCGCTTTCCTCGGAGATTTCGCTTACAAAATCGTCATCCAGCTCCGGAAGCTGCTTCTCCTGCAGTCTCCTGACCGTACATTTGAATACCGCGGGCTTTCCTGCAAGTTCCTCCGCCTGATAATCCTCAGGGAAGGTCACGTTTACTTCTGTCTCTTTGTCCAGCTCTGCTCCAATCAGCGCCTCCTCAAAACCGGGTATAAAGGTATGGGAACCGATGGTCAGCGGATGATTGCTTCCCTTGCCGCCCTCAAAAGCTTCACCGTCGACAAAGCCCTCAAAATCAATGGTTGCAATGTCACCGTCCTGAACTGCCCTGTCTGTAATATCTACGGTTCTGGCGTTCTTGTCACGCTCTCTGTCGATCTGAGCCATTATTTCCTCCTCTGTGACATTCACATCGGATTTCTCTACACTGATACCCTTATACTGTCCCAGTGTCACCTCGGGCTTCAGAGCCACTTCCGCCGTAAAAATAAAGGGTTTTCCTCCCTCCAGCTGTACCACATCCACCTTAGGCGCGGATACGATGGTTTCCTCGCATTCATCATAGGCCTGCTCATAGGCCTCGGGAATCAGGGCATTTGCCGCATCCTCATAGAACAGTTCCCTGCCGTACATCTGTTCCAGCATCTTCCGGGGCGCTTTCCCCTTTCTGAAGCCTGGAAGACTGATTCTGTTCCTGTTCTTCCGATATGCGTCTTCGATTGCTTTCTCCAGTTCCTCAGCGGACACCTCGATTGTCAGTCTCGCCATATTATTGCCTAATTTTTCTACCTGTAAACCCATTTTTACATTTTCCTCCTTCAATTCTGTGTCCTGTCACTGGTTCGTATCTGTCTGTGAATACCTGAAAAAGGTTCCATGCCGCATAGACACAGCCACAATTATTAAGATTATAGCATAGTGTATAAAAAAACACAAACGTTTTCCACATTTTTTCAGTTGATTTGTTTCTTAAATATTTCTAAAACCCCTTTATGCGCACCCGTCTCTGCCCTCCCGGGAAATTTTTACATCTCCCCAGGCAGGATTTTACACCTCCCCAAGCAGGATATCATGGTTCACCGTCCGGTAGAACATTCTGCGGAACTGCTCCGGTTCCCCTGTCTGTCCCAGTACCCACATGACCTTGGCCACAGCCGCTTCCAGCGTCATGTCATAAGCCTCCATCAGCCGGAATTCCTCCTTGATGACCTTTCCCACCCGGTATACCTCCATATCGCTGCCCTCATGGGTGACCTGGGTGGCCATCAGCACCAGCTTTCCCGCATCCCTCCACCGACGTATCTCAGGGTAAAAAGGCACCTCCCCATACTCCGGAAGCCCTCCCACACCGAATGCCTCTATGATTACGCCATCGTAATAAGGAAACAGTCTGTTCAATATGGTGGCATCCGTGCCCGGAACCAGCTTCAAAAGCAGGATTCTTTCATTCAACTTATGATAAAACCGCACCGGCTCCGCCACCTTATCCTTATCGTCAATGTAAAACACGACACGACCGTCCCGTATCACAGCCACATTTGGATAATTAATGCTGGAAAAAGCATCATAGCTTTTGGAGCGCTCCTTCTTCGCCCGGGTTCCCGCTATCACATTGCCGCCGAACACGATATTTACCCCATGCGCCCTGGCATCGGAAGCAAACCGGAGACTGTCCAGCAGATTGGTCCTGGCATCCGTCACAGGCAGATCTATGGGCTTCTGGGAACCTGTGATGACGATTGGCTTCCTGCAATCCTGCACAAGATAAGACAGCGCCGCCGCCGTAAATGCCATGGTATCCGTGCCGTGGCTGATTACAAACCCGTCATATTCCCGGTAATGCTTCTCCACCAAAGAGGCCAGCTCCAGCCAGTGTCCGGCATATACATTCGTGCTGTCCAGGCTGAATGGCTGTATCACATCCACTTCGCAGAATTCCCTGTGCTCTTCCACATACCCAAGCAGCTCCCCCGCCCCGATTTTCGGCGACAGACCTTCTTCCGTGCGCCCCGACGCAATGGTTCCGCCTGTCGCAATCAGCAGTATCCTTTTCATTTCATCTCCTCCGTTATGCCGCTTTCCCACAGCACAGGCGCCTTCCACCCTGGCTGTGGCATTTCATGTTTTCCCGTTGATTTTCTCCCACAGCACAGATACCTCCATATCCGCCTTGAACCGCGGAAACCAGCCGGACCACGCCTATCCAGCCTCAGAGACAATCCCTTCATCCGATATCTCCACATTGTGAGAGATACTTTCCAGGAAATCGTATATTCTGCGCTGCTCTTCCGCTTCCGAAGCCCAGGTTGTCCGATATCCCGCCTGCACTGCCGGAACGACCTGTACCTCCAGCTGTCCGTCATCATCACTCCCCGTAAAATGCAGCTGAACCAGCATGGTGTCCAGAGTCTTCTCATTAAACCAGTAATTTCCCAGACTGTAGATAATCGGCTTCCCGTCATAATATTCCATCCCCTGAAGGCAGTGGGAATGAGCGCCGATAACCGCATCCGCCCCGGCGTCCAGATATTCCCTGCCCGTGTCCGGCTGGACCTGCTCCAGCTCAAAGCTGTATTCCGTTCCCCAGTGGACGAAGGCAACGCAAAAATCGGCATTTTCCTTCCCCTCCCGGATCGCCTGCAGATACAGTTCCGTATCATAGCACCGTAAAATCCCGGGCTCCGTTTCCGTGGCCTGGGGTGTCATTTTATTTTTTTCCGCCCGGGAAGCCCCTACCAGAGCGATACGCTTTCCGTCTGCCTCCAGATACAGGGGCTTCATGGCATCCCCCAGTGTACGACCCGCTCCAAAATAGGGAATTTCCGCTTCCTCCAGCACCTCAAAAGTGTCCAGCAGGGCTTCCTTTCCGTAATCATAGACATGATTGTTGGCCAGCGTCACCGCATCCACCCCAAGCTGATGAAGCACCTCTACCCGCTCCGGCTTCGCACGGAAAGTGTATGCTTTTCCCGGTAAAGGGGAGCCGCCCGTACTATAGGTGAATTCATTGTTCAGACACATAATGTCCGCCGCCTGCATCGTCTCCACCAGTTCCTCGGAAATACAGTCATAAATGCCGTTTTCCTGTGTATCCAGAAACTGAGTGGTGCCCCAGTTTTCGTCCAGATTGATGTCCCCGGCGAAGCAGATTGTGAAGTCGTAGCCGTTGTCTTCATCGCTGCCCGTGCCCGAAGCGGATGTTGATGCGTCTGAGGCGGGTGTAAGTGCACCTGAGGCGGAAAGTGCACCTGAGGCGGAAAGTGCACCTGAGGCGCACGAAAGTGCACCTTGCCCTCCTGCGTTCAAACCGGCTCCCGCTCCCTGACCTGCAGGTGAGTCGGAATCAGATTCCGGTTTTATAGAAGGAGCGGTCTTAACCCGGTCTGCTGTCACCTCCGGCTCCTCACCCGCTCCGCCGCCTGAACCTGGAGCCGGCGCAACAGTCCGCGCTTCTTCTCCCTGAACGCCTGCCCTGTCCTCCCCGGCAGGGCCATCATTTCCCGGCTTCTTTCCGGCAGGGTCATCTCTCCCCGGTTCCCTTCCGGCAGAGGCGTCACTTCCGGACTCCCTTCCGGCAGAGCCATCGCTCCCAGGCTCCCTCCCGGAATCTGCCGCAGCCGATTCCGGTTCTCCCTGCCCGGAACCGTCCGCTCTCCGGGATGCACATCCGGAAACTGCCAGGCACAGTGCCGTCAGCAAGGCCGCCCGTTTCACCAGAGATATCTTCCCCACAGATATTTTCCCGTTTTTCTTCCTGTCTGTCATCTTCAGGCGTCCTTTTTCTCCAGCAGCTTTACCAGGTATTCCCATACCCGCCTGACGGAGGCGATGCTCAGCGTCTCCTCCGTGGTATGGATTCCGCTCATATCAGGCCCCAGTGACACACAGTCCAGATCATGAATCCTGCTCCCCAGGATGCCGCATTCCAGCCCGGCGTGAATCGCCTCCACCCTGGGCTCCGCACCATACATCTCCCGGTATACTGCCACCATTTTATCCCGCAGCGGAGAATCTTTACGGTACTTCCAGCCCGGATAATCCCCCGATGTCTCACTGCTGCCTCCCGCCAGGCAGGTCAGCGCCGCAACCCGGTCAAGCAGCGCGTATTTCGCGCTCTCCACACTGCTTCGAACGGCAAAATCCGCCAGAAGCTTTCCGTTTTCGTATTTCAAAATCCCCAGATTCAGGGATGTCTCCACCAGTCCCGGCATATCGGCGCTCATGCCCTGCACGCCATTGGGCAGGGATATCAGAAATGCCGCGATGCGTTTCGTATCTTCCGTTGTGACACAGGAATACTTTCCTTTTGCAGGACTGCCTGTCTGAAGGAAAAATCCCGGATCCTTCGATGCCAGTTCCGCCTGCACTTCTGCTTCCACCGTCTTCACGATCTCATGGAACTTGTCGCAATCCTTCTCCTCCAGCAGCAGCACTGCCTTTGTCTCTCTCGGAATGGCATTGTCCGCCAGGCCGCCTTCCACTCCCATCAGGCGCACCGGCAGTTTCTCCGTCAGCCTGTAGAGCAGCCTGCCGAACAGCACATTGGAATTCCCTCTCTCCTTGTGAATCTCACCGCCGGAGTGACCGCCCTGAAGGCCTCCCAGCACAACCTCAACCGCCGTACCTTCCCGCTCCCTAACCTCCGCCGGCAAATGGCAGTGTACCCTGGCGCCTCCGGCACAGCTGGTGAGAAAGATGCCTTCTTCCTCGGAATCCAGGTTGATCATGCGGCTGCCGGTAAGCATGGAAAGATCTATGCCCCTGGCGCCGTCCATTCCCACCTCCTCGTCAACGGTGATAATAACTTCCAGGCGGGGATGCTTTATGGTATCGGAATCCAGAAGCGCCAGGGCATATGCCACCGCGATGCCGTCGTCTCCTCCCAGACTGGTGCCCTCCGCGTAAATCAGATCCCCGTTGACCGCAACCCGCAGGCCCTCCGTCTTCATATCGATATCGCAATCCGGCTTTTTCACGGCCACCATGTCCATATGGCCCTGGAGAATCACGGCCGGCTCTTTCTCATAGCCCGGAGCGGCTTCCTTTGTTATAATGATGTTTTTCAGATCATCCTGAATGCAGAACAGTCCTCTTTTCCTGGCAAAATCCGCCAGATAGTCGCTGATCTGCCCCACATTGCCCGAACCGTGAGGAATCTTTGTAATCTCCTCAAAAAAATGAAATACACTCTGTGGCTCCAAATTTGATAAAACGCTCATTTTTCCTCCTTCTGCTGCCTTTCGGCATATTTCGTTATTATTATTCATTTTTCCTGAAACCTGCACCAGTACTGCACTGTCATCGGCAGGCGTGTCCACCGCATCGCCTCCCTCCTTCGCCTCGTCCCGGCACGGACGTCAAGCACAGATTATGCGCGGACTTCCACTTTTTCCTACTCCCTGTACGCCACCCCATAACACTCAGTCACATGCTCCGTCACATAACCCGCTTCCCGGAACACATCTTCCATCATATACGGAAACACGAAGACCATGGGCCTGTCTTCTTCCACGGAAAGTCCTCCTTCCACAGGGAACTCTTCTTCCACGGAAAGCCCCCCTTCCATAGTATAGCCCTCCTCCATAGTCCCTTCCGCCGCCCCTTCCGGCATACAGTCAAAATGATACCTGCCAATGGAGCGCACTGTACGGAATTCCGGTTCGTCATCCGTATAAACCACCTGTTCCATATATTCATAAGGCGATATCTTTTTATACAACATCACATTGGCATAATTCAGCCCATTGATGCCGATATCCCCGTCCGTCAGCTCCTCAGCCCGTTCCACAGCCTCTTCATACCGGTACCAGTGCATATGGGAAAGCGCAGAATTTCCATACTGTTCAAAATGTACGCCAAATGTCGCCTGGGAATACAGATAATAGCCAAATGACACAGCATACAGCCCCGCAGTCACCCACATTCCGGCGGCGGCCATCCACCTTCCCTTCCTGCGGCGCAGCAGCTTTAACAAGCCTGTAATCCCCAGACAGCCATATAAAATCACCGGGATATGGAGATAATTCACCTTGTGGTATTTTGCCAGATCGATGCAGCAGCCTTCCGCAAATGCCACCGCAAACCAGACCGCAATCAGGAAGGTAAGCGGCAGCTCCCTTTTCTTCCTCACCCGGTCAATCAGCAGCTTCATATGCCAGCACAAACCAGCCAGTATAAAGGGTGTGCTGATATAATAATAGGAGCCTGCCGCTTCGCTGGTAATCCACCACATATCATCATGCTGCGCCCACAGCATGGCAACCAGCCATAAGAAACGTCTCTTAAAAGCAGACAGTGACAGTTCCATCTCTCCCGTGCGCAGTGCGGGCAGTTTCGGGACAGAGAAAATACCTGTCCTGATCTCCGGAATCCAGCCAAAGTTCACCCCGAGAAAAAGCAGCAGCGGGAACGCCATTCCAAACAAAAGCAGCGCCGCCCCCAGCAATCTCCTGTCAAAGGAGAACCGCTTCCGGAAAAAAATCAGACACAGTATCAGAACCCCCGGCACCAGAATCCAGGTCAGCGCATAGCTGTAGAGCGTCAGTCCCGCAAAAAATGCCGCTCCCCACACGCTCCTCCTTTTTCCGTTTAAATACCGGCATAAAAAGTACATGGAAAACAGAAAACACGGCACCGCCAAAGCCGACTCCAGACCAAACCTGGACTGCTGGATATGCCATGGGTTGATGGCGAGAATCCCGGCAAACAGCAGTCCTGTCCGCGCGTCAAGCATTTCCTTTCCCAGACCATATACCACGGGAATCGACAGGCAGCCCAGAATCGCCTGGGGCAGCCTGATGGCCTGGACTGTCGTTCCCAGCAGTGCCAGAAACGGCATGGTCAGCCAGGAGTACAGGACATTCATCCCGCTTCCCCATACCGTATAGTACACGGGCCTCACATATCCGTAAGAATCCACTCCGTAATGCATCACCGACCATGCGTTATACGCCGAGTATGCCTCGTCCTGATGCAGTCCCAGAGGACTTTTATCCAGCGCCGCCAGGCGCACCAGACAGCCGACAACCAAAATCAGAGCCAGCACTGCGCCTTCCGCCGATACCCTTTTCCCATGTCTGCCCGTTCTGCCGCCCGCTGATTCCATTCTTTTTTGTCCTTCCTTTGAAAATGCTGTGCCTTACATGCTCACCGCCGAGAGCATTTGAGTGCTGCCTCCTCATTCCCGCAGGCTGTACACCTTCATATGCTCTGTCTCCGCAATCACCGGCGTATTCTGTCCCGCCAGCGCTTTATCTATCCCGCCTCCCGGAACCACAGTGATGTACCCTGACCGCAGCTCCTCCAGATGCTCCGATGCATACTGCCACGTACAGAAATTAATCCCAAACCCTTCCGGAATCATGTAAAGCAGCCCCCATGCAGCCGTAACGCTTTCCTCTCTCACAAAATCCGATGCCAGCCAGATCACGGTATTGTCGTAACGTTCTTTCGTATCCTTCAGAACCATGCCGCTCTCTGCCTGCTGACGCAGCTGCCCCGCCTCCTGCCCCAGCACCCCGTCGTCATAAGGTACCTGCCAGTCGTAGGGCGCCGTCGCCTTCACCACAAAAAAGTACAGACACAGCGCCCCCGCGAAAATCTTAAACAGCAAATGTCTCTCCTCCAGCATGGCTGTAATAAGCAGCCCCGTCACGATGAAGATCATCAGATGCTTGGAACCCTCCCCCATCCGATAGAAGAGAAACAGCGCCAGTATCATTCCCGCCGTGGCAATAAACTGAAACAGACAAAGCCACCTCAGCTCGTCCTCCTTTTTCTTTCTGAAAGCCCAGATTCCCCGCAGCGCAAGAGCCAGGGCCAGAAGGCCTGTCACGGCATACAGCGACCCGGCAAACAGGCCGTATTTCACCGCCCTTTTCAGGAAATCATCGAACAGAATCGAGAATCTTTCCGTCAGGGTGGAGACAATATAACCGATCCCTGCCCCCAATCCTTCCCTGCGGAAAATTCCCAGCCACTGCGTCTCCACAATAGGCTCAATATAAGGAGAGCTGCAGGCCCCCGTCACCCATACATATGCCGCAGCAGCAGCGCCCATCACTGCCGCCATTCCCAGAATTCCCCATATGCGGCAGCGCTTTGCCGCAAACCATAAGGGTACCAGAAACAGCAGCCCCAGATAAGGCCTTGACAGCGTGAGAAACACCACCACTCCCGTCATCACGGCGATTTTCCACAGCTTTTCCTCTCTGATATAACTGATGCTCAATCCCACAAACCAGATGCCCAGAGACATACAGAGAGCCTCCGGCATTCCCGACAGCATATACCTGGTATACGGTGTAAAAGCCCCCAGAAGCCCCAGCACAAAAGCGCTCTGCTTCACGTCCGGCTTCGCCAGCAGGGCAAATCCCCCCAGCGCCAGCATATTGAACAGGATATTGGCATAAACCGGCGCAGTCAAAGACCAGCCAAACAGCTTCCCCCAGAGCACCCAGGGCAGCAGGATCACCGGGCTCCATGCAGCAAAGGGATACACGCTCCCATGGGCTTCATTGAATCCAAACCACCCCTGAGGCAGCCCGTGGCTTACCACCGCTTCCACCTGCTTGAAGTACATCAGCTCATCATTCCAATAGGACGCGGGAAGATATACATCCCCGGGGACATGCCCGTCTTTCATACAGTATATCCATGCGCACAGCAGCGGAAACAGGCCAAACAGGGCCGTCTGCACAGGCGATATTCCGTGTCTCTTCTCTGCATTCATCGGCAATCCTCCCCGGCTATTCTCTTTTTCTGTCTCCAGGCCGTCCAGCCCAGATAAAGTATCACAGCCAGCGAAACGGCTTCCGCGGCACGCCAGTACCAGAACCCGGCATATCTCACGGAAATCTGCCCTTTGTAGCCTGCCGGGAAATCCACCCTGACGACTGCGCCCTCTCCCCTGGACAAATTCCGGTTCGTAATGTCCCCTTCCTCAGATGTCACACGGTATCCCCTGTAAGCCTGCAGTGGCAGCAGCACATACCCTTCCGTCCCGCTGTTCTCCACATACAGGGAAATACTGGTGCCGTTTTTCGTGTAATCGCTTAGCTGAATGTCCCCGTACGCCCTGGGTTCAAAAATCTGCGTCATCACAGAATAATCGGCCCCCACCAGCTCATACTCCGCCCCTGACACAGCATGTGCGGTGTTTTCATGTCCCATGTCAGACCTGACTATGCTCCCGCCATAAAACACGCACTGGTACATCAGATACATACCGCTGATTCCGGTCAGAAGACACAGTGTCAGAGCCGCTGCCGCCAAAGCCCCTCTTCCTTCCCTGCGATGCAGAAAAAGCAGGCCAAAGCCCGTTGCAGCAGCAGCCAATACCGAACTCAGCGCAAGAAACCGCCACGCGAACTGCAGCGTTGACACCAGAGACGCAATCCAGGGCATGCCCGGAAGCATGGTGCTGATTCGGTCCCAGGGGAAATACACAGTGCACATCCATGCCGTCAGTATACCGAATAACAGAAAAGCCAGCGCCTGCTTTCTCTCCTTACGCTCTTCCCGCCTGTCTGTCCACAGCATCACGGCACAAAGCACCATCCCCAGCACCAGAGCCAGTCCCAGATACAGCGGCATCTCGCTGGCCATGCCGTCCTGAGCGTCCCGTGTAATCAGGCTGTATCCGGGAAACAGCCCCATCAGCTGCGGAAGGAACAGTCCCGTTTTCTGTATCATCCGCACTTCGCCTGCTTGTGTAATCCTGACCTTCTCCGTAAGGGCAAAATCCGCAAACGGCACCAGAAACCACGCGTTTACAGCCAGTGTAAACAGGGCTGTCTTAATAAGCGCCCACAGCCTCTTTTTCTGCAGCGTCAGCCCCAGCAGAAACACGCAGACAACCAGAATCAGGCCGCCCGTCATTTCACCTGTAATGACATGGCTCTGTATGATGCCGCTTAAACCAAGCACCAATGGCCAGAAGCACCACCGATACTGTCTGTCAGACGTATCTTCCGTAAAAATACGGAACATTCCGTATGCCACAAAAGGCAAAAACAGGAAAGCGGTGTACTCTCCCACCGCAGCCCTGAGATAAATATCCGCCAGACGATATGGCGCCATCACATACAAAAATGTGGATGCAAAAGCAACTACAGGCTCCCCGAACATTTTCCGGAAGCAGTAATAGCTCCCGAAACAGGTCAGCAGATTGACCAGTATGCCAAACACATTGTAACAGGTAGTCAGCCGAAACCCTACCAGCCTTAAGAACGCCGGAATATACAAAAGCGCCTCCCCATAGTAAACGGGATTGGCATATCCGTATCCGTTGTAAAAGGTCGGATTGATCCGCACAGGGAACTGCCCGCTCAATAACCCGTCCTTAATCCCCTCTATTCTGGCCAGATGAAAGAGCAGATCATTCCCCTCCAGTGTGCTCCCAAGCAGAAAGGGATAACTGGCAATCAGGCCTGTGGCAACCAGGCCCGCGAATACATATCTGCTCCGGGCAGGGATTTCCCGTTTTCCCGCACAGTGCCGCAGCCCCAGCACAAGATTCAGCCCGAGAAGCAGCATAATGACGGAAAACAGGCGGATATTGGCCGCCACCGACGTCTCTTCAAGCACAAACCCCGTTACCCTGGCCGTGCCCGTCCCGCTGTAAAAAAAGCGGAGCGCCACATTTAAATCCGCATTCAGCCAGAACTGTTCCGTATTCTCGTGAACTCCGTCCTCCAGATACGTAACCGACTGCTCTATCACATTATAAAATGTCACGTAAGTATGAGGCCAGCAGAAGCTCCCCTCTGAATCGCTCTCATAATAAACGGTATATTGATAACATCCTTTCCTGAGAAACATTTCCTCCTGAGGAATAACGTCATATAAACCCGAAGCATGGCTCTCATCAATTGTTCCCCCGAAACAGGACTCATATTCCTCCCCGTCATACTGCGAGATCTGTTCTTCCAGAAATTCATAATGCGCGAGACTGTGCACCTGCCGCCAGTAGGAGAACGCCGCAAAAAGCAGAATTACAATCTCCCCTGTAAATAGAAGCAGCTTCCATCTCTTTTTCATCCGGTCAGTCGTTTTACTCACCAGTTTCCGCAAATTATCCATCGCTTTGTCCCTCGCAATTATATATTTTTCCGACGTTTTACTGTAAAAAGTCCTGCAACCTGCCTGCGGAATCCGCGCAGTCAAAATGAGCGCCGCCCCTGAACAAATGGATTATATCATTTTTCCATGGCAAAAACAACCAAAAATGGCCGTATTGTTCCTGCTTCCATATACTTCCCTATACTTCCCTGTATTTAGTCCATGATGCTGTAGGTCATCCATTCGTAAAGCAGTTTCGTCCCCTCCGTGATCTCCGGCGGCAGCAAAGCCCTCGCCACCAGCTTCAGTTCATCGGAGTCTGTGTCCGTACGCTTTAAATGCGCATAATCGCCGTCGATATCTACCACTACATATTCAAATCTGTTCATACTTTTTCCTCTTATTCCAGTTCCGTATATGCCTGACAGTACAGGCACATACTGTTTACGGTTCCGTGTGTGCCAAAAACCCCGGACAGACATTTTACCTGCATCCGGGGTTTTCGATTTTCGTTCTATCCAGTTATTTCACATCGATTACATCATACCGCCCATTCCGCCGGCACCTGCGGGCATAGCGGGGGTCTCTTCCTTGATGTTGGCCACAACGCTCTCGGTGGTCAGCAGAGTGCTGGCAACACTGGTAGCGTTCTGCAGAGCGCTTCTGGTCACCTTGGCAGGGTCAAGGATTCCTGCGTCAACCATGTTCACATACTCTTCCTTCAATACATCAAAGCCAACGCCGGGTTCGGACTCCCTGACCTTGTTGATGATGACGCTGCCTTCCAGGCCTGCGTTTGCGGCAATGTGATACAGAGGAGACTCCAGTGCCTTCAGGACAATGCCTGCGCCGGTCTTCTCATCGCCTTCCAGTGTCTCAGCCAGTTTGGAAACTTCCTTGGCAGCATGAATATAAGCGGAACCGCCGCCGCAGATGATGCCTTCCTCCACAGCTGCCCTGGTAGCTGCCAGAGCATCTTCCATACGAAGCTTTGCTTCCTTCATCTCGGTCTCGGTAGCAGCGCCTACGCGGATAACGGCAACGCCGCCTGCCAGCTTGGCCAGTCTCTCCTGAAGCTTCTCCCTGTCGAAATCGGAAGTGGTCTCCTCAATCTGCTTCTTAATCTGTGCGATACGGGCCTGAATCTCGCTCTTATCGCCTTCGCCGTCCACGATAACGGTATTCTCTTTCTGCACCTTTACGGATTTGGCATGTCCCAGCATATCCATGGTGGTATCCTTCAGTTCATAGCCAAGGTCGGAGCTGATAACGGTGCCGCCTGTCAGGATAGCGATATCCTGCAGCATATCCTTCCTTCTGTCGCCGTAGCCGGGAGCCTTCACAGCCACTACATTGAAGGTACCGCGGAGCTTGTTGACGATCAGAGTAGTCAATGCTTCGCCTTCCACATCCTCGGCAATGATAAGCAGCTTTGCGCCGGACTGAACAATCTGCTCCAGCAGAGGCAGGATCTCCTGGATATTGGAAATCTTCTTGTCTGTGATCAGGATGCAGGGATTCTCCAGAGTCGCTTCCATCTTATCCATATCCGTAGCCATATAAGCGGAAATATATCCTCTGTCAAACTGCATACCTTCTACCAGATCCAGCTCGGTCTGCATGGTCTTGG
>CANDMH010000088.1 GCA_947385785.1 uncultured Lachnospiraceae bacterium
AACAGCAAATGGAATATTCTCTTTGTATTGATGTGGCTGGTGGGAAATATTGTATCCCTTTATGTGCAGCTGTATGTCCCCAAAGCGGCGGTGGCGCTGGTAATGGAACAGGTATCGGTTCAGAGGCTGGTGGGCACGCTGCTGGGAATAGAACTGGTTTTCTTCCTGTTCTGGGAGGCCGGTTTGGTGGGATATCAGCTGCTTAATAATCCGATGCTGAAATATCGGCATGTGCTGGAAGAGCGGATATTGCATAAGATATGCCGTACGGCATACAGCAACCTGGAGGATTCGGATTATAAAAACAAGATTGCCCGTGCGCAGCAGCTCTATTTTCACTGGGACAGAGATGTGAAGGTGTGCATCCGGAATTCCCTTGATTTCGTGTATCTGCTGGTTACGATTCTGATCACATCCGGGATGATAGCGGGGCTGCATCCGGCGGTGGTGGCAGCGCTGGCAGTGGGGGCCTGGCTGCAGTATCAGCTGGGAAAGCGTCCCCTTGCCTGGGAGAAGAAGAACATCGATTTCTGGCAGCCTCTGGAAAGGAAGATTGGGTATATTTCGGAGAGGCTGGGAGATTATTCCTACGCGAAGGAACTGCGGCTGTATGCGGCGGATAAATGGCTGCTTCCCAAGTACGGGGGCCTGCTTCGGGAACGCAGACTGTGGAAGAAAAAGCAGAGGAAGCAGATACTGGCAGCCAACGGCGCGGGACTGATCGTAAAAACGATAAAAGAAGTAATTGTGTATGGTTTTCTGATATGGGGTGTGATGACAGGGAAGCTGCAGCCGGATGATTTCATCTTTTATGTGGGACTGGCGCTGTCATTGAGTTCTTCTCTGGCCCAGGTAGCGGATGGGAGCAGGGCTCTGCGTGAAAGTGAATTGTCTATTTCCGACTACCGGGAAATGATGGAGATGCCGGATTCGCGCAGGAGAGAGGAAAGAGCAGAGGAGGTTCTGGGAGGCGGGAAAGCGGAAAGCACAGAAGGGGTTCCGACGGGCAGGAGCGGGGATGAACCTGGTGTCGGCGATTTGAAACGCATTTCCGGTGCACTGTATGCGGGAAAAACACCCGGGATTACATTTTCCCATGTGTCTTTTTCCTATCCGGGAGCGGAGAGGGAGACATTAAAGAATGTGGATTTTGAGATCCGACCGGGGGAAAAGGTGGCGCTGGTGGGCTTAAACGGCGAGGGGAAGACTACGCTGATTAAACTGCTCTGCGGCATGTATGAGCCTTCAAAAGGAGAGATACTCCTGGACGGAAAACCGGCTTATCACTGGCCCCTGGAAGAGTGGTACCGTCTGTTCTCAGTGGTATTCCAGGATATAGGGGTGATACCTGCCACTATCGTGGAAAATGTGGCCGCCTGCGCCCCGGAAGATGCGGACAGGGAGCGGGTGGCGGAATGTCTGGAGCAGGCGGGGCTTAAAAGCGTGGTGGAGAATCTGCCTCACGGAATGGATACCTGCCTGCGGAAGGAAATGTTCCGGGAAGGGGTGAATCTGTCCGGCGGCGAGACGCAGAAGCTGCTGCTGGCCAGGGCGATTTACCGGGAAGCGCCCATTCTGGTGCTGGACGAGCCCACGGCAGCGCTGGACGCCATTGCGGAGAATCAGCTGTACTTAAGGTACAGTGAGCTGACCCGGGGAAGGACTTCCCTGTTTATCTCCCATCGCTTATCCAGTACGCGGTTCTGCGACAGGATATTGATGCTGGAGGGCGGCAGAATCGTGGAACAGGGCAGCCATGAGGAGCTGATGAAGAAAAAGGGCGCCTACGCTCAGCTCTTCCAGATACAGAGCCATTATTACCAGAATGACAGGACGGAAGATTTTTCGTCGGATATGAATCCGGAATGGGAGGTGAGCAGCTATGTCAGCCGCTGAGGAGCAGAAGAAAAGAGAAAAAGGGAAAATAAGAAAGGCCGCGCATATCTATAAGAGGGCGTTTGGGCTGATGTGGAGAGAGGCCGGCGACTATACGGCACTGTTAATCCTGCGGTGGCTGCTTATCATCTGCCAGCCGTACTGGGGAATCTGGTTTTCCGCCAGGCTTCTGGACGAGATATTGGGAAACCGGTCCCTGGAGCGGCTTGTGATGTATACGGCCCTGCTGCTGGGCGGCAATCTGGCGGTGAATTTCATCGGGCAGTTTGTTTCTGTGCTGGCCGATCACAAAAGCTATGAGTTTGGGCAGAAGCAAAACCGGATTTTCGGAAAAAAGCTGATGGAGCTGGACTACAGCGTGCTGGAGGAAGAACGGATCCACATGCTTTGGAAGCGGGTGGTGCGGGAAACCTTTAACGATGGGAAAAATCTGCAGAGCCTGAGCCAGTGCCTGCCCATATTGCTGGGCAGCCTGGCCGGCGTGGGGCTGTCTGTGGCTATGGTGTGGGAATTCCTGGTGCAGATGCGGGAGTATGGAATACTGACGTTTTTCTTTGCGCTGCTGGTGATACTGGGAATCTGGGTCAGCGGGAAATGCGGCGCGGCGCTCAACCGGACCTGGCTGGAGTGCAATCGCTCCATCAGTGAAAACTGTGTTCAGCGGGACGGATATCTGGATTACTTTAATGATTATGAGAGAGGGAAGGAAATCCGTATCTATCAGCTGGGAAAACTGATGATTGACAGGCTGATGGCCACGCACCATTTTAATGACAGAGCTCTGGACAGGCGTTCCGTTAAGGGTATTCCTTATGGGGTGATTTCAGGGTTTGCAGAGGAAGTCACTGTGGCTTTGACCTACTGCCTCACAGGCCTTGGGGCGCTTATGGGAAAGATTACGCTGGGCGGGATGACTCAGTATACCCGGAGTATTGAAAATTTAATACAAAATCTCCGCAGGGGATGGCAGCAGATAGTGACGCTGTGGTTCGATGTGGATTACCTGGAACGGTATTTCGAATTTCTGGATACGCCCAGCCAGATGCAGAGGGGCTGCCTGCCTGTGGAAAAGCGGGTGGACGGCGAGTATAAAATCGTGTTTGACCATGTGTCTTTCCGGTATCCGGGCAGCGACACCTATGCTCTGAAGGACGTGAATCTGGAATTCCGGGTGGGGGAGAAGATGGCTGTGGTGGGGATGAACGGCAGCGGCAAGTCCACTTTTATCAAGCTTCTGTGCAGGCTGTATGACCCCACGGAAGGGATCATTACCATGAATGGAATCGATATCCGCCGCTATGATTATCAGGAGTATTTAAGCCTCTTCTCCGTGGTATTCCAGGATTTCAGACTGTTCTCCTTTACATTGGGAGAAAATGTGGCAGTGGCGGAAAGTTACCGGGAAGAGGCTGTGCGGGATGCCCTGCGGAAGGCGGGGATGGAGGAATTCCTGGAGAATCATGGAAACAGTCTGGCGACTGTCCTGTATCGGGATTTCGACAAAGACGGCGTGGAGGTATCCGGCGGGGAAGCCCAGAAGATTGCACTGGCCAGGGCCGTGTGCAAGGGGGCGCCCTTTGTGCTGCTGGATGAGCCCACGGCGGCGCTGGATCCGAAGGCGGAATATGAGATCTACAAGCGGTTCAATGACCTGGTGGCGGACAGGACAACGGTGTACATTTCCCATCGCATGTCCTCCTGCCGGTTCTGCGGGGATATCGCCGTGTTCCATGAAGGGCGGGTGGTGCAGAGAGGCAGCCATGAATCTCTGATGGAGGAGACGGACGGAAAGTATTATGAGTTGTGGACGGCTCAGGCGCAGTATTATGGTACATCGTTTTCCTGAAATTGTGAGGTGCTTTGGAGTTGCTAATTTCGGATATCCATGGTAAACTGGTAATAATAGCTGACAGGCTGCCGGACAGCTGCTGAAACTGTACCCGGCAGCTGTGGACGGTTTCAGGGAAGAACCTTTGGATTCTGGATATATGGAGGTCCCATATGCACATCTGCAGCCCGCTGCAGGGTTCTCGGGCATGTGGGCTGCAGCGCGGCGTGTCTGCGGGAGGCGGGAATGTACAAGGTATTGATAGCGGAAGACGAGGCGATAGTCCGGTTGGGGCTGAAGAATATGCTGGACTGGGAGAGCATGGATATGCAGGTGACGGCTCTGGCAGGTGACGGCGAGGATGCATGGCGGCTTTACTGCGAGGATAGCCCCGATATTGTGATTACGGATATTCGTATGCCGCGCCTGGATGGAATGGAGCTGATCCGCAGAATCCGGCGTATGAGTTCCCGGACCAAAATCATTATTCTCACCTGCGTCGATGATCTGACAATGGTGCAGCAGGCTCTGGAAATGGGAGCGACGGGATATATTTTGAAGCTTACGGCGGGAATCGAGGAGGTTGCCCGCCTTTTGAATAAAGCAAAAAGTGTCCTGGATGAGGAGAGCATCGTGAGGGATGCCTGTGGATGGTTTGACGTGGACGCGATTAAGCAGAAGATATGGAATGAATATGTGGTGGAGCGCGGCATGGAGCTTTCTGAGTTTGAGGAGTATGCCCGGAAAGTTGGATTTTGTCAGGGGCAGATGCAGCTTCTGGTGTTCCGACTGCCTGACTGCGAGCGTCTGCAGGATGGCGGAGACAGTGTAATATATCGGCGAAAGTATATTCGGGATGTGATTCGCAACCTCCTGGCAAAATATCCGTATGGGGAATGTTTCCAGCACAGGGGAGGAGAATACGGCGTGCTGTACAGTGTGCCGGGAGGAGCAACCGCGGAGGAGGCGGAAGAACTGTGCGAGGAAGTGACAAAGACTCTGGCTCAGGCGCTATATCAGAATGTGGGAATCCGGGTGAACTGGGGAAGCAGCAATGTGGAGACAGGATATTCCGCGCTTCCGGCCATGTACCTTCAGGCTGTCAGGAGCCTGGAAACGAAAGAAGGGGAAGGGCTTCCGCTTCGGGTGGCTTCGGCAGTCCAGTATATTCAGGAGAATTTTCACCGGGAGATATCCCTGCAGAGCGTGGCGGAAAGGCAGGGGATTTCGGCCAATTATCTGAGTCATATGTTTAGCAGATATCTCAATATATCATTTGTGAATTATCTGAATAACGTTCGCGTGGAGCATTCTAAGAAACTTCTTGCGGATCCGTCGCTGAAGATTTATGAAGTAAGCGAGCGGGTAGGATTTTACAGTACGGCTTATTTTATCAGGGTATTCAAGAATGCTACCGGATTGACGCCTACGGAATTCCGGAACGGAGGTGGCCATGCGTCGTAGGATTGCCGAATTCTTCAGGAGTATTCAGGGACAGTTTATCCTGTTTTTTCTGGGGGGAGCTATTTTTTTGCTGTTGGTGTCGTCCCTGTTGAGCTACACCGTTATCTATGACACAGTGCAGCGGATTAACGAGAGGGCTACAGCGGCAGAGTTTGCGCAGATTTCGGTGAATTTCCGGGGGCTGTGGGACAATATCAGCAGACAGCAGGAGATTCTTCTGGGCAATGAGTCCGTGAAGAAGCTGTGCACGGATACCAATGAGGATAAGATCGATCGCATTTTTTCCATCAATGATTTCTCAGACCTGGTGAAGAGTATGGTGTGGCATTACCCGTATATACATTCCGTGTATCTGTATCCCGGCGGAGGCGAGGTACTGTGCGCTACAAATGTGAATATGCAGTGTATGGTGAGCGAGGGAAAAATCGAGAGTGCCATCTGGGAGCATACCGGAAAGACTTTTCTGCTGGGCGGCATCAGAGCAGGAGATTTTCCGTTAAACAGCATGAAGAGAAATGAGGATGAGCTGTTAGTCTCCATAGGACAGAAGATGTACCGGGGATGGTTGGTTATCAATATCAGCGAGGCCTGGTTCAGCTCCCTTTACGCTGATGTATCGAGAGACGGGGAACGGGTGATACAGGTTATGGATGCGGCTGGCCGGATTCTTTCCTCTCCGGATAAGGAGGCGCTTGGGGAATTTTATCAATACAGAGACAATATAGATCTGGGGCAGAGGGAAGGACAGTATCTTGACCAACAGGGAGGAATCCAGGTTCTCTGGCTGGTACAGGAGGGAGCGCCTTTTGTGATTGTGAGCGAGCGGAAACTGAACCCGCTGTACGGGGAGCTGACAGTGGTTTCCAGGGTGACAGTCCTTACCTTTGTGGTGGGGCTCACCGTTTTGTGCCTGGCATTCCTGTGGTGGATGAATCGGGGATTCGTGCCGCTGAAACATATCATCAAGAGCATGGAGCAGGTGGCGCAGACAGGGGAATATGCCATCATCGACATGGATATGGAACACATGCGGGTCTCGGAGATTTATTCTCTGGTGACACATTACAATACCATGCTGAGCAGGCTCAATGAATTCAAGCTGGAACAGGAGCATTCCGCGGAAGAACTGCGGAAAAGGGAACTGCAGGTGCTTCGCAACCAGATTAATCCCCACTTCCTGTTCAATACGCTGAATAATATCAAGTGGATGAGCATTATGTCCGGCGTGCCGAACATAGCGGAAAGCATTTCGACCCTGGGAGGAATTGTCCAGCCGCTGTTCCGCTCTGACGCGGTGGTGTGGACGCTGCAGGAGGAGATGGAACAGGTGTATCGGTACCTGAAGATTGAGAATCTTCGTTTTCAGAACGGAATCCGCTGCCATGAGGAAATCCAGCCTGGGCTGGCGGACGTAAAGCTACTGCGGTTCCTGCTGCAGCCTCTGATTGAGAATTCCATTGTTCATGGATTCTCATCCGCGCTTCATCAGGGAGATATCTGGATACACATTTATACCATGGAGAAGAGGCTGATGATAGAGGTGGCGGACAATGGCCACGGTCTGACGGATGCAGAACTGGAGGAGCTGAACAGGAAGCTGGCGGACGGAAGGGAGGGCGGGGGAATCGGGCTTCTGAATACCTGCCGGAGGATACAGTTGTATTACGGGGGAGCTTATGGCATCCGGGTGTACCATAATGAGAGGGAAGGAGGCGGCCTTCTGGAAGTCCTTACACTGCCTCTGGAGAGGGAGGCGCAACCGGAGAATGTCTGTGATACTGGTGAAAGTGCCGATAACCACAGCGAAAATGTGCAATAAATATCAAAATTGTACAATTGATAGCAATATTTATAGATAGGAAAAGGAAAAACAGCAACAAATCGAAGTTATGTATCATTTACTTCAGGTTGCTGTTTTTGTATACTTATTACAAGGAAAACGGCAGTATGGAGGGAAAAATGTTGAAAATATCTAAAAAGAGTAAAATAAAACCCAGGAGATTAAAACTGACACTGATGGCACTGCCCTTTGTAATTTTCATATTTTTGTTCTGCTATGTACCGCTGATGGGCTGGGCGCTGGCCTTTTTTGACTACAGGCCGGGACTGGCTTTCAGCAGGCTGAAATTTGTGGGATTCAAATATTTTGAACTGTTGGGATACTATGGGGATGATATTCTCAACGCTCTGGTAAATACCCTGGGGCTCAGCGGGCTCTCCATGCTTACCTCCCTGATACCTCCCCTGTTCGCGATATTGCTTACTGAGGTGCGCTGTACCAGGCTGAAGAAAGGCATCCAGACCATGATAACCCTTCCCCATTTTGTGAGCTGGATTATTGTCTCGGCCCTGTGTTTTTCCCTGTTTTCCACCAACGGCATGGTGAACCAGCTGCTGCATTCGCTGGGGTATGCGGGAAAACCTGTGAATGTGCTGGGAAATGCGGATACGGCATGGACATTTATGACGGCTCTGGATATCTGGAAGGAGGTAGGATGGAATTCCATCGTGTATCTCGCAGCCATAGCCGGCATTGACGAGGAACTCCACGACGCGGCCAGGGTCGACGGTGCCTCCCGGTTTCAGAGGATATGCCATATCACGGTTCCGGGGCTTACGCCTACGTTTATCGTCCTTCTGCTGCTGAAGGTGGGAAATCTGCTGTCCGTGGGATTTGAAAAATATATTGTATTCAATAATTCCCTGATGGCATCCAGACTGGAAGTGCTGGACGTGTATACGTACCGTATCGGCATCGGAACTCAGGATTACTCCTTTGCCATCGCAGTCAGCATTCTGAAATCCGTTGTCAGCATTATACTGCTGTTTGCTGTGAACAGTCTTGCCAGGCGCACGAGGGGGGAAAGCATCATATGAGAAGGAAGAAAATTCATGTCAGCCGGAAAGAGAGAGTATTTGATGTTCTGAATGTAGTCCTTTTATGCCTGTTCACGCTGGTGTGCATCTATCCTTTTTATTATATGCTCTGCTATGCATTCAGCGATTCCACCATGGCAAACAAAGGAATTACCCTGTATCCCCGGGGGTTTACCCTGCATAATTTTGTGGAGGTCTTTCGGCTGAAATCACTCCCCCGGGCCTTTCTGATTTCCGTATTCAGGACATTTGCGGGATGTGCGGTGACTCTGGCGTGCTGCAGTTTCTTTGCATATATCGTGTCAAAAAAGGAAATGTATTTCAGGAAATTAATATACCGTTTTACGATTATCACCATGTATGTCTCAGGAGGGCTGATCCCCACTTATCTGGTGTTCCGGGCTTATGGGCTGCGTAACACCCTGTGGGTGTACATTCTGCCCGGGGCGGTGAACGCATATTATGTGATTTTGATGAAAACCTTCATGGAACAGATGCCTGATTCCCTGGAGGAGGCGGCTACTATAGACGGGGCGGGCATTGTCACCTGTTTTCTGCGGGTGGTGCTGCCCCTGTCCAAACCGATACTGGCTACCATCGCCGTATTTTCCATGGTGGGGCAGTGGAACAGCTGGTTTGATGCCCATATTTACATGACCAGGCCGCAGTACTACCCGCTGCAGTATGTTCTGTACAACTTTCTGCAGGAGGCTCAGCGGGCTGCCGCGGCCATGCAGGAGAGCGGCGAGGCCTCGGGGCTGGCGATTACTCCCAATTCGGTGCGAATGACGATTACGGCCATTTCTACCCTTCCTATCCTGTTCGTATATCCGTTTATGCAGCGCTATTTTGTCAAGGGCATCATGATTGGAGCGGTCAAAGGATAAATTCGGAAAATTTCTTCTTGCGCAGGAAGTGATTTGTAGATTTTGGGAACAGTAAACAAGAGCAGTAAAAAGAAAGGAAACATGATTATGAGAAAGAAAACATTACCTGAACTCCGTATTGTTCGGAAAGCTTTGTGCCTGCTGATGGCGGCGGGGCTGGTGCTTGGCGGCTGTGGCTCGGATGGGGGAAATGACAGTACCGGAGAGGGCAGCATAGCTGATTCGGGGGCTTCCCGGAGCACCGATGCCGCGGAACCGGCCGGAGACGAGAACGCTGCCGGCGAAGAGGAATGGGTGGATCTTGACATCATTGCGGTGGCGGGCAATTATGCACAGATAGAGGATGCTCTCGGTTCTGCCGTATATGAGAAAATACAGGAAGACACGAAGGTGAACCTGACCGTTACTCCCATGGATACGGATAAATGGAATGTGACCATGTCCGGGGGAGACACTACGGATATTATTGTCTTTCATTTAAGCCAGTATATTAAGCCTATGGTAGAAAGCGAGCTTGTCCTTCCGCTGGACGAGCTGATCAGCCGGTATGGCCCCAATGTGTCCGCCCGCAGTCCGGAGTCCCTGGAGTATGCGGCGGAGTTAGCCGGAGACGGAAAGGTTTACTGCCTGCCCTATGGAGTAGGCCTGGAAGGCGGCAATTCCAAAGCGACCAATTCCGCCCTGCTCACACGCTGGGATCTTTACAAAAAAATCGGGGCACCCACACTCACCAGCATGGAGGACTATGCGGAGGCGCTGGCTGAGATGGTGGCACTGGAGCCGACTACGGAAGACGGACTGCCTGTATACGGGGTAGCGCTTTATACAGCCGAAAACAGTTTTTCTTCTCTGGTACAATATGTACGCTGTATGGGATTTGAGCAGTTTAATGACTGGATTGCCACCAGGATTGATGACGGCACTCTGTCCTATGCCTATACCGACGAGGACAGTTCCTTCTGGCAGGCGCTGGAATTCTGTCAGAAGGCGTATGAACTGGGAATCCTGGATCCGGACTCCTTCACCCAGAAACTGGATGATTTTCAGGCCAAGGAGGACAACGGACAGATTCTCACCCCCATATGGCGGGATCATGTGAAAGATTTGCAGCAGAGATGGATAGATGCGGGCAGCGACAAAGGATATGCCATCCTTCCCATGGAGGGTTCCTTCATAGCAGAGAACAAGAATTCTGTCTGCGGCGCAGCCTTCGGGTTTGCCATTGCGTCTACCTGCAAAAACCCGGAGCGGGCCATGCAGTTTATCGACTATCTCTGTAAGCCGGAGACCTCCCGTATGATATACAGCGGTATTGAAGGAAAGGATTGGGAGACAGTGGATGGGGTTCCGATACCCACTCAGGAAGCCATTGATCTGAAAAATGCCGGAGGAGAGGCGTTTTATGCCACCGGTATCAACAATGCTGCTCTGTATGGCATGGCAGGTCTGGCAAGAGGGGTGATGATGGAGGACGGTGCCGTGACGGATTTGTACCGCAGCGAGGGCTTTCATCCCCTGAATGTAAATGAGGTGGATAAGGACTTCTGCGCTTATTACGGAGACTATGCCTACCCCAATCAGGTGCTTCTCGACAAGGGAACCAAAGACCTGTCCGGTCTGAATATGCGGATTGCCAGCGGTTATGGGCAGGCGCCCGAGGATATCCAGCGTATCGACGCAAGGCTTCTGGAACTGGCGCTGCGCTCCATTCCCGGCATTATTATGACGGACAGCAGGGAGGACTTTGAGAAGGCCAGGGAGGAGGCGATTGCTTCCTTTCAGGAGGCCGGAGCCGAGGAATCCCGGGCATGGTGGCAGGGACGCTGGGAGGAACTGAATGCCCGATACGGCAGGTGAGCCAACGGTTTTCGGTGTCCGGGCATGAAGGCCGGGGGATCTGACAAAAGAAATGATTACTGCATGAGGGGCTGCTGCATGAGAGAGTCAGGCTGTTCTGAACGCGGCAGCCCCTGTTTGGAAATGGGCGGGAAGTGGGATGTAGAACCGCAGACGTAAAAAAGAGGGATAGAAGATGAAGATAAAAGACGGATTAGAGATGCGTTACAGGCCTTTTGACAATTACATATCCATGCAGAATCCTCCGGATTTTTCCTGGCCTTACGAAGAGGGGGTTACGGGTTATGACCTGGTGGTGTGCAGAGATGCAGGGCTGAACGATGTGGCTTACAGAGTGGACAATCACCATGTGAATTATTATAATTTTCCATATACCTTCGAGCCGGGTATCTATTACTGGGCGGTGCGCAGCCGCAGGGACGGTTCGGCCGGCAGCTTCAGCAGCCCCGGACGGTTTCTGCTGCATGCTCTGTCGGAGCCGTTCCCGGTGCCTGATGTGGACACGTTGTTGTCCCGGATACCGCAGGGGCATCCCAGAATCTATACTACGGAGGCAGGATTGGAGGAATTCCGCCGGGAGATAAAGGAGGAGGGAAGGGACTACCTGCCCATGGTGCGACGGGCCCTGGCGGGATTTATGTCCATGCCGTTTCCGGAGGAAAGGGACGCCGACCCCAGGATTTTCACTCCTTATAATATGTATTCTCCATTTCAGACTGCGGCCGATCTGACCAAGCTTGCCTGCAACATGGCAATGTACGCCGGCTTTGCCTACCTGGCCGATGAGGAGGAAGCGGTGGGCAGATTCGGGGTGGAATGTCTGATGAAGCTGGCAAAATGGGATCCCGAAGGAGGCACTTCCTACGAGGTCAATGACCAGGCCCACAGAAGGATTGCCGTGTACGCCACACTGGCTTACGACTGGCTTTACCCGCTGCTGACACCTGGGCAGAGGTCCGAGGTTCTGGGCATGATTCGGAAGCGTGTGGAGATTATCTGGCATTCCGATGTCTATCACATTAAGAACCTGGACAAAAGCCCTTTTGATTCCCATGGAGGCACGGCAGTGGGCTATGTACTGCTGATAGGGCTTGCACTGTACCGGGATGTGCAGGAGGCGGAGGAATGGCTGCGTTACACCCTTCCGCTGTACATCAATTATATGTATCCGTGGAGCAATGAGGACGGGGGCTGGGCCCAGGGAACCTATTACTGGACCTGCAATATATTCGGGAAAAAGGTGATTGAGGCCCTGCTGTGCAGCGGGGTTATCGACCTGTATCAGAAGGCCTGGCAGAAGAGGGAGCATCTGTATGCGCTCTACTGCTGCCCGGAGGGCTCCGTGGGCGCCTTCGGGGATAACAGCTATATTCCGGCCACGGCTAAGATGTCTTCCCTGCTGTCCGTTCTGGCACATCGTATTGCCACGCCTGAGGCCAGATGGGTGCGCGGCCAGATTGGCTATCTCACGGCTTACGGCCATACGGATGATTCTGACCCTTCCGTGTGCATCCACGACAGGGTCTATTCCCCGGAGGAGGCCTATCTTCCGGAAAATATGCCGAGGGACCATTATTTTAAAGATATCGGCTGGATTGCCATGCATTCGGACCTGGGCGATACGGAACGCATATCTGTATTTTTCAAATCCAGCTGGTATGGCTCGTTCAACCATTCCCATCCGGATCAGAATTCTTTTATCATCCAGGCATTCGGGAAACCCCTGGCCATTGACAGCGGCTATTACGATCTGTACAATTATCCCTTTGACAGGGATTACACCCGCAAAACCTATGCCCATAATGCCATCACCTACGATAACGGGCAGGGGCAGCCGGCCATGGATATTCTGGCTAAGGGAAAGATTACGGATTTCTTAAGTCACCCTGCGGCAGCGCTGGCAGGAGGCGACGCCACGGAAAGCTATCGCGGGGGACTGGGATGTGCCAGGCGCTGGCTTGTGTATCTGCGTCCTGACGTTGTGGTAACCATAGATGAGCTGGCGGCAAAGGAAAAGACACAGAGCTGTTTTGAATACTGGCTGAATGCCCAGAAATGGGCTTTTCTGGGAGAGGATAAGGCAAGCGCCAGATTTGTTACCGACAATGCGCAGCTGGATATGAGGATGCTTGTCCCCAGGGGGCCGGACGCCTTTATCAGCCATGATTTCGCCGGGCCGGAGGGCATGCCGCTTTACCCTGTATATGAGGGGCATGCACGCTGGCCGGTGCAGAAGCGGGTGTGGTTCCGGACCGAAGTCTGCAGCAGCACATATATGGTCGCCGTGCTGGACATTCACCGCACAGGCACGCCGTCTCGGGAGTGGGATGTGGAATACCGGGAGGACTGTATCCGGTTGAAGCTGGAAGACGGTTCCCTGCTGGCAGTCAATCATACGGGCAGCAGAGAAGAGATTGCAGTGGGAGATTTTGCCTTCCGCGGGACGGCAGCCCTGGTGGGAGACAGATGCTGTATGCTGGTAAACGGCAGGGAACTTTCCGTGAAGGGACAGCGGCTGTTTGGCTGCAGCAGCCCCATATCCGCGGTACTGGGAGAGGGCAGGCTGGGAATCAGCGCCATCGGCGGGGATGCGGACGTGACGGTGCGGCTTCCCGGCGTGAAGAATGTGATGACGGGAGAGGGAACAGCTGTAGGAGAAGACAGCGTTACTTTGGGGGTTACTCTGCAGCATGATGAAGACGAAATCGTCTTCTCCCTGTATAATGGATGTTATGATTTCAGGCTGGAGTGAATGGGGCGTGTAACATTTGCCGAAGTAAATGAATCATGAGTGAGTGCCATCCGTACTCTGGTACCGTGTTGTGGACAATGCGGAGAGGACATGCACAGTGCGGAAGGAATATGCACAGTGCGGAAGGAATATGCACAGTGCGGAA
>CANDMH010000089.1 GCA_947385785.1 uncultured Lachnospiraceae bacterium
CGGTGATATTGTCCTCGCCTGCCACTACAGAATCAGCATATTTGTACTTGCCCTGGGAAGAGTCGTACTTCAACAGATGAGCCAGCATCTTGGGGCTGGTCAAATCGTTGATTGCCACTACCTCATACCCTTCAGCGTCAAACATCTGTCTGAATGCCAGACGGCCAATACGGCCAAAACCATTGATTGCTACTCTTACAGCCATTTTTAGATTCCTCCTGATATTTTCTATTTTTCGGCAATCCCTGTCCACTTTTCGGACATGGCAGATTGTCAAACATTTATCAACAAGGATATTTTACCCAATTTCTCATGATAATTCAAGATGTAAATGAAAAATATTTGCCAACTTTTCGGAAATTTTACAGTTTATTTAGAATTTCCCCGGCTGCCCAATCCCTAAACTATTTCAAAAACAAATGGCATCTGTTATAATAGAAGCAGAATTCATCAAAAGGAGGCAGAAAATATGAACGGTTTCCCTGTGAAAGACATGGCAAATACCTATATTGAGCATTCCATGGTCATCAATAATTTCGTGACTACTGTGGGCGTCCAGTTGAAAAGTTCTCTGTGCCGTGTCTTTGGCGACAGCGTGAAATATAAATGGGCGGAGAACGAAAACAGGCCCGTCATTCCTGATGTATCAATCAACTGCGATATCAAAAACAGGCGTTCCACCAATTTTCTGGGTGTTCCCAGGTTTATTATGGAGGTTCTGTCCGATACTACGGAAAGCTATGACCGAAATGAAAAGATGGAACTGTATAAAAAGGTGGAAGTCGCGGAATACTGGATTGTTAACTGGCGGCAGAGAGAGGTGGAAATTTACGTGCTGTCCCCTGATGAAAATTCAATAGACGATGCGGAATATCAGCTGAAATCAAAAATCACGGAACAGAATAAAGAAGACCTGAAAATCCATATGTTTCCCAATGTGAGGATTGACTTTGACCAGCTGTTTGACGGCATAGAATAGGAGCGGTATATGAATCCTGAGAATTTACAGACCATTACGGCAGACTGTCATCTGCACTCCTCTTTTTCCGGAGATTCCCATACGCCCATGGAGGATATGGTCCTGAGCGGAATTGCCCGGGGGCTTGGCATTTTGTGCTTTACGGAGCATAATGATTTTGATTATCCCGTTTACCCTGACCTGCCGGAGGATACCTTTGCGCTGAACACGGATTCCTATCTGCATACTCTGGCTGTCTTAAAAGAACGGTATGCGGATAAAATAAAGCTGCTCTTCGGCGTGGAGCTGGGACTGCAGCCTGAAGTCACGCACAAAAACGCGGTTTATGCCAGGGCGTATGACTTCGACTTTATCATCGGCTCTACCCACATCTGCCATGGAAAAGACCCCTACTATCCCGGCTTCTTTGAAGGGTGTGACACGGAAAGCTCCCTGCGGGAATATTTCGAGGCGACTCTGGAAAACATACGGCTTTTTTCCGATTTCGACGTGTACGGCCACCTGGACTATGCAGTGCGGTATGCGCCGGAAAAGGACAACGGCTATTCCTACAGAACATACGCGGATATCCTGGACGAAATCCTCAAGCTCCTTCTGGCGGAAGGGAAAGGCATCGAGCTGAACACCGGAGGCATCAAAAGCGGTATGCGGGACTTCCATCCCTGCAGGGACATCCTGAAGCGCTACCGGGAGCTGGGCGGCGAGATTATCACCGCAGGCTCCGATTCCCACAATGCCGGAGCCATCGGGGCGCATTTTAACCGGGCGGCAGAGGTTATGAAAGAATGCGGCTTTCGGTATTATTGTGTCTATGAGAAACGAAAGCCCACGTTTTTGAAGCTCTGACAGGGCTTGCCAATTCCCCCTTTTTGTGTATAATGGTATAAGAATAAGGTGCCGGAGGGGCTTAACCCCGCTTTCCGGCACGGAAAATGAGGTTTTTAAATGATCAGTGTAAACAATGTAACCCTTCGAATCGGCAAAAAGGCATTATTCGAGGATGTAAACATCAAGTTCACCGAGGGCAACTGCTACGGTGTCATCGGCGCCAACGGTGCGGGAAAATCCACCTTTTTACGGATTTTATCGGGAGAGCTGGAAACCACCCGGGGCGACATCGTCATTACGCCGGGACAGCGCCTCTCCGTCCTGGAGCAGGATCATTTCAAATATGACGAATATCCTGTCATGGATACGGTCATCATGGGGAATGCGCGCCTGTATGAGATTATGAAGGAAAAGGATGCCATCTATGCCAAGGAAGATTTCTCTGATGAAGACGGCATCCGTGCCAGCGAGCTGGAGGCTGAATTCGCGGAAATGGACGGCTGGGAAGCGGAATCCAATGCCGCCATGCTCTTAAACGGACTGGGGATAGGCACGGAGTACCATTACTCCATCATGAAGGACCTGGACGGCAGCATCAAGGTAAAAGTGCTCCTGGCCAGGGCCCTGTTCGGCAACCCGGACATCCTTCTGCTGGACGAGCCCACCAACCACCTGGATCTGGACGCCATCGCATGGCTGGAGAACTTCCTCATCGATTTCGAAAATACGGTTATCGTGGTTTCCCATGACCGTTACTTTCTGAACAAGGTCTGCACCCATACCGCGGACATCGACTACGGCAAGATTCAGCTCTATGCGGGCAACTACGATTTCTGGTACGAGTCCAGCCAGCTGCTCATCCGCCAGATGAAGGAAGCCAATAAGAAGAAGGAGGAAAAAATCAAGGAGCTGCAGGAATTCATCTCCCGTTTCTCCGCAAACGCCTCAAAATCCAAGCAGGCCACTTCCAGAAAGCGCGCCCTGGAAAAAATCGAGCTGGACACCATGAAGCCTTCCAGCCGGAAATATCCTTATATTGATTTCCGCCCCGACCGGGAAATCGGAAACGAAGTGCTCACGGTAGAGCATATCTCCAAGACCGTGAACGGAGAAAAAGTGCTTGATGATGTCTCCTTCATCATGGGGCATGACGACAAAATCGCCTTCGTGGGCGGGCAGGAGCTGGCAAAGACCACGCTGTTCCAGATCCTCATGGGCGAACTGGAGCCGGACGAGGGAAGCTACAAATGGGGCGTCACCACATCCCAGGCTTATTTTCCCAGGGATAACACGGCGGAATTCGACAATGACCTGACCATTGCGGAATGGCTCACCGGTTATTCCCCTGTGAAGGACGTTACCTATGTGCGCGGCTTTCTGGGCCGCATGCTGTTCGCCGGGGAAGACGGCGTCAAGAAAGTAAAAGTGCTCTCCGGAGGCGAGAAGGTCCGCTGCCTTCTGTCCAAGATGATGATCAGCGGCGCCAACTGCCTTGTATTTGACGAGCCTACCAACCATCTGGACATGGAGTCCATCACTTCCCTGAACAACGGGCTGATGAAATTCCCCGGCGTGGCATTGTTCTCCTGTCATGACCACCAGTTTGTCCAGACCACGGCCAACCGCATCATTGAGATTCTGCCGGACGGGAAGATCATTGACAAGATCACCACTTACGACGAATATCTGGCGAACGACGAGATGGCGAGAAAGCGTACCGTATTTACCGCCCAGAAGGAAGAAGAGGATTTGGATGAATCAGGCGATTGATTTACATGTACATTCCACCCGTTCCGACGGTACTTTTTCCCCCTCGCAGCTGGTGGATTATGCCATGGAAAAAGGGCTGAAAGCTTTTGCCCTCACGGATCATGACACAGTGGACGGACTGGACGAGGCCATACAGTATGCCGAAAGCCTTCATTCCCGAGCCCCGCAGGAGCGCGCCGCAATCGCTTCCACAGGCGCGCCTGCGCGGAATTGCGCTGCGGCAGCCGCTCCAGCAGGCGCACCTGCACCGAATTCCGCTGCCACAAACGCCCCGGCAGGCACACCTGCACCGAATTCCGCTGCTGCAAACGCCCCAGCAGGCACACCTGCACCGAATTCCGCTGCTGCAAACGCCCCGGCAGTCCCTGAGGTCATACCAGGCATCGAATTTTCCACGGAATACCAGGGACAGGATGTCCATATCCTGGGCCTGTTTATCGATTATCACGAAGAATTCTTTCAAAATCAACTGAGAGAATTCGTAGACTCCAGAATCGGCCGTAACCGGAAAATGTGCCGCCTGCTGACAGAGGCCGGGATTCCGGTTACGTACGATGCGCTGCTGGCAGAGTTCCCCGATGCCGTCATTACAAGGGCACATTATGCCAGATATATGCTTAAGCATGGCCATGTCACCAGCATGACGGAAGCCTTCGACCGCTATATCGGCGACCACTGCCCCTGTTATGTCCCCCGTGAAAAGGTTACCCCCGTACAGGCTGTGGAGCTGGTCCTGAAAGCCGAAGGCGTTCCCATCCTTGCCCACCCTGTCCTCTACCATATGAGCGACAGCCGGCTGGATACCCTTGTGAGGGAGCTCACGGAAGCCGGACTCACAGGACTGGAAGCCATCTACAGCACCTATAACGCCTCCGAAGAACGCCAGATGCGCCGTCTGGCGGACAAATACGGACTGTTAATCAGCGGCGGCAGCGATTTTCACGGCGGAAACAAGCCGGGGCTGGACCTGGGAAACGGATATGGGAAACTGTTCGTGCCCTGTTCCGTACTGGAGGATATCAGAAATGTCTCAGCAAAGCGGTGTATCAAACCCGTGAATAAATAAAAAACTGCCACAGGAAGGAATCTGTGCCACGGATTTCCGCTGCGCTTCCTTCCTGTAACAGTCTTCTCTCCTGAACAGAAAAGCCCTGTTCCTTCAGCCTTCCACGATCAGGTATCTGCCGTCGCCGATATCAAACACTTCATCGGCGTCCAAAATCTCCTCATCCATGGCTCCCTGTGTATCGATCCCCTCTTCTTCGAAGTACTCGATTACCTCATCGACAGAATCGACCACCACTGCCATGCTCTCCTCAAGAAAGTTCTCCGCCTCCTCAAGTGTCTCAGCTACCTTCTCAGGAAAAAGCTGAAGCTGGTTGTCCAGAAAGCATTCCAATACATCATCATCAAACTGATGCATCTCTCCACCCTCCTTTCCTCTTTCAGTATTCTTTATGCCCACATGATAATACGATTGCGCGTTTATGTCAATATATAATATATACGAACTTCACTTTTTATTTTCTGTCAATTTCACAGTAAACCTCCATGCATAAGGCCTACAGGACAGGCCTGGCCGCACCACCCTGCATGGAAAGTAAAGTAATGAAGGGAACACCCCGGAGGTTAGTTGCCTCTCAAGTATAGCGCAGCAGTTCCAGCGGGTGGGATATCATGGCGTCGGCTCCGTTTTCCTCCAGCTCCTGCCTGTCTCTGAAGCCCCACAATGCGCCCACTGTGAAAAAACCCGCGTTTTTCCCTGTCTTCATATCGGTGGCAGTGTCTCCCAGATAAACCACCTCCGAGGTATCCAGCCCAAGCCGGGCAAGAATCTGGAATGCCCCTTCCGGGCTGGGTTTAATCGCCACATTCTCCTTCTGTCCCTGTATGACGTCAAAACAGCCTTTTCCGAACAGGGACTCTATCACATTCACCGTCTCGTCGTGAGGCTTGTTGGACAGCACGGCAATCTTCACATCCTGAGCCTTCAGCGTTGCCAGAAGCTCCCGGATTCCCTCGTAGGGCCGCACCCTGAACATGCAGTTCTCCCTGAAGATTTCTCTGTAGAGCGCATACGCCTCTTCAAAATGCGCCAGTTTGGTGTCTCCTGCGGCTTCCAGGGCACGTCTGACCAGGTTGGCCGCTCCGTCGCCCACAAAATATTTATACTGCTCCACGGAAAAGGGACCGTACCCAAATGCTTCCATGGTCTTATCTCCACTGTACTTTATACTCTGAATGGAATCCGACAGCGTTCCGTCCAAATCAAAAATTACCGCCTTCTTCAACTTTCCAGCCACTCCTTTGCTTCCTGGTAAAGCCTGCCCACAGGAAGCCCCACCACATTATTGTAATCTCCTTCAATCCTGCTGACATACCTTGCGAAAAATCCCTGGATTCCGTAGGCGCCCGCCTTGTCCATGCATTCCCCGGACCGCACATAGCGCTGAATCTCTTCTTCCGTCATGGGAAAGACTTCCACCTTCGTCCTCTCGTGAAAAACTTTTCGCTGTACCGTATCGCCGCTTCTGTACAGCAGCGCCACCCCCGTGTACACCTCATGGACATTCCCGGCCAGCCCTCTCAGCATTTCCGCCGCATCTTCCGGATCTGAAGGCTTCCCCAGAATCCGTCCTTCCATAGCCACAACGGTATCCGCGCCGACGATAAGCACGCCTTCTCTCCCTTCTTCCAGGGCCACGACGGTATCCCCGCCGACGGCAGGTGCGCCTTCTCTCCCTTCTTCCAGGGCCGCGACGGTATCCCCGCCGACGGCAGGTGCGCCTTCTCTCCCTTCTTCCAGGGCCACGACGGTATCCCCGCCGACGGCAGGTGCGCCTTCTCTCCCTTCTTCCAGGGCCGCAAGCACTGCCTCCGCCTTCTGCCGGGACAGCTCTTCCACCACTTTCCCCGGCTCCACGGCCGTCACCGCTTCCTCTACATTGCTTACCTTTACTTCAAATTCTATCCCGATCTGCCCCAGCAGTTCTCTCCTGCGGGGCGATGCCGATGCAAGTATCGTTTTCATTTTATCCGTCCTTCCCCCAGTACCTTAGAAATTGCAGCAAAATAACTGATCCGCAAAGCGGTTCCTGTCGTTTTCAAGCACTTCCTTATCCGGCCAGAGATCCGGCTTCCAGGTTGCCTGACGCATACCGGTGCCATACAAAATTTTGACGGCGATGCAAATCCATCCGCAGGAAATTTTATCGATGCAATGGTACATGCCAGGTGAGCCAGGAGTTCGGTTATGAGCCGGATGGAGCACTGATATCACTTCCCCGATTCCCGGCAATCATCCAAAGAATCGATCATCCCATGCCGTTCACGACAGTTCCACACCCTGCCCGAACCGCTGTCATCCGGGAAAACTCAGGAATCATGGTGCATCTCCGGCACAAAAGTCCTGGTCATCATATCCCCCTCCTCGAAGAATTCCTTCGCTTCTTTCACAGCCTCCTGACAGAAGGCCTCCTGGGAATTGAAGGGCAGGCGCCCTCTCTTGTTTGCCCTCACATAGAAGCCGTTTGCCTGGAGCACGGAGGCCTTTACATTATCGCTCAGCTGGCTGTGCAGGATATGAAGCAGCTTCTCCTTCAGCTCCGGTCTGTCCACCGGGAACAGAATCTCCACCCGGCGCTCCAGATTCCTGGGCATCCAGTCCGCACTGCCGCAGTAAATCTCGTAGTGCTCATCGTTCTCAAAATAGAAAATCCGGCTGTGCTCCAGGAAATCCCCCACGATGGAGCGCACGGTAATATTCTCGCTGATACCCTTGATTCCTGTCTTCAGGCAGCAGATGCCGCGGACAATCAGGTCAATCTTCACGCCCGCGGCAGACGCCTCATACAGCGCCGCTATGATGTCCTGGTCGCAGAGGGAATTCATCTTGGCGATAATCCTCGCAGGTCTGCCTTCCATGGCATATTTTTTCTCCCGGTTGATGAGATACCGGAACTTGTCCTTCAGCCACAATGGCGCCAGAGTCAGTTTGTTCCACACTCTGGGCTCCGAGTAGCCCGAAAGCATGTTAAACACGGCTGTGGCATCCTCTCCGATGGCTTCGGAACAGGTCATCAGCCCAATATCCGTGTAGAGCTTCGCCGTGGCGTCATTATAATTTCCCGTACCCAGATGAACGTACCGCCGTATACCGTCCTCTTCTCTGCGCACCACCAGGGTGATCTTGCTGTGGGTCTTTAAGCCCACCAGGCCGTAGATGACATGACATCCCGCTTTCTCCAGCATCCGCGCCCAGACGATATTGTTCTCCTCATCAAACCGCGCCTTCAGCTCCACCAGAACCGTCACCTGCTTGCCGTTCTCGGCAGCCTGCGCCAGCGCCGCTATAATGGGCGAATTGCCGCTGACCCGGTACAGTGTCTGCTTGATGGCCAATACTTCCGGATCCCTGGCTGCCTGGCGGATAAAATTCACCACAGGCTCAAATGTCTGGTAAGGATGATGCAGCAGAATATCCCCCCTGAGGATTTCATCAAAAATAGTACAGCCCTGGGGAAGCTGAGGCACCGGCTGGGGTGTGTACTTAAGGGCCTTAAGATGCTCAAATCCCTCCAGCCCATACATCTTCATCAGCACGGTCAGGTCAAGGGGGCCGTCAATGGAATAGAGATTCTGGTCCTCTATCCCCAGTTCCTTCTCCAGGATTTTCAGAAGGCGCTTGTCGCAGTGCGCCGCCACCTCCAGCCGGATGGCTTCTCCCCACTGCCTCTTCTTCAGCTGCTTCTCGATTTCCTTCAAAAGGTCAGCCGCCTCGTCCTCCTCAATGGTCAGATCGGCATTCCGCATAATTCGAAACGGATATGCGCATACAATGTCATAATTCAGGAACAGCTTATGCATATTCCGTTCTATGATCTCCTCCAGAAGGATAATTTTCCGCTCATCCCCCGTCACCGGCAGCTCCACGATACGGCTCAGCACACCTGGCACCTGTACCGTGGCAAATTCCAGTTCTCCGCTGCTTTCCTTCTTTTTCACCAGGGCCGCTATATTTAAGGTTTTATTGCGTACCAGCGGAAACGGCCTGGAGGAATCCACAGCCATGGGCGTCAGCACGGGATACACATTCTCCTCAAAATATTTATCTACAAAGGCGGCTTCCTTTTTGGATAAATCCTCATGGCGCCCGATGACCTGCAGCCCGTTCTGCTTCAATTTGGGCACAAGCGAGCGGTTATAGGTGGAGTACTGCAGGTCCACCAGCTCATGTATGGCCGCATCCAGACGCGAGAGCTGTTCCTCGGGCGTCAGGCCGGCGATATCCGGCTTCTGATATCTGGCATTCACCATATCCTTCAGGGACGCAATCCGGATCATGAAAAATTCATCCAGATTGGACGCGGTGATACTTAAAAACTTCAGCCGCTCAAACAGAGGGTTATTCTTATTCCTGGCCTCATTCAGCACCCTGTGGTTAAAAAGAATCCAGCTGAGTTCTCTGTTCGTATAATATTTCGGATTATAAAAATCGATTTCCTCCATCGCTTTCTCTCCTCACCTCAAAATATTTTTCTCTGCTTCAGCACGGGCTCCACACTGAAAACTTCCTTGAAAAAGTCGCTGTTCGCCTCAAAAAAGCCCTTTTCCAGCGTAATATCTTCCTGCGTGTCAACCGTCAGTACCAGCCTGTTCTCCTTCAGCGCCGCCTTCAGCCCGCTGAATTTCTGCTTGTGGCTTCTGTCAAGGCTGTTTGCCAGCCTGAGTATGGCCGTCAGCTTTGCCACCACCAGAAAAGCCTCCCTGCTCATGCTTCCCATACCCGCCTGCTGTCCGTCATAGACGAATCTACTGTGGTTAAACCGGACGATATTCGCCACAATCTCCCTCTCCTGCCGGGAGATGCCGATGATTTCCGTGGACATGACAATCTGGAAGGAGGTCTCCCCGATGTCCACCAGGCTGATATACTTTCCGCATTCATGCAGGATAACCGCCAGCCGCAGATAGAGGCGCTCCCTTTTCCCCAGGCCGTGGACCTTCCGCATACTGTCGAAGATAATGGTGGTAAACTTTTCCAGCGCGTCGGAGCGCTTCCTGTTCCCCATGTAGCGCCTGCTGATATTGACGGCACATGCAATGATATCCTCCTCAAAATCATGCTCGCCCACAAACATCCTGTTCTTCTCCGCGTATTCATAGGCAATGCCGTCACAGAGCGTCACTCCCGGCACCCAGATACGCTGGATTCCCATCATCTCCGCAATATATTTGATCAGTACGGCACTGATAAATACTAACGGTATCCGTTCCTCGGAGATCTCCATGGCACGGGCAATCTGAACCGGGTTTTTGCTGTGAAGCACTTCAAAAAGCCTTTCAAAATCCGCTGTCTCCAGGAATTCCTTCCCCTTGCTTTTCTCCCTTTTCCGCACCGCCCAGGGCGAGAGATAATCATCAATGACGATCAGGTTCCGTATCTCCTTATCCTTCAGATAGAGCTTTTTATAAGTATCCAGCCTGGCCAGAGCCATCTCGTTGATCAGCTCCTCCGTCCGGGAGCCTTTTACGGCAAAGCGGTTCAGGTATTCCTGAAGGCGCAGAACCCCCAGGCGCAGGTTCTGGGTGGACACAAGCGTATCCTTATCAAACAGCGACAGCTGTATGCTTCCGCCGCCAATGTCAAGAATTGCCGTCTTCTCCTCTATAATTTTCCGAAAGCTCCCCCCCTTGGACGCCGCAGACTTGTAGTCCAGGAACCGCTGTTCCGCATTCCCCAGAACCTCCACCCGGATTCCGGTGCGCTGGGCAATCTGGTCCTGGACAATGGTGGTATTCTCCGTCTCCCGGATGGCGCTGGTTCCGTAGGCTTTATAGTCCTTTACCCGATAGGTCCTCATAATGTCGGAAAAGTCCTTCAGTGTCCGGCAGAGCTCGTCCATCTTTTCGTTGCTGATTTTCCCGCAGGCATAGGTATCGGTGCCCAAATCCAGGCGCTTGCTGACACAGTCGATCTCCTTCATGGTATCCCTGCCGGAAAATTCGAATATCTTCATGGTCAGCTCATAGCTTCCCACGTCTATGGCTGCGAAAGTCCTCACGCTCATTCCCTTTAACCCCCTTTTTTCAGTTCTGTATGCCCAGTATATAATCGATAAACTGCTGGGCGGTCCTGCCGGACAGCCCTCCATGGGACAGTTCCCATTTATTCGCTTCCAGCAGCAGTTCCTCTTCCGGCATCGTCACCCCGTGCCGTCCTGCCAGAGCCTTCACGATACCCTGGAACTGCTTTTTATCCGGCGTGCCGAAGTAGATGGTCACCCCGAAGCGGTACGCCAGGGAGAGTTTCTCCTGTACCGTGTCGCTGGTATGCATGTCCTGCCGCACATCGGGGCCGTATCCGTCCTCCGTCTTGTCGCCGTAATTCTCCCTGATCAGATGCCGGCGGTTGGATGTGGCGTAAATCAGCACATTTTCCGGCTTTTTCTCCAGACCTCCCTCAATGACCGCCTTCAGATATTTATATTCTATCTCAAAATCCTCAAAGCTCAGGTCATCCATAAAGATGATAAATTTATAATTGCGCCCTTTGATCTGAGAAATCACATCATGCAGATCCTGGAACTGATGCTTATACACCTCGATGACCCGCAGTCCCTTCTCGTAATATTCGTTGGCAATCGCCTTGACACAGGTGGATTTCCCCGTGCCCGCATCCCCGAAGAGCAGGCAGTTGTTGGCCTTTCTCCCCGCCACAAAGGCATCCGTATTGTCCCGCAGCTTCTTCTTCTGCAGCTCATAGCCCACCAGGTCGTCCAGGTTGACATGAGTAATATTCAAAATCGGTTCCACGCCCGCATGCGTCTCCCGGCCGGAGCCTGCCGCCAGCCCTCCTGCCCCGCTCCGCTCTCCGCCCGGGCACTGCGCGGAAATCCCCCGGGTCCTCACAATCCGGAAGGATTTGTGAAGCCCGAATTTTCCTACCCCGTACTGTCCGTAAAAACAGGTCAGAGTCACCTTCATCTCCTCCGGCGTTTCCGCCCTTCCAAGCTTTTCCGCCAGCTCACAGATGCGCTCGCATATCCTGGAATTATAGACCCGGCTCTCCAGCGGGCTGCTCTGATAGTGCTGAACCATGCCGAATGACGTTACCCCCAGCCGCCTGCACAGGGGGCCAAAATCATAGCCGAAAAACTCCCTGAATATGGCCATGTCATGCAGCACTGCCTCATTGACGGTTCCCTCCATCCCGCCCCGCATCTCGCAGCCGCGACTGTAGCTGTTCTCATGGCTCACCAGCAGATGCGTCAGATAGCAGTGCCAGAGATTGCCGTGGAACCCGTATGTCCCCGCCAGCTCCAGAAGCGTATGGACGCACTCGTAAAACCGTTTCTTTATATCCAATTCTGCGTCAGTTCCGTCCTCCCGCCGTTCCATGGCGCCTTCCTCATATTCGCTGATCAGACGCGCCATTTCGTGCAGCAGCCCGTCCCTGTTGTCTGGAAATGTCCTGTATATTATAAGCTCAAAATCTCTCATCGTTCGGTCCTATACCTCTCTTCGCTCTTTTTTGCCCCGGTACCCCCTGCATGAATCCCGTGTTTTATTCCTGAAGGCGCAAATTTATTCAATTCCTAAGCGCACTCGCTGTCAGCGCCGATATTGCGTTAGTCTGCGCTACACTGCAGTCCGTGCCGGACGCGTGCCACTGACATACAGCATCATTGACAGGCGTGTCCACCGCATTGCCGCCGAAATTCTGCCTGTCACTGCACGAACCATACAGCCTCATGCTCCTGTTTCCTGCTGGATGGAGCACCGGGCTGCCGGAAGATAACCGCCGCAATGTGTTCCGGCCAAAATCCCAGCTCTCAGTAATTCCCCAGAATCTTCATATTCCGCGCTTCTTCCCGCAGTCCCCGCAGGGCGTTTTTCACGGCGCTGTCCGAAAGATTCCCCTCGAAATCAATGAAAAACCGGTATTCCCAGTTCCTGTCCTCAATGGGCCGGCTCTCAATCTTCGTCATATTCAGATGATTATAGATAAAGTGCGACAGCATATGATACAGGGAACCGCTCTCGTGGGGCACCTCAAAACAGATACTGACCTTCCCGGCGTCTTTTCTGAATATTTTCTGGTTGGTGACGATAATGAACCTGGTGGAATTGGTGCCGGAATGGTTAATCCGCCTCTGAAGCACTTCCAGACCGTAGATCTCCGCCGCATGCTCCCCCGCTACAGCCGCCTGGCTCCTGTCCCCGTCCTCCGCCACTTTCCTGGCGGCAAAGGCATTGTTCTGCATGCTGATCTGCTTCCAGTGGTGCTGTTCCAGATATTTCGCGCTCTGCATCAGGGACTGGGGATGGGAATAAACCGTCCTGACTTCCTCCAGCCTGGCGCCGGGTACACCCAGAAGACAATGTTCGATTTTCATGATCTGCTCGCCGACGATATAATTTTCATATTCCTGCAGCAGGTCGTAGATCTCATTTACAATACCGGCAGTGGAATTCTCAATGGGAAGCACCGCAAAATCGGCGCTGCCCTCCTCTATGGCATTCATGGCATCCCGAAAGGTATCCACATGAAAGCTGTTCACCATACTCCCGAAATACTGCATCATGGCCGCCTGGGAATAAGCGCCTTCCGCCCCCTGAAATACCACCCGGGCCCTGTCCGTCTCCAGCCGGTCCACCCCGATAAACGGCAGTTTCCCCTGGCTTCCGCTTTCCGTCAGAAGCTGATACTGAAGCTTGCGGCTCATGGACAGAATCTGTTCAAACAGCTCTGCCACACCGCAGCTGTTAAACTCATTGTGCGCAAGTGACCTGACCTTCGCCAGCTTCTCCGCCTCCCGCTGCCTGTCCAGAACCTTCTTCCCTGTGGATATCTTATATTCGGCCACCTGCCTGCTGATATCCATCCGCTGCTCATACAGCTCCACAATCTGCCTGTCAATCTTATCAATCTGCT
The DNA here is from genome assembly GCA_947385785.1 of uncultured Lachnospiraceae bacterium. Taxonomy (GTDB): domain Bacteria; phylum Bacillota; class Clostridia; order Lachnospirales; family Lachnospiraceae; genus Acetatifactor. Next base: position 13,515 of record CANDMH010000089.1, read on the forward strand.
CCCGCAACTCCATTAAATCCATATTCATCAGCTCCTTTGTCTTCCCTGCACATATCTTTTTTTCTATATTATACCAAAACAATCTTGATAGCAAGTAAAAAGGGGTGTAAAATAGAAACA
>CANDMH010000090.1 GCA_947385785.1 uncultured Lachnospiraceae bacterium
CAGAACCACCAGTCCGCTCACCCTTTTACTCAGCAGATTCAGCAGGCTTTTTTGTGTACTTTCCAGATCATGGCTGCATGCAAGCATCACATCGTATCCGCACGCAGCGGCTTCCCTGTATATTCCCGACACCATCAGGGAATACATGGGATTTTCCACTCCTGAAACCGCCACACCGATGGTATGCATTCTGTCCGCCGACAGGCTCTTCGCCAGGAGATTGGGCTGGTAATGAAGCCTGTCCACAACCTCCAGCACCCTTTTCCGGGTCTTTTCAGTCACTGCGCTGCTGCCGTTCATTACCCTGGATACCGTCATGGGCGAAACCCCCGCCTCCCGGGCCACATCGTTCAAAGTCGCCATAATGTACCTCCCCTGTAATGAAGTTATGGTCGTGAGAATATTTTATCATTTTTTGTGAAATCCTGTCAATTCAAAAAACGCTATTTTTGAAAATGTTTGCGGTATCATATCTAATATTATTTTATTATGAAGCAATATTTTTATGCAAATCGCCTGTTTTTTTATTGACTTATATCGAAAACAGATGTATAATCCAGACTATACTGACTACTTGTCCGGTCCAAATCTGACAGGTACACTGAGAATGCGAACCGCAGCATTCGTTTGGGACACCGGATTTGTGAATTCATCATTGCAGCGGGAAATCCGCTGTCCGGGTCCCGAATGAACCGCCCCTAAAGCAGGCTGCGGGGTATCCGGCCCTGGTTTCCTTCTTCAGAACGCTGCAGGCGGCGGAATATCAGGAACTGTCACGAAATAACCTGTCAATAGTCCGCAGGATTTCTCTTCTTCAGTGCCGCTTAAAAATCAGGCGCATAGTGGACTATGTAACTGATTTTTAAGCGGTGCCGGCGGAGAAAAAGATAAGGAATGTGACAAGTTATTTGGGGACAGTACCTTAGACCCGTGAAGGAATAAAATCCGCGCTGAAACACAGCTGCCGCCCCTCCGGTACCCGGCAATCACTTGAAAACAGGAGAATCCATTATGAGCGACCTTACCGATTACAAAGAACAAATCACGGAATACCTCGGTCAATACGCCGGGCAGATGCTCTGTGAACCCTCAGGCATCCTCTCCCACCCTTATATCGTCCCCGGCAGCCGTTTTTACTCCGACATGCTCTGGGACTGGGATTCCTGGATGACCAATGTAGCACTGCGGCAGTATGCTCCCACTGACGCTGCATTTGCCGCCTCACTGCCCCGCTTCGAGCTGGGATGTCTGCAGAACTTTGCGGATCATACCACGCCCGAAGGCTATATGCCCATCTGCATCGAAAAAAGCGGCCAGACGCTTTTCAAAGCGCCCTCCGCAGGACACTGGACCAATATGCACAAGCCTGTCTACGCGCAGCATGCCGCTTTCCTCCAGTCCTGCGGAGTAGAGATTCCTGATGCGGTACTGGATACCGCCGTGTTATTCCTTACCGCATACGAGACTCATTTCCGCCACGAACCCACAGGACTGTTTTTCTGGCAGGATGACCTGGCCATCGGCGTGGACAATGACCCCTGCACCTACTTTCGTCCGGAAAAAAGTTCCGGCTCCATCCTGCTGAACAGCTTTCTGTACAGAGAGATGCTGGCTTTGGGCGCCCTTTTTGAGCAGAAAGGCCACATGTCTGAGGCCATGTACTGGAAACAGAAGGCCTCCCGGCTGGGAGCGGCCGTTTCCCGGCATTGCTTCGACGAGCGTGACGGCTGTTTCTATTCCGTGGATCTGAATCTGCTGCCCAATCAGAATATCACCGGCCTGCACAGCGGTGCTCCCAGGGACTGGGAATGTCTGCTGATGCGGTTTGACGTATGGAGCAACATTCTGCCTCTCTGGGCGGGAATCGCGGATGCCGGGCAGGCGGAAGCCGTCATAAAACGGTTCAGAGAGACAAAAACCTACCGCGCCAGATACGGAATCCGCTCCCTGTCAGGGCTGGAAAAAATGTATGACCTGTCCGCCACCAATAATCCGTCCAACTGGCGCGGGCCCGTCTGGGGAATCGCCAATTATCTCAGCTGGCGGGCCATGCTGAAATATGGCTATGAAGAAGATGCTGCCTGGCTGGCGGAAACGACTATCCGGCTGTTCGGTCAGGATATCGCCCGTACGGGGACACTGCATGAGTATTACCATCCGGATACCGGAGAAGCCATAATGACCCCAGATTTCATCAACTGGAATGCACTGGTGCTGAATATGGCGGCTTATCTTGACGGCAAACCCTGCTGTTTTGAGTTTTAGTACTGTCCCGGCAAAATCCTTTTCCTTCCTGCCGGATGTTGAAACACAAAAAAACACGAAAACAAGTCTCTCTGGCATACAGCCAAAAAACACAGCCTGAAAAAACAAAGAAAGGAACCGAAAATGAACCGACCTGCCATTTCTCTGCAAGAATACCTCATCCCCTACTGGTCCTTTGGCACCATATACCGGGAATCCGTTCTTTTTAGAAAAGACAAAAACGGGCAGCCTCTGCCGGCTGCCCTGCTGTATCCGCCCGATCAAATAATATCCGTGGAAAGTTCCGATACCGGTACTGTCTATGTTCACGGCAGGGACTACGCTTTTCACAGTCATGTCCTGGAACGGCTTCCCGATTCTTCCATCCCCTGTCAGGATTACGAACAGCTCTATCCCCCCGCTCCCATAGAGGGGCATTCCTTTCCCAAAGTCGGCGGTGGAAACATTTTCTTCTCCGAAGGCGACTGCTTTCACCGAATGCAGACGCTTGTTACTTACACACACTCCGGCAGCTGGACGGACACCGTCCCACGGAACCAGTCTCATCTTCTGCCCCGAACCCGCGCCCTGCTTTCCTCCGGACATGCACCGCGGCTCCTTGTAATGGGAGACAGCATCACAGAGGGCGCCAATTCCTCCGGTCCTCTGCATGTTCCGCCCTATCTGGGTTCCTGGTGGCAGCTTGCGGCAGAAGGTCTTGGCCGGAATCACAGTCTGTCCGTCCCCGTTCACAGCACGGCCATGGGCGGCCAGGTCTCAGCATGGGGCGTAGAGCAGGCAGAAGCTACCGCCCGCAGCTTCCGGCCCGATCTGGTCTGGATTGCCTTCGGCATGAACGACGGAAGCCTGAAAGTACCCCCTGAGGACTTCCGCAGAAATATCCGGACTATCATGCATATCATACACGGTATCTGTCCGGCTACCGAATTTGTGCTTGTGGCATCCATCCTGCCAAATCCCCAGGCTGTGGGCTTTACCGGTTTCCACATGGAAAACCGGGATATGCTCCTCTCCCTGAAGCAGACGGGAACCGCCGTAGCCGATGTGACCGCCATGCACCAGGCCTTCCTGAAGCGCAAACCCTACCCTGACATGACAGGCAACCATGTAAATCATCTGAATGACTTCCTTGCACGCCTGCAGGCCCAGGTAATGCTGACAACCCTTGGAGAGGATATCACACCTGAGGCTGTCTGAGCGCACCTGCTTACCTCATCCATCCTGTCAGAGACAATTGCCTGATCATAAAGCCGGCATCATAGGTACCGGGCATTTCCCATCAGCCCTTTTCCACTCCCTGCCTGAGTCCCTGCGGTATACCACCCAGTCGGAAACCCCACGTCTCTCCTCATCTCAGGTTTTTTCATCCGCACTGCCCCCATTCTCACGCTTTCCTGCCTTCTCCCGCTCCACCTTTCGGTAGGCGCCGGGAGAAATCAGGAAATGCCTGGTAAATTTTCTGGTGAAGCTGGCGGCGTCAGAGTACCCTACCTGATATACAATCTCTCCCACCGGGGCATCCGTATCCACCAGGAGTCCTGCCGCCATCTCCAGCCTCTTATCCGTAATATATTCTATAAAATTCTTTCCCACCGCTCCCTTGAAAATCTTGCTCAGATAGGGTCCTGTCATCTCGAATTCCCCCGCCACCATCACCAGGGACATATCCTGGCGCATGAAATTTTCATCGATAAAATCCAGGATTTTCCGTATGCGCTTGTCTTCCCGGGCAGCCTTCCGCTCCAGACGGCGGTCCAGCTCCACGTCGCAGAATTCCTTAAGTCTCTCGAAAAATTCTTCCATATTGGTGTATTGCAGGTATCTCTCTCCGCCTCCCTCTTCCAGGCTCAGTGAATCTTCAAACAGGACCGCCATGATACGGTTCATCAGAAAACTCAGCACGGTATCGGAATCCGACTGCCTTATTTTCAGCAATTCCCTGTAGAGTTCGTCCAGGGACTCTGCCAGGTTCTCCGCCGCCCCCTGAGCCAGAACCATTTTCAGCCTCAGCTCGCTCTCCAACGGCTTACAGTAAAAAGCCTCGCTTTTATCCGCTGCCAAATCCGAGAAGAGAACCAGGCTCTCCTCCCGGCTCTCCACCGCAATGATGGCTTCCATCAGGGAATATTTCAGGCTTTCCGCACTGGCATAGACATTGCCTATCCCTATCTGCAGGCCGTTCTGCTCTCCCGTCCCTGCCATCAGCCATTCCGCGAATTCCGCAATCTCTTCCGCTTCCTCCGTACAGGCAAGGAAAGCGTCATAGTATTTATAGATTCCTTCCGTCAGATAAAAACCTTCCGCCTGCCGCTCTGCGTAAAGCAACTTAAGCCGACGACGAAACTCCGGCATTTCCTCCTCTGAAACCTTCAGCACCACAGCCGCCATATATTTTTTATCCAACTGCAGCCCCATATCGGCAAGCTGCTCCTTCACTGCCGGGGACGCCGCATTCAGGCTGCCCTTCAGCAGTCTGCCTACCAGCTCCATCCTCGAAATCTTTCTGCTGGCCACCAGCTGTTCTCCCATGGCGTCCTGCTCTTCCAGCATTTTACGGATATATTCGTTCAGGAACATCAGTTCGTTTTTTCCTTTCTCTTTCTGTCTGTTCCGCTTTTCCTTCTTGTCAAACAGATTGTAAAGCTTCTGTATGGGCATATAATTGTACATGGAAAGGATGACACTCAGGAAAAATGTCAGGAGCAGCATGCTCAGGAAAATACCGATCAGCATGGGCAGCTGCATCAGAAACAGCTCCCAGGTAATGCTGGCTTCATCCACCATGTCGATCAGGTACCATCCGTTCAGATCGGAATGGGCTATTTTCCCGATATAGTCCACGCCGCCCAACCGGAAGCTGCAGTATTCCTCTCCATTGTCCCAGTTCCGCAGAAGTCCTGCCAGCGGTTCCGACAGTTCCTTCTGAAAGTCGATGTTTTCCCTGATCCGGTCCGGCATCTGGGTATAGAGCATCTCCATGGTTCCCGTGCAGACCAGCACCAGCCTCTTATCCTTCTCTGCCATCTCCGTCTGAAAGGTCTCCTCCCAGTCATTTTCATAAATTCCCAGAATCGTACCGTAATAACTGCCCCCTGTCTTCCCCAGCGGATATGCCACCATACTGTACTGAAAAGCGCCTGAAGTCAGATACTGGTCTTCACCGGTGCAATCGTAGTAATTTTTGCTGCACAGAAGCTCCAGAAAAGCCTCCTTGGAAAAACCCTCCGAAAGCTGGTAGGTGCTGCTCATAAAAGTTTCCACATCCACAGTGCCGTTACTTGTATACACCTGCTCCGAATCATTCAGATGGATGACCAGGTCATGGAAATAGACAGACTCTGCCGTGAAGGTCTTCAGGCGTTTGATGGCATTGATGGATGTATACGAGAAATTCGTCAGATGCCAGGGCGTAAAATCCTGGTCCAGACAGATCCGCTGGGCAGTGGACGCAAAGGAGCGTGTCCTGGCCTCCAGCTGCCACAGCTTCTCGTTGACGGAGTATTCTATGGTCTTCAGGTATCTGTCCATATAATTCTTCTGAACGGAAATACAATAAATGACACTGCCCACAGCAATGGGCAGAAAAATGACGAAAAAATTAATCTTGATATACTTTGCAAGCAGCTTTGAACGGCTCTTTCTCTTTCGCGGCATGCGATACTCCTATTCCATACAGCAGCCAGTCACCCGCAGCCCTCTGAACATGCCACCGGATCCTTTTCCGGCTTTTTTCAGCACAATGCCAGGCTCGTGACCCGAACAACAAAACAACATCTTTATTCTACCATATTTCATCCGGAATTTCACGTCCGGCGGTTATGGTATTTCTTGCCTCCTCTGGTTATTTTTGTTACTGTTTACAGGTGCCTCCGCGAGGTGTTTTCATACGCACTTTGCACGAAAATCCAGAGACTTATTTTTAAATCCCGGTCTCCTGGCCGCAGAAACCGGGATAACATTGTTTAGAATCTCCTGTTACATGGATTCCTTCGAGCCCCGCCTCTCCTTACTGATTTGCGCTCCATCTGTCGTAAGCGGCCTGATAGATTTCGAGCATCCTGTCCAGTTTTCTCTCCTGCAGGCCGGTCCGGAAGCTTTCGAATTCATCCGTCGACACTTCACCGATAATCATCTTGGTCACCATCTCATCCGTATAGCTCTGAATATCGGTAGAAATCAATGCCAGTTCATCTGCCTCTTCAGCCGTCAGCTTCACGGAAGAAGGCCATCCGATGTGGTAATAAGGTGCATAGTGGTTGATCAGCCCCTCTTCCAGGTAAGACTGGGCATCGCCGCTTCCCTGCATGTTGAAATTCCTGTAGATGGGGAAGTAGCCGTAATCAGGTCCTACCTCAGCCAGGGACCAGCTGTTTTTATTATCCCATTTGCTCTCGTCGAAATCGCTCGTCAGATCCAGGGTATTATCATCCACCCATTCATACGTATAACCGTATTCTTCCTGCCCTTCCACGGTTCCCTTCTCGAATCCGCCCAGGATAGCCAGGTATCCGTCAAAGCTGAAGCACCAGTCCAGTATCTCCATCAGCTTCCCGGGGTTGCTGCAGTTTTTGGTAATGCTGAAGCTGCCGCATTTGTTGATATCCACAGACGCCGTGCGCTTTTCGCTGTTATACTGGGAAGTAAGCGGCTCCTGAATGTCGTACTGCCTCCAGATCGTCTCCTCCGGCTGATTTACCCAGCTGGCATAATATGCGTATGCACCATATCGGTAATTCGTCTCCTTGGCATTCACCTGGTCCTGGGTCTGGGAGAAAAATTCATTGTCCAACAGCTGCTCCTCGTAAAGCTTCTTCATGAAATCCAGGAACAGCTTATAATTGTCCTCTGCCGGTACATATACCACTTTTCCGTCAATGGCCTCGATATCCTTGCGTGTATAGCCGAAAGCATTCAGGATAGGCGGAAATACATGAATGGCGTCCGGCGCCTTATAGAAGCCGCCCAGGGGAATCTCATCCGCCGCATCCCCGTTGCCGTTCATATCCTGCTCCTTTACCCCCTTCAGATACTCGTAGAATTCATCCAGGGTCTCCGGCTGTTTGCCCAGAATCTGCTCCGCCCACTGATAGTTGACGTAAAAACGATTCTGCGCCAGATTGGCTTCTGCCATATCGGCGCCGCTGACTGCGAATATCTCGCCGCCCGCTTCCGTAAGGGCCGGGCGCAGCGCCGGGGTCTCCTCCATGGCCTTCCAGATATTAGGGGTCTTCTCCTCGGAAATGTAGGGATTCATGTCTATCAGATAACCCTCGCTTCCGTAGGTGGAAATGTCCGAACTGTCCAGGGAATTCAGGAAGAAATCCGGCAGTTCCTCCGTGGCAAACATCAGCGGCAGCTTATCTCTCCAGACATCTGCGGAAATCATCTCAACCTGGATATCCACATTGAATTTTTCCTCAATGGTGCGGATAAGCCAGTAATCGTTCCAGTCGCCCTGAGCCGGACTGGAATGGACCGTAAGCTTAAACACTTCCGCCGCACCCTCCGAATCGCTCCCGGTCTGCTGCTCCCCTTCCGTACTCTCTTCCGCAGAAGACGGAACGCTGTCACTTTCCTTTACGTTCTCCTCCGGAGAACCGCAGCCTCCCAGCAGAGCGACTGTCATGGACATTGTCAGCATCAACGCACACACTTTCTTTCCTTTTCTCATTATTTACTCCTCCTTGTTTATTATCATGAACTGCATTCAAATTTCTAAACTCCGGCCACCAGTGTCTGGCAGATATTATGGCCGTATGTATGAATTATCCTGCAATTGATGTCAAATACAGTATTTCAGGGCGTAATCCCAGGATTTCTCACCCTTTGACCGAACCGATCATTACGCCTTTCACGAAAAACTTCTGAACGAAAGGATAGGCAATCAGCAGCGGAATGGACGCCACCACAATCAGGGAATATTTCATTACCTGGGCCATCTGCAGTTTCAGCGCCACCACCGCCGGGTCTTCTATGGTCTCCAGGTCGATATTCTGATTCAGCAGAAGAATCTCCCGCAGGAAAACCTGCAATGTCTGAAAATTCTTGTCACTCACATAAATCATGGCGCTGAAGTAATCGTTCCAGTGTCCCACCGCATAATAGAGACACAGCACGGCGATAATCGGCTTGGACAAGGGCACCACAATTTTCCACAGAATGCCGAAATCCGAGCAGCCGTCAATCTTCGCCGATTCCTGAAGCTCATAGGGAAGGGATGCAATAAAGGTGCGGCAGATGATAATATTAAAGCTGCTCACCAGTCCCAGAATCAGCAGCACCAGGGGTGTGTTCACCAGATGCAGATGATTGACCACAACGTATGTCGGTATCAGGCCGCCCCCAAACCACATGGGGATGGCAATATACCAGTTGAAAAGCTTCCTGCCGTACAAATCTTTACGTGAAAGCGGATATCCTGCCATGAGCGTCACCAGCACGTTCAGAAAGGTTCCCAGCACCGTGTATATCAGGCTGTTCCTATAGCCGATGAAAATCCATTTGTTCCCAAATACCTGCAGATAACCGTCCAGCTGGAAGCCCACGGGGAACAGCCACACCTCCCCGGAATTGACCCTCACGGGATCCGATATGGATGCAACCACCACGAACAGCAGCGGATACAATGCCGCCAGGCCGCAGAGCACCAGCAGAAACGTTACAATACCGTTAAAAATCCGGTTATCCAGACTCTCTTTTCTCTTTCGGGACCGTACCATATACAATCTACCTCCTGTCCTTTTTTGTAATTATCTAAAATACGCTGATTTCCGATACCTTTTTACTGATATGATTTACGATTAGAAGCAGCACCAGATTAATCAGCGAATTAAACAGGCCGATGGCTGTCGTATAGGAATACTGTGCCTTCTGGATTCCCATCTTATATACATAGGTAGCTATAATCTCCGACGTAGACTGGTTCATGGAGTTCTGCATCAGATATACCTTCTCGAATCCCACGCTCATGATAGAGCCGCAGTTCATAATGAACACAATCACCGCCGTGGGCAGAATCCCCGGCAGATTGATGTGCCAGATTCTCTGCAGCCTGTTGGCGCCGTCGATTTCGGCGGCCTCGTGAAGCTGCGGGTCTATCCCCGCCAGCGCCGCAATAAAAATGATGGAACTCCATCCTGTCCCCTGCCAGATGCCGGAAATAACGTATATGGAGCGGAAAGCCTTCGCACTTCCCATAAAATCATAAGGGGTCCCTCCGAGGAGCGAAATCGCCTTATTGACAATGCCCGTGGACGGTGAGAGGAACATGGAGAGCATGGACACCATGACCACTGTAGAAATAAAGTAGGGTGCATAGGTCAGTGTCTGAACCGTCTTTTTCAGCTTCATGCTCCTGCATTCATTGAGCAGCAGCGCCAGAATAATGGGAAAGGGAAATCCGAACAGCAGGGCATAGACGCTGATTTTAACGGTATTGAGCATCAGGCTTTCAAACTGGACGGATTCGAAAAAGGTCCTGAAATGCTTCAGCCCCACCCAGGCGCTGTCCCATATTCCCCTGGAAAATTTGTAATCCCGAAATGCAATCTGGATTCCCGCCATGGGAAGATAATTGAATATGAACAGATACACCACTGTGGGGAGCAGCAGCAGATACAGCTGCCAGCATCTTCTGAGTCGGCTGAATGCACTTCTTTTACCGCCTTTGTCCCTTACTGCGTTTTCTCTTTTGATTGCTGATTTGTTACTTTCCAAAAATTTTGTCACATCCTGTCCTCCGTTCCTGTTTGCTTTTCTTTCTGTTTGATTCTGATTACAGTCTACCGGTCCGGACGGCATCTTTCCAGATGTGATGCTTTTACTGACTGTGCTCTTTTTGTTATTGTGCTGTGCAAATCTTGCCTTTCTATGCCAAAAAGCGAATTTGGGGCTGATTTTCTCATAATCTATACTCACGGCCAAAAACATTTGCCAGTTGAAATGGTATAACGAGTGAGCGCTTCTGTCTTGTAAAACAGAAATCGGCAAATGAATGCGCTCACGAGTATAACGCCATTTTGCGCAACAAAAAGCTGACAGTCCACACCGACTGTCAGCCTTTCATTTGCTCGCGAAATTCTAATAATATCTGAACTGTTCCGGGTCCTCCATCAGGCATCGCAGACATTTTTCACTGCCTCACAGTCCGCCTTTGCCTACGCTTCCTTCCCGGCCACCGCAAGATTTCTTACCATTATGGAGGGCGAACCGTATTTTCCGCGTATAAAATCCAGGTCGTCCCCAACCTTTTCCACTTCCTTCAGCAGGTCAAAAAAATTGCCTGAGACGGTGAAATTCTTCACAGGAGCGCCCTTTTTGCCGTCTGTGATCAGGAAGCCTTTGGACGCCAGGGAGAAGTCGCCCGTGACGGGATTTGCCCCTGCATGAAGGCCCATAAGCTCGGTTACATAAATTCCCTCCCCGGCCAGCGCAAAGAGTCCGTCCGGCGTTTTCTTCACGGCATTGTCTGACGCTTCGCTTTGTTCTTTTTCCGCCGGCTGAATATAAAATGTGTAGGGACTGACACCGATGACCGAGGCATAGGACAGTCTTCCCGCATTTCCCGTGGACTTTACTCCCGCCTTTGCAGCGGTCTTCAGATTGTGGAGCAGCGTGGCCAGAGTACCGTTTTCCACCACATTTTTCGCATAGGCGGCAACACCCTCCCCGTCGAAGGTTCTCTTGATTACACTGTCAGGGTACAGCGGATCGTCTACAATGGTAATAATATCGGCGGCAATTTTCTCGCCCTCTTTTCCGTTCAGAAGCGACATGCCCTTCTGGGCTTCCTCTGCGGAAAATACGGAAGCATAGGTTCCAAGCAAAGTGGCCATGGCTTTATTGGAAAATATCACCGTATATCTTCCGCTGGGCACACTCTCCGCACCTATGGTGGATACCGCGTCCTCCACAGCTTCCTCCGCAATGGCCTTCAGGTCAAAATCCTTCAGTTCTCCCCTTTTATTGGTAAAGCCGTCATACATTTCACCGCCGTCCGACACCAGCGGCATGGCATAGCACATGGAGCAGGCTACCCTGTCCTCCAGGTCCAGGCCGTTAGAATTGCAAAGCGCATACTTTTCGCCGCTGTAAGCCATATATGCCTGCGTTCCGTCTGCAACCCTGGAATCTGCCTGGTACAGCTCCTTCTGCAGCGCCAATGCCGCGTCGGTAAGATCGGCGCCGGAAGGCACCGCGGCATTGTTCTCTTCAAGCACGGCATAAGTGTCGCCCTGTTCATGAATGAAGGCTTTCTCTTCGCTCTCAATGGAGTCGGCATTGTCCAGCGCGCGCAGCACCAGGGATTTTGCTTCCTCCTCGGTCCTGTTTTCCGTAGATGCGTATCCGGCTTTTCCGTTCACCACACAGCGGAAGCAGATTCCCATGCTGTCCTCTGTGCTGTAGCCCTTTACCTCTTCCTTGAATATCTCTACGGAAACGGATTCGCTCTCCGTATAATATAACTCATAATCCGCAATCTGATTCTCCACAGCATATCTGATTACGGCTTCCTTAAATTCCTGATATGTCATTCTGATACCCATACCTTTCTGCAGCCTGCGGATTCCAGGTATCGAAAATTATTCATATGCTAAAACCACAGGCATAATATTTGTTTAAAGAAATTCTAATCCTTTTGATAAACGCTGTTCCATATACACTCATGAACGCATTCAATTACCTCTTTTTGAAACTGTAATTGAATTATCTTCCGCCCACTACAATGGAAGAAACCCTGATTAACGGCTGTCCCACATCCGTCGGGATGCTGCCGGAAGAAGAGCCGCACATACCCTGTGCCCTGGCCACATTCTTTCCCACCATGTCAATGTTCATCAGAATCTCGGAGCCCTTGCCGATGAGGCTGGCTCCACGGACAGGCTCACAGATCCGGCCGTCGCGGATGATATACCCCTCCCTCACGGCAAAATTGAACTGACCCGTTACGGGATTCACGGAACCGCCGCCCATGCTCTTTGCGTACAGTCCATATTCAATGGAAGTGATGATGTCCTTATCTTCATCCTGCCCCGCCGCTATGTAGGTATTGGTCATACGGGAAGTGGGCTCAAAGCTGTAGCTCTGGCGTCTGGAGCTTCCGGTAGACTCCATGCCCATCCTGCGCCCGTTTAATTTGTCGACCATGTAGCTCTTCAGAATACCGTTCTCAATGAGCACATTTTTCTGTGCGGGAGTTCCCTCATCATCGATATTTATGGAACCCCAGGAATTGGGAATGGTGCCGTCGTCAACAGCCGTTACCTTCTCATTGGCGATCCGCGTTCCCAGTTTCCCCGCAAATTGTGACTGTCCCAAAGCTACGGAGGATGCCTCCAGGGAATGTCCGCAGGCCTCGTGGAAGATTACGCCGCCAAATCCGCTCTCGATAGCCACCGGCATGGTACCTGCTTTGATATAGCCTGCATGCAGCATGGTGACCGCCTGTTTTGAAGCCCTGCTTCCAATCTCTTTGGGATCAAACTCCGAAAAAAGCTCCAGCCCTTTCCTTGCACCATGGTTTTCTCCGCCTTCCTGATTTTCCCCGTCTCTGCTTGCAATGGCGCTCACCGCAACTCTGCTGCGGATCTGCCTGTCCTGAGCAAACAGCCCCTCACTTGTGGCAATGAGAATATTATGGTCCACTTCCACGAAGCTTCCTCTCACCTGGCTGATCTCCTCGCTGTAATCCTTTGCCGCCAGGCAGGCTTCCCGCACATATTCGATTTTCTCCCTGTTGGAGACGCCTGCGGGCACGATTTTCACCGGGTGAATATCGCCGAACAGGCGTTCTTTCAAACAAATATCCTGCACCATCGCCGCGCCTGTAAGGGCGTCCGCCACCCTTGACGCACAGTTCAGCAGAGCCTCCGGCGCCAGGGAGGAAGCAGATCCCGATACGCATCGCGTCCCCTTAAAAATACGGACACCCACACCGGAAATCACCGCGTCCGCAATCTTATCCGTTTTATCGGATATGATTGTGATGTTCTTGTTCAGGCTATGCTCCGCGAAGACCTCCGCGTAGTCGGCACCTGTGGCAAGAGCACGCATTAAAGCTTCTTTTACCAGTTCTTTTGATAACATTCTGAAACCTCCTATTTATAGTTCCGCATCTGCCCATCCAGTACCTTTCCGGCAAAGAATTTCCGGCCGCTTAATGCCGCGTCCGTAAATCCTTTGGGCACTGTATGGGCACATGCTGTTTTATAGTTCCGCATCTGCCCATCCAGTACCTTTCCGGCAAAGAATTTCCGGCCG
>CANDMH010000091.1 GCA_947385785.1 uncultured Lachnospiraceae bacterium
TCTGTCTGCTTCTGGTTTCGCTCTGTCTGCTTCTGGTTTCGCTCTGTCTGCTTCTGGTTTCGCTCTGTCTGCTTCTAGTTTCGCTCTGTCTGCTTCTGGTTTCATCAAGTTATTAATGGGCAAAACACTTGAACTTTTCAATTTGACAATGGTTATAAAATCTGCTACAATAAGGGTGTAAAAATGATTGCAAAAAATCTATTTAAAAGGTGCTGCCGATAGACGGTCAGCCCTGGTTTAGTTAGTTTTTAAAAAAGTAACCGACACCTGGCTGGGGGCGGTTACTTTTTTGTGTGTTCGATATATGCAAGCAATATCATAACTATGATCGAAAGTATCATCAGCACAATTGAAAGCATCTCAAAATCACTCATCAAGCAAGCCCTCCTTTTTAAGATTTCTTCTTGCAGAAGATTTCTATGTAATCAGAGGGTCCAGTCCCCCTGGCGAAGGACTGACCGCCTACCCGTTATGGCAGCACCCATGGCTGCATTTTATCAAAATTCGCCAAATAATTCAAGGTTAGCTAGGATAATTTTATATATTTTTCACAATTTAATCAGGCACATATGTCCGATACTGATTCAATAAAACAAATTTTTTCCGATTTGACAACTCCTCTAAAATCTGCTACAATAAAAATGTAGAATTTATTACGATGACAATTTAAAAGGTGCTGCCGATAGACGGTCAGCCCAGAATTAGTATACTTCTATAAAAAAGTAACCGACACCTGGCTGGGGGCGGTTACTTTTTTGTGTGTTCGATATATGCAAGCAATATCATAACTATGATCGAAAGTATCATCAGCACAATTGAAAGCATCTCAAAATCACTCATCAAGCAAGCCCTCCTTTTTAAGATTTCTTCTTGCAGAAGATTTCTATGTAATCAGAGGGTCCAGTCCCCCTGGCGAAGGACTGACCGCCTACCCGTTATGGCAGCACCCATGGCTGCATTTTATCAAAATTTGCCAAATAATTCAAGGTTAGCCAGATCGATTTTATATATTTTTTACAATTTAATCAGGCACATATGTCCGATACTGATTCAATAAAGCAAATTATTTCCGGTTTGACAACTCCTCTAAAATCTGCTACAATAAAAACGTAAAGTTTATTACGATGACAATTTAAAAGGTGCTGCCGATAGACGGTCAGCCCAGGTTTAGTTACACATAAAAAGTAACCGTATCCTTGCTGAGGGGGCGGTTACTTTTTTGTGTGTCCGATATATGCAAGCAATATCATGACTATGATCGAAAGTGTCATCAGCACAATTGAAAGCATCTCAAAATCACTCATCAAGCAAGCCCTCCTTTTTAAGATTTCTTCTTGCAGAAGATTTCTATGTAATCAGAGGGTCCAGTCCCCCTGGCGAAGGACTGACCGCCTACCCGTTATGGCAGCACCCATGGCTGCATTTTATCAAAATTTGCCAATTTTGGCAAGCGCATACAATGAACTTTTATACATTTTTAACATATTCCATTTCCTGAAATATCTATAAAAAACACAAGCCATATCCGGAAAACATTCCAGGCAGCCATTTCACAATTCGGAAGCTGCTCCGCATAAGCTGCCTGGAATCCTTCCTGTAAAGTGCTCCGAAGCGCCGCCCCGCTGACGGCAACAGGAATACTGCCAATCCGGAAACTACCTTACACGAACCGTTGCCATCCCGCTTTTTTCAAAGGAAAGGACGATGTCCGAACCGCTGTTCTCAACTGTAATCCCACTGGTTCCTGCATTCACCAGGACTGTCCCATCGGCTTCCACACCGGTTCCCGTCTTCACCAGAACTGCCCTGCAGGCCTCCCCCGCGGCTCCCGCATTCACCAGAACCACCCTGCAGGGCTTCTCCCCGGTGACATCCACACGGTACTCGTCTCCCTTCCGCTGAACCTGCACCAACGTATCCTGCTGCGCCCTGCCGTCATAAACCACAGTCCCCGTCTCTTCGCCGTCCTCCAAAGCATACACCCGGAAGGTGACATCCCGCGCATAGTCATAGACCGGCCCGTCGTCGCATACGCCCACCGCCACCACGGCGTTCTCCCTCACGTAAAGGGGAATGCTGAGATAACCGTGCTTCTCCCGGTACCACCTGCCGCCTTCCCGCACCTCTCCGGTGAGGAAACCGGTCCATTGTCCTACAGGCAGGTAATACTCTGCCATGCCCGCCTCATTCAGCACCGGCGCCACCAACAGGGAATCTCCCAGCATATACTGGCTTGCCAGGTAAGCGCAGTTGCGGTCATCCTCAAACTCCAATGCCATGCTCCGCATCATGGGTACGCCTGTCCGGGAGGTCTCTATTGCATTCCGGTACAGATAGGGCATCAAAGAAGCCTTCAGCCGGGTGAAAAAGCGCACCACATCCACGCTTTCCTCATCGTAAAGCCAGGGTACCCTGTAGGAGGAGGAACCGTGGAGCCTGGAGTGGGTGGAAAGCAGCCCGAAGGCGCACCAACGCTTGTACACATCCGGCGTGGACCTGCTCTCGAAGCCGCCGATGTCGTGGCTCCAGAACCCGAATCCGGAACTGGTCAGGGACAGGCCGCCCCGGAGGCTCTGCTCCATGGACTCGTAATCGGACCAGCAGTCCCCGCCCCAGTGCACCGGGAATTTCTGTCCCCCCGCGGTGGCAGAGCGGGCAAAGAGCACCGCCTCCCCTTTCCCCCGCTTCCGCTCCAGGAGATCGAATACCGCCTGATTATATAAATAGGTGTAAAAATTGTGCATTTTCATGGGATCCGCCCCGTTGTGGTACACCACAGACCTGGGAATCCGCTCGCCGAAATCCGTCTTAAAGCAGTCCACGCCCATGTCCAACAGCTTTTCCAGTCCCTGCTGATACCAGGCGACAGCCTCCGGATTGGTGAAGTCCACAATGGCCATTCCGGACTGCCACATATCCCACTGCCATACATCTCCGTTAGGGCGCTTCAAAAAGTACCCCTTCTCCATCCCTTCGTCAAACAGGGCAGATTCCTGGCCGATGTAGGGATTGATCCACACACAGACCTTAATGCCTTTTTCCTTAATCCGCCGCAGCATCCCCTCCGGATCCGGAAATACCGCCTCGTCCCAGATGAAATCCGTCCAGTGGAATTCCTTCATCCAACAGCAGTCGAAATGGAATACCGACAAAGGGATGCCCCTGGATAACATCCCGTCGATAAAGCTCATCACTGTCTTCTCGTCATAGTCCGTGGTAAAGGATGTGGACAGCCACAGCCCGAAGGTCCAGGGCGCAGGCAGGGCCGGCTTCCCCGTCAGATCCGTGTACCGCTCCAGAACCTCCTTCCGGCTCGCCCCGTCCATGACAAAATAGTCCAGGCACTCCCCCGCCACGGAGAAGGCTGTCTTGTTCACCTGTTCCGTCCCAACCTCGAAGTCCACCCGCTCCGGATGATTGACGAAGACGCCGTAATTTCGACTGGACAGGTAAAAAGGAATATTTTTGTAGGACTGCTCCGTACTGGTGCCGCCGTCCTCATTCCAGATGGAGACCGACTGGCCGTTTTTCACAAATGCCCCGAAGCGCTCGCCCAGGCCGTAGATCTGCTCGCCTACCGACAGCCCCAACTGCTGCCGCATGTAGGCTCCTGTGCCCCTGTCGTAGGCCATGCCCGTCCAGTTCTCCTTAATGAACGCCAGGTCTCTGGGAGCGCTTTTGGTCAGCAGCTTCCCGTCCCGCTCAAAGCGCATACCGAAGGGGCGCTTATCGATCACCAGGCTCAGGTGTCCGCTTCGCACGGTGATTGTGCTCTCTGTCTCCTCCGCTGTCAGGGAATATACCGGCTTTTCTTCCGCCGCCGGTACCGCGCTGTCCCCTGCTGCGCCGTCCCGGCTTATTGCTGCCGCGCCACGTTTCTCTCCTATCGTCAGTTCAAATTCCGGCCCCCTTTTCACAGCCCCCTTGTGGTGCCAGGTTTGTACCCGGATCACCTCCGGCATAGGTGCTGTAATCCGCAGGGTCAGATTGATGCCGTCTATGGTATTGCCCCGGCCGTTCACCACCGCCGTGGGGGCGCACAGGACAACCTCCTCCCCGGTGATCCTGCCCGAATAAATCTGCTGAGGCGAAAAACTGGCAAAGCCTTCCTTTAACAGCCAACATCCATTTTGAAATTTCATAACAGCCTCCTTGTTTTACACTTATGTGATTCCTATTGCATAAATCGAATACAGTTTCCGCTCCTCCTGACTCTTTGTATCAAGTATGCCTGCTAAATTTTCCGTTGTCAATGACTATAGTTGTCTTCTATACCGCACAATTGCAGGAATTGCCCTTTCAAAACAGCCGGGCAGGTCTCCCCACCCGGCTGTAATTTTCAGGCATCGCTATATTTCTTTGCATTCCATGTCATTTTTCCGGTGCTGACTGCACGCCGGATGCTTCCCCGGTGCTAACCACATACCGGATGGTTCCCCGTGCAAACCACACGCCAGAAGGTTCCCCGATGACAAACCGCTTGACAAATGGTTCCCCGATACAAACCGCTCCACGGATGGTTCCCCGATGCAAACCGCTTCCCGGATGGTTCCCCGATACAAACCGCTCGCCACAAGAATGTCTGCCTCCTGTCTGGCAGAAGCGGGATATTTTTCCTGCCTCTTACTCCACAAGGCTCACTCTTTCCTTGACGATATTCGTCAGCATCTCCTCCGCATCAGCCATGCCGGCCTTCTCCAGTTCCGCGATCATGGCGTCATAGCCTGTGTCAAAGTCCGCCTCGCTGCCGATGACACAGCTGATCAGTTTGGACCAGGCGATCTCGTCAAGTTGGTTTCCGATCTCGTCGAACTCCACCGGCTTGGTGTACGCCCAGATGGCAGAGTACTTGGGCACTTCAAAGTCCTCCGGCTGCGGATAAATGTCCACAAGCAGTTCCACACCCCACTTCTCGCAGGCGGCCTTCTGCTCTTCATTGTAGGAAGCGGTCACGGTTTCCTTGCTCTGAGGGGTATAAGTGCTTCCCGTGGAATCCACCACCCCGTTGCCGTAAGTGGGGAAAGGATAGGCATGGAAACCCACACCTGTATTCTTCGCGTAGTCCTTGTTGGAGTCCGCTTCGGCGGTCTCTTCCTCCGTACGGTACCGGTGTCCCTCTTCGTCTACAAAATAGTTCACATCCTTGATACCCCAGTTTACCAATACCTGGCCTTCGTCGGAGCAGATATAGTCCATAAACTTGATGGCGGCCACAGGATCCTTACAGGCTGTGGTAATCCCCACTCCCTGTCCGGTAGTCAGTCCCTGGGGAGCCAGGGAGGGCGCCTTGGTATTCTCGTCCATGGTCAGGGGAAGCCCTGCGTAGGTCTGGTCCAGTTTGCCGTCCGCAATCAGTATCTTCTCCCCGTCCGCATAATCCCAGTCTGTGTCAAACAGGGACACCACCCGTCCGGATGCGATTTTCGCGATGTAGTCCTCATGGGTCTGGGTTGCAAACTCATGGTCCAGAATGCCGTCGTTGTACAGCTTGTTCAGCCATTTAAAGTATTCCCGTACTTTCTCCGAACGGAATTTGTATACAGCATTGTAGTCTTTGTCAATAAGCCACTGTCCGTTATCCGGAGCGCCCTCCGCGATGTAGCCCGCCGGGTTGCCCAGGGTAATCATCCAGTGCCAGTCGGCCGCGGAAAGAGTAAGGCCGATTCTCTCAAGGCCGTCGTCCGTGGTGGGATGGGCTGCCAGGTAGCTTCTGAGCATCTCTTCGAATTCCGCCGTATCCTTCGGAATCTTGTAGTCGTTTTCCTTCAAGACCGCCCACTGTATCTGCGCCGTGCCGGAATTTTTATAACTGGTGCCGCCCATGGCATAGGAGGACAGCTGATAAATGGAAGGGTCTTCCTGGGAATATTTCAGCTTGTCAAGCTCGTCGCCGTACATCTTCTTGATATTGGGGCCGTACTGCTCGATCAGGTCTGTCAGGTCAATCAGGGCGCCCGCCTCAATCAGGCTGCCCGCATCCCCCTTTGCATAAATCATGTCGGGGTAATTCTGTTCCGCAATCATCAGAGCCACCTTCTGATCCGTGGACGACACCGGATAGTCCGTCTTCAGCTTTACACCGGTGGCCTCCGTCAGGGCCAGTGCAACCGGATCCGCCCAGGAATCCTCCGTGGCATCCGCATTGTAGAAGGTCAGTTCGATGGGCTCTCCTGTGCCGCTGTCCCCGCCTGTCTCCCCGTTTCCTGCCGCCTGGGAACCGCCGGATTCCCCGCCGTTGCCGCAGCCTCCCAGCATTCCCGCCGTCAGGGCTGCTGCCAGTAACAATGTGCCGATTCTTTTCTTTTTCATAATCTTTTTATCTCCTTTTCATTTATTATCCTGTGATTTGTTGTTTTTGTCAAACGTTTCCGTTTCCCATCTCTGTATGTCCAGACCGGCCGCCGTTACTGTTCACGGCTTCGCCGCTCACAGCAACATGATGCACACATACAATAGAATTCAAATGCAGAATTCTATTGTCATGAATTGAGCAAAGTGCGCTCATTTTGGTGCCTGCTGTCAAAGCATCCGCTTCGGTTGCTTGGGATTGTTCGTGCAAAGCGCGCACGAAAACACCTCGCGGAGGCACCTGTGAACAGTAACGACCGGCCTTTCCCTTACACTTTCAAAAAAGCTGCCGTGGCCGGAGCACTCATTTCGACTTTAGCGAAAAACTCCGCTTCTGCATGCTGTCACACCGCATTTTGCCTGCATTCCAACTTTTTCCCAACACACGCCAGGAAAAAACTCCGCCTCAGTCCTTCACCGCCCCCACGGTCATGCCGCCCACAAAATACTTCTGCAGGAAGGGGTACACCACCAGGATGGGCACCGTGGCAATCACGGTGATGGCCATCCGCACCGACATGGGGGACACCGCATTCTGCAGGGTTCCCGCAGGGGCATGGGGATCGATCTTGATGGTGGCCTTCTCCATGATTTCATACAGCACATATTGCAGCGTGGGCAGATCCCTGGCATAGAGATAGGTATCCATGAAGGAGTTCCACTGTCCCACAGCCATAAACAGCGCCACCGTGGCCAGGGAGGGTCCGCACAGGGGCAGGATGATTTTCGCCCAGATGAGGAAATCATTTGCGCCGTCAATCTTGGCCGCTTCCTGCAAAGCCATAGGCAGGGCTTCGATGAAGGAGCGCATCAGGATTACATTGTACACCCAGATCATACCTGGGATGATGTACACCAGGAAATTGTTCCCCAGGTGCAGGGTCCTGGTCAGCAGCAAGTACTCCGGAATCATGCCGCCGCTGACATACATGGTGATGATAAAAAGCATGGTAAAAAGCTTGTTAAAATAGAAATCCTTCCGGCTCAGCACATAGGAGAGCATGGCCGTGCAGATTACCCCCACTCCCGTCCCCACCAACGTCCTCACCACCGACATCAGGAACGGTCCGCCCAGATTATTTTCCGTAAATACGTATATGTAATTGCTCACAGAGAAAACCCGGGGGATAATGAAGTTTACATTCCGCATGGTATCCATTGGATCATTCAGCGAGATCGCCAGAACATTCAAAAACGGATACACGGTTATCGCTATAATAAAGATAAATATTACCACCAGGACATAATCAAATGCCTTCTCGCCCCTTGAGCTGTTTTTCATCTTGTTCATTTTAACCTCCTATTTTAGTTCCGCATCTGTCCCTCCCGGTACCCGGACATGGGCAGAGTATTTCCGGCCGCAGAGAGATGCGTCCGTAAATCCTCTGGGGTACCGTACGGGACAGATGCTGTTTCCAGTTCCGCCATGTGCGGCTCTTTCGCACATTGCGGAACTCCCAGTACCCAGGCATGGGCAGAGTATTTCCGGCCGCTAAGAGATGCGTCCGTAAATCCTCTGGGGTACTGTACGGGCCGGATGCTGTTTTCCTGTCCCGCATCTACACCCCTAAACCAACTTATTTTCGCCCAGCATTCCGGCGATTTTGTTGGCGAGCAACAGCAGGACAATGCTTACCACCGACTGGAACACGCCGATTGCGGTACCCAGGCCGTAATTGTTGTTCCCGATACCTCGGATGTAAGCGAACCAGCTCAAAACCATGGCGTGGTCCTGCACAATGCCGTTGCTCAAAAGCATCTGCCGCTCCATCCCCACATTCAGGGCGCTTCCGATGCTCATAATCAGCAGCACGGTGACTGTGGGCTTGATACTGGGAAGGGTGATATGCCAGATCCGCTTAAACCGGTTCGCCCCGTCCACCTTGGCGGCCTCATACAGCCCCTGGTCAATGCCGGCCATGGCGGAGAGATAGATGATGGCATCCCACCCCATCTCCTTCCACACATTGATGAAACAGACCACCACCCAGAACACCGGGGAGTTTGTGGACATGAGATGGAGCTGGGTTCCCAGAAGCGTGTCGATGGCGCCGCCGTCATTGAACAGCATCTTCGCGATACTGGCGATGATGACCCATGACACAAAGTGGGGCAGGTAGGACACGGTCTGGGTCACCTTCTTGAATTTCGTGAACCGGATTTCGTTCATCATCAGCGCGAACAGGATGGCGAAAACGGTTCCCAGTAAGATGCCCAGAATACTGGTGCCGATGGTATTGATCATGGTCTGGGCGAACAGCCGGTCCGTGAATGCCTTGGTGAAATTGGCAAAGCCCGAGAACCCTCTCTCCCAGATGGGCTGTGCAAAAGATTTGGGCGTCACCTCCTGGAAGGCCATGGTCCAACCCCACAGGGGTATGTACTTGAAAATAATCAGCCAGATGACAAAGGGAACGGACATCAGCAACAGGTACCGCTGCTGCCACATCAGCTTCCCGCTGAACTTCTGTTTCTTCAGTTTCGTTTTACTCTTCATGCTTTCGGCTTCCTCCTTTTTAACACCTGCCTGTTTTAGGAATTGTCGCGAAATAATTTGTACAATTTGTTTTTCTGAAAGCAATATGTAATCAGCTAAATCTTCCGGAAACCCGTACAAATTATTTTAAGACACTTCCTTACTCACTCCTGGCGGCCGCCATCCGGGAATGCATGCAGGCTTTGTATCACCGGATTTATAAAATAATTATAAAAAAAGGATATCTTTTTTAATACCCTGAAAATAAGGGGTATTTTACCCTAAAAATCTTACATAGGGACATGGGGACAATTTTGCGCATTTGAAAATGTAAATCGGTGGAGCAAGAATAGCCGAAGCAATGATGCGATGTATTCCCGTATTAATATGTGCGTTCTTCATGCCGAAAGCTTATAGAAAATCACATGCATCTTAAAACAGATTTTCTGGCTGTCGGCACTGATGTTTTTGGGACTTGTCCTATGGAAACAGGTGCAGAAAAGAATCATAATACAGGGAGGCTGACACCATGAAAATCAGGGAAAATTTAAAATTGTATTTCAAGTATACTGCCATCTGTACCCAAAGTGTAATGGAATATAAATTGTCTTTTTTGTTGATGGTGATTGCGCGGTTCATGATAGCATTTTGTGAATTGATTGCAATTCAATTTTTATTCTCCGGTTTTACACAGATAAAAGGCTACACCTATGGGGATGTTTTGCTGTGTTTTTCTGTGGTTCAAATGTCCTTTACATTTGCAGAGCTGTTCGGCAGTGGGTTCAAAACATTTTCAGGGATGGTGAGGGGAGGCGGCTTTGACCGAATGATGCTCAGGCCATGCAGTCTGATTCTTCAAATCATGGGAACTAATTTTGCTGTGGCGAGAATCGGACCGCTGTTGACTGCCTTTGTCACACTGGCACTGGGAATCAGGCATAGTCAGATTACATGGAGCCTCCTGACTGTCTGGACAATTGCCGCCATGACCATAGGGGGGATGCTGTTGTTTATAGGGCTGTTTATGCTGGAGGCAAGTTTTTGCTTCTTTTCCATTCAGGATACTGCGCTGATCAATATATTGACATACGGGGCAAAATCCCATGGAAAGTATCCCATCGACATTTATGGGAAAGGGATTCTGCGGTTCTGTACTTATGTGATTCCGTATACATTGATTCAATATTACCCCTTGCAGTTCCTGTTGGGCAAAACGCGGAATTGGTGTCTGGCTTTTTGTCCTCTTGGAATTATCGTGTTTTTGCTTATCTGCTATTTCATATGGCGGTTTGGAGTAAAGCATTATAAGTCATGCGGTTCATGAAAGTGTTGTGGTATCGGCTGTCGTAATGCCCAATAGACAAATCAGGCTAAATAACCAAAAATCAGACAAATGAGATTCCCTGTCTGGTTTTTGGTTATTCTTCTTTGTTTGTCCATTTTATGTCCGGGCAGTCTGGTGTACAGTAGGGATACAGCAGACATCCGGTACGCTGAAACAGCATAAACAGCTCCCGGAGGCTTATCCGGCCCGGATGCTGAAAATACAAAGGAGATGGAAAACAATGAATGCAACCACAACGCTTAAAAAATTTGGTCTGGAACAAGCGTTCCGCTATATCTACAGAGATCCGGAGAAAAACATGCTCAAGATCATGGATTGGGCGGACAAGTTTGCGGACGGAGAATTTGTCTCCCAGAGAAAAATCATACGGGAAATCATCACGAACCCACAGCATCCCTATTACGCCTATGTGCGGAGGCTGTTCACGGACGTGGATCCCAATGTCACCAGGACTCTTGCGGTGAACTTTTTCATCAATGCGGGCCTCATCGGGTGGCCGAAGGAAGAGCGCCTGCGCAGGGAGTACAACTGCAACATCCCCTGGGCCATCCTGTTAGACCCCACCTCTGCCTGCAATCTCCACTGCACCGGCTGCTGGGCGGCGGAATACGGGAACCGGCTGAACCTCACTTATGATGAAATCGATGATATCATATGCCAGGGGAAAGAGCTTGGCGTGTACTTATATATCTATACGGGCGGCGAGCCCCTGGTCCGCAGGGCGGATCTGATCCGGCTGTGTGAGAAGCATTCCGACTGTGTATTCCTGTGCTTTACCAACGCCACGCTGATTGACGAAAGCTTTGCCGACGAGATGCTGCGGGTGGGCAATTTCGTCCCCGCCATTTCCCTGGAGGGCTTCGAGGACGCAACGGACGGACGTCGCGGGAACGGCGTCTACCAGAAGGTCTTAAAGGCCCTGGAACTCCTTCAGGACAAGAAACTGGTATACGGTATTTCTTCCTGCTATACCAGTGTAAATTATGAATCCATCACATCGGAAGCGTATTTTGACCAATTGATACAGATGGGGGCGTATTTCGTGTGGTATTTCCACTACATGCCTGTAGGAAATGACGCGGCTCCACAGCTGATGCCCACCCCCGAACAGCGCAGGGGCACTTATGAACGAATCCGCCGCTACCGCCTGGAAAAACCCCTTTTCGCCATGGATTTCCAGAACGATGCCGAATATGTTGGCGGATGCATTGCAGGAGGCCGCCGGTATCTGCATATCAATGCGAACGGAGACATTGACCCCTGCGTGTTTGTCCATTATTCCGATTCCAATATCCGGGAAAAAAGCCTTTTAGAGGCACTGCGCTCCCCCATGATGATGGCATATCATGACCGGCAGCCCTTTAACGAGAACATGATGCAGCCCTGCCCCATGCTTGAAAATCCGGAAAAGCTCCGGGAAATGGTACGCTGCACGGGAGCCCGTTCCACAGACCTGCAGTCCCCTGAAAGCGCGGAGCATCTCTGTGCAAAATGTGACCGCTACGCGAAAGAGTGGCAGCCCGTGGCGGAGGAGCTGTGGGCGAAGAGCCCGAGAAACAGGGATAATACCTGACGGAAGCAGTATAAATTGACACTTACAGAAAAGGAACCTCTCCTTACCAGGGATTGGAGCAGTATGAAAAATCAGCAAAAGAAAACAATAAAACAACTCTTAAAACTCCTTCCTGCAGCCATTTGCGCGGCATTGATTATCCTGCCCCTCGCCACAGGCCGGGAGATAACAGTCCAGGCCGTTCTGGATTATACGCCCCGGGAGCCGCTTGCTGCCGCCTTTGTGATTCTGCTCCTGTATGCGCTGAAAAGTATGTCCTTCGTATTTCCCATCGCAGTCCTGCAGATAGCGACAGGACATCTTTTTCAGACACCCTTGGCGCTGCTCATCAATTTTCTGGGCAGGGCGGTCACGCTTACCATCCCTTATCTGGCAGGGCGGTTTTCCGGCTCCGACATGGTGGAAAAGCTGGTTGAAAAATATCCCGGGCTGAAGAAAAGTTATTCCCGGCAGGGGCGCAATCCCCTGTTTCTCTCCTTTCTGCTGCGCACCTTCGTCTTTCTGCCGGGAGACGCGGTGAGCATGTACCTGGGCGCCATCGGAATTCCCTTTCCGCATTATCTGGCGGGCGGGATTCTGGGAACCACATTGGGAGTGGTCCTGGCCACACTTCTGGGTTCCAGTATCACCGAACCCGGCTCGCCGGCCTTTCTGCTTTCGGCGTCTCTGATGACGCTTGTGGCAGTGGTGTCTGCCATTTATTACATAAGAAAGAGCGTGAAATAATCCCACATTTCTGTAGTCTCCCCAAGCCGGCATACACCCTACGTATTATTTCCGCATTGCCAAAGTGGTGTGCCGTCTCCGGGCAGGTCAGGGCGGCTATGGGTCTGCCTGCTTGTCTGAAAAAATACGAATAGCATTCGTAAAGCGTAAAACATCAATTACCGAATCAGCCACCACTGTCCGCAATCTCCTTCTGGTACTCTTTGGGGCTGACACCCACATATTTTCGGAATTTTAAATAAAAATAATCGATATTTTTATATCCCACCTGCTCGGAAATCTGGTACACCTTCAAATCCGTCTCCTCCAACAGCCGCTTGGCATTGGCGATGCGGATGGAGTCCAGGATATTGTTGAAGCTGTCCCCGATTTCCTTCCGGAATATTTTGCCCAGATAATTGGCATTGTAGTTGAACATCCTGGCGAAGCTCTCCAGTTTCATCTCCTGGCCGTAATTTTTCTCCATATAATAGTACATCCGCTTGATAACCGTGTCGGAACCCTGGGCGCCGATCCGAAGGCAGATATCCTCCAGGATTGCGGCGTACAGCTCTAACACCTCATCCAATTGTTCGGCTTGGTTCAGCTTCTCCATCTGCCAGGGCAGATTGCGCAGGGGCTGACTATGTAATAGAGGATTCTGCTCTGTCTCATTCGATTTTGCAGACTTCTTCTCCGGCGGGTTCTGATCCGCCGCACCATATCCTGCCTGGTTGGGATTCACCCCATTCTGCCCTGTCCGGACTGGGGCCGCTGCGTCCTTCCCTGCCAGGTTCCGCTCCGCCCCATTCTGCCCTGTCTGGCCTGGCTTCGCCTCGTTCTTCTCTGTCTGTTTCAAATTCG
>CANDMH010000092.1 GCA_947385785.1 uncultured Lachnospiraceae bacterium
AGATATGAGGCTGTGACTGGAGTTCAGACGTGTGCTCTTCCGATCTGAATCCAAAGCAGAAAAGCGAGTCATACGCGATCAGATAGTAATCCACACATTCCATCACATAGAGGGGTTCAAAGGCAATGGGGCCGGACAGCATGTGATAACCGCCTGTATTCCTGTAATAGTCCGCCCCCATCCCGTAGAGACGGAAAACAATGGCCAGAAAAAGGCAGATTTCCCCCACAAGGACGGACACTGCCTGCTTTTTGCAGCACAGGCCGATGAGGTTGGCGACCGCCACACAGGCGCATACCTGCATGGCCATTACCAGGATGAGCAACGCAAGCTCCTGCACGGGAAGGGCCGTATTGTATTTTCCGGTAAAAAGAATACGGCTGACCACATAAACCAGGTTTCCGCAGACATAGAGGGCAAAAAAGAACAGCACCTGCGCGATAAGCCTGGAAAAATAGTATCTCCGCCTGTCAATCCCCGCCGAAAGCACATTCAGCACCGTGCGCATGGAAAAATCCCCGGCTATGGTATAAGCCGTCAAAAAGACGGCTGCCATGCTGAACCACCTTGCCCCGGAATGGATGAAAATGATATATTCCATTTGCGGGTAGCGCATGAGGGCCTGGGCATAAAAATCCATAAAAGCATAGTATCCCCCCACTCCCATGGTAATCAGCGCCATAAGCCAGACAACCGGGGAACGCCTCATTTTCACAAACTCGATGCCAATCAGTTTTCTCATCTGAATCTGTCTCCTTCCTGGTGTAGTTGTATTCATTTCCACGTAATACGCGCCTGATGTCCGCGCCAGAACAGGGCGGATGAGGTGCAGCGGACACGCCTGCCGATGGCAACACAGTACTGGCGTGGACAGTGAATGCGCACACATCAAAAGCGTCAGTTAATGTCCCGTCGCCTGAAAATCAGATACGCCAGTGCCAGAAAGGCCATGCTCATCACAGCGCACTGCCCATACTGCCGCAGGAATTCCATTGTCAGCACTTTTCCCTCCAGCCACAAATCATAGGAAGCCAGGACGGAGGCGATGGGACCCCTGTACCAGGAGACAGACCTGGAAAGCATGGCTTCGGCAAAACAGGTCACAATTCCTGCCAGGTTCACGATGGCCGTCTTCCTGAACAGAACCGAAATCAGCAGAAAAAAGGCAATATAAGTAAACTGCTGTACACAGCATCCCAACTGGAACAGGAGCGCCGTGGCAAAGCCACAGTGCGGAATCTGTACGGAGACAGGCCGGAACCCGCCTGTTGCAATACGTAGAATCGTAAATTCAAAAACGGATATAACATGAATCCCTGTTCCTGATGCTATGGCGCAGATTGTCTTTACCATGAAATACCGCCCTCTGTCCACACCGCAGCTCAAGGTATTATGCATGGTCCCCTGCTGCAGCTCCCGGGTGAAAAAGATTCCCACCATGGGAGACAGGAATATTATTATTGTAGTTACACACAGGCTCATATACCCGAAGGACGCCGGAAAGCCATTGTCCAGGGGCCTCATGGTGCCGGAGGGCGAAGCCCCCAGAAGCAGCACAAAGGCAAGGATTCCCCCGTACAGGAACCACAGCATCCGGGAATATTTTATTTTGATCCATTCATTGACAAAGAGCTTTTTCACAGATGTCCCTCCCTGGCCTGAAGTAATAGCCTTACGAAATAATCCTCCAGGTCCATCCCCTTGTCCGCGCAGTCCTGCCGGACTTCCGCTGCCGTCACCACCCGCAGCAGCCTGCCCCTGTCCAGGAAGCCGTACCTGGTGGCGATATGGGACATTTCCGCCAGATTGTGGCTGCTGAAGAGGATGGTCAGGTTCCGCTCCCTGTTCAGCTTCAGGATCAGCTCCCGCAGCTCCATGACGCCTATGGGGTCCAGGCCGATGGTGGGCTCGTCCAGGATGAGGAACTCCGGGTTTCCCACCAGCGCCATGGCAAGCCCCAGGCGCTGCCGCATCCCCAGGGAAAACTTTGAGGCTTTTCTGTTCTTCACGTCGGCAAGCCCTACCCGGCGCAGCAGCTCCTCCAGGTCTTTCATGGGATCGGCCCCGGAATCTGCCTCCAGATACCGCCGCTGCACATCCAGGTTCTGCAGGGCAGTCATATTGGTATAGACGGCCGGATGCTCGATGAGGGCGCCCATCTTCCTGCGCATCTGCTGCAGCTCCGTTTCCGATGTGGCCCCGAACAGCGCCAGATGCCCTTCCGTGGGACGGATGAGCCCGCAGGCCATGCGCATAAAGGTGGTTTTGCCCGCGCCGTTGGCCCCCACGAAGCCGAAGATGTCGCCCCGGCGGATGGACAGGGATACCCGGTTTACGGCGCAGACGCCACGGTATTGTTTGGTCAGGTTTTCGGCTTTTAGGATGATATCTGTGGATTGCATTTCTCCTGTGATACTCTTTTCTTTCATTTTCATAATCCTCGTTTCCTGCTTCATGTATCGGCTTTTTCGCTCTCCGCTGCAGATTCTTCATGGTTCTATCACCATAACCATAGGGCAGGGCACCGGGTTCCCGCCGCCGGGATTGTCATAGTCCCCGTCATGGAGCGTCCCATGCCGGATTGCCTCCCGGATGGTCGTCAGCATCAGAGCCTGCGTGGCCCACATATACTGCTTCTGCAGGGGCACACTGTCAAGGTGGGCGGGAATGGGCTGCTTCTTTCCTCTCAAAAAATCCCGCAGCAGTTCCATGCTGTCCGCGGACACAGCCTGCCATTTCTCACGACACAGGGCATGAAGAGCGGTAAACTGCTCCTTATCCATAATCGGTATATTGACCACAGGTTTCCCATTTTCCATACGAAGCACTCCGCATCGGGCCAGTCCGGGAACTGCTTTCAGAATCTCCGGATTGAATCCCAGCTGGTTGGGACGGTATCCGCAGTGCAGGGTATAGAGAAGCTTCAGCAGCATGGCGTCCAGAGTTTCCCCCGGATATACCAGTCCGATTTCGTTAAAGCTTTCCCGATAACAGGGGCCGGGAAACCCTTCCGTTCCATACACATGCAGGGCAATCTGCCTGGAATCCCCATAATCCTCAAAGCGTACCCGCCGCTCGCCGCTCCATCTGCAGGAGTTGTACTCTTTGTGCTTTTCCGGTTCGTAACCACCCAGGCGCATCATGCCGATGGCAATCCAGGAACCGCCGTTTGGCCTCTCCGGCAAAACCTGCGGCGACTGAAACATTTTATCCAGAGTGCCGTAATATCCTTCTTCCAGGCATTTGAAGGAAAAATACAGCTCCAGGGAACTGCGCTGCCAGGAATTCAGCGTTTCGTAAAATCCGCTTTTGCGTAGCTGCCCTATCCCGTCTTCCACATTTTTCCACAATACTTCAAAATGCTCCCTCACGAACCGTTTCTGCTCCAGAAGCCAGCGTTCCTGGTCTTCCATGGTTGAAATGATGAAATCCGTGTAGTATTTGTTCCCCGCCTGCCGCATCAGTTCTCCCCGGACAAGCTTCTCCACCACAGGCTCCACGTAGGCGGTGGGAATGCCGATGGCCCGGGACAGCTCTTCTATGGTGACGGGCTTCTCATAAGCAAGCCAAAGGAGATTCTGCGCCATCAGGTCATCGCGGACCAGGGCGGCAGGCTCGCCGTTCAGCCCGTAGCCTCCGCTGTTTCCTACAATCAGGTTGACCGGCTGATAGCTTTGGGATGCATAGCTCTTCATATCGGTAATTCCTTTCTTAATCTGGCTCCTTCCGGTATACAGCCTGCGCTTCACGGTGCCCTCCGGAATATCCAGGGCCGCGGCAATCGCCGCCACGCTTTCTCCCTCCATGTAATGCCGCACAATCGCCTCGCGGTAAATCCTCGCCAGGTAGGCCACCTCCCTGCGCACGTTCTCAGCTTCCTCGGCGGCGATGATTTTCTCGTCAAGGACATCCTCGTCAGCGATATCCGGGCTGATGCCGATGCAGATGGAGGGACGGCGGTATTTCCTGCGCATCCTGTCGTAAAATCTGCGGTTCAGCACGGTGATAAGCCATCCCTGCAGGTTATCGATTTCCCTGCCCTGTGACAGGTAATGCAGCGCCGCCAGGAGGGTTTCCTGGGTCAGCTCCTCTGCCTCCTGCAGGTTCCCGCATTTTTGCAGAGCTGCGTTCATCAGAAAATCGATTTGCTGTTCCAGCTTTTTGTTGGGGCGGGTATCGTTCATGAGATGTTTTTCCCTGTGAGATGCTTTTTTCTCATTGAAATGCGTTTCTCTCATGAAATGCTCTTTTTTCATTGGAATGGCTTCCTTTCGTGAAATGATTTTTTCAGGGAGCGTTTTTCTCAGGGGGAGTATTTTTCTTTCCTTCTTTTGTGAAACCTCCAAAGGAACCATTTCCTTTACCTATATATGTCGCTTAGCATGCGCGGAGGTTCGCTCATATTTTGAAATTTTTGAACAGAACATGAACTGATAGAGGAATGATTAATAAAGGGCTTCTTTTTTGCGTCAGGGCAGGATGGCTCTCCCTCCACACTCTGAAGGAAAAAATATTAGCCCCGAAATATGCCGGCGTGTTTGATAACACACGCCCGGCGCAAAACTTCAGGAAGGAATTGTTCCATTAATCCGGCTTCAGCCGCCGCATCACCCGGAACATTTTGTCCATATCCACCGGCTTCGTCAAATGCTCATTCATCCCGGCATCCTTCGCCATTGCAATATCCTCCTCAAACGCGTTGGCCGACAGCGCGATGATGGGCACGGTTCCCGCATCCGGCCTGTCCAGGCCGCGAATCATGCGGGTGGCCTCGAATCCGCTCATCACCGGCATCATCAAATCCATCAGGATGCAGTCGAAGGCTCCGTGAGCCGATGCCTGAAACGCCTCCACCGCGGCTTTTCCGTCGTTCGCGGTGACCACCAATGCGCCGGCCTGTTTCAGAACGAATTCCACGATTTCGCAGTTGACCTCATTGTCCTCCACCAGAAGGACATGCATTCCCGAAATATCGGCACGCACCTCGGTTTTCCTGTCTTCGGAGGCTGCGGTTTTCCTCGTGTCGATGGGAATGGACAGGGTGACGCGGAACAGACTCCCCTCCCCAATCCGGCTCTCCATTTCAACCGTTCCTTTCATCTGGTCTACCAGCTTCTTTACAATGGACAGACCAAGCCCGGCGCCGTTATAGCTTGTCCTTGCACCCGGATGTTCCTGGGTGAAGGGCTCAAAAACATGCTCCTGAAACGCTTCTCCTATGCCGATTCCGGTATCTCTGACCGTAAATACGTACTTTGCGGGGCCATCCCCACCGGAAATCTCTTTCACCTGAAGAAATACGGCGCCCCCAGGCCGGTTATATTTCACCGCATTGTCAATAAGGCTCGTCAAAATCTGCCGCAGCTGCAGCGGATTTCCAATCAGCCTGGTATGGTGCAGGTCCGCCTCCTCCAACACAAGGCGGATTCCTGCCGCCTCCGCATGGGGAGACATGATCATCACGCAGTGCTCCAGCGTTTCGCGAAGATCAAAGGCCTCCTCCACATCAGCCGGCCTGCCGCTTTCCAGCCTGCTGACCTGTAGGACATCGTTCACAAGCGCCAGCAGATGCTCCGTAGACACACGGATTTTCTCCAGGCACTCCTTCTGTTTTCCGGAATCTTCCTCTGTATGCTCCATAATGGTGAGCATGCCCAGAATGCCGTTGATGGGTGTGCGCAGGTCATGGGACATATGGGAAAGGAATTCACTCTTGGCCGAATTGGCCCGCCTCACCTTCTCCAGCAGCTCCATAATAGCCTGATCCTGTTTTTTCCGGGTCTCCATGATGTCCGTGATATCCTGATGGTATCCGTTCAGACTCGCCCCCGGTTTTTTGAATTTTCTATCCGGCACACCGCCGCAGCGGACATAAATCTTCCCCAGTGTGGGATGTCTCCAGGGATACACCACCTCGGAGCGCCCGGTTTCCAGTATCTCCCTCACCGCCGCCTGCACCATCTCCACATAATCCGGCTCTATATTTTCATACCAGTGCCGGTAGCATGCCTCCGGCTCCACATCCTCCTGCACCTCCAGGAGCATCCGCATGGTTCTGTCCGCATACATCCTGGGCTCACAGCCCTCTTCCAGTTCAATGGTCCAGATGCCGGTCCTGGCACCCTCCAGGATGTCCTCCAGACTCTGCCTGGCTTCCAGTTTGTACCTTTCTTCCTGCTCCACCACGGCATTGACATCCCGGAAAGCAAAAATCACACGCTCTTCTTCCTTCTCCTTTCCCGTGACGGAAAAATGGATTTCCATATTTTTCAGTCCCAGCAGATTATCCTTCACCTGGTACCGGACATAAAATTTCTTTTTATTTTTCAGCTGAGACAATATATACTCTTTCCGGGTCACCATACGAAGCCTTTCCTGATCCTGCTCAATCACATATCCGGCTATGTACCGCTCCATGGCTTCCTGATAACTGTCCGCGAAACTGAAAGGCTGATCTTTTCCCCGGAACCTGTTTTCCCGATAAATCTGGCATGTGTCCGTAAGAAAATCCGCCTGGTAAATGCTTATATAGTCCACATTCAGGGCATTGAGAACATTGTGGCTCCGCTTTTCAATCTCTCTGACCAGATCGCGCCGACGAAGGGAGGAAACAATGAAGTATGCCGCCGTCTGAAGCATATTGGAAGTGTATCCCAGAGACTCCACCGGCGGATTGTCCACACCGTAAAACCCGATGATCCTGTTATCATCAAACAACGGAACCACTACAAGGGAATGAATATCCTGCTGCTTCAGATTCTCATACTGAAGAGGGTCGCTCAGCCTGATTTCTTCCAGATCATTTATGACAATATGTCCGCCGATGCTGAAATTCCGATACCAGCCCGCACAGACTTCCGGAGGAACATTCTGCAGGTTCTCCTTCTCCGGCCGCACTCCGGGAGCCACCCACTCGTAAGTATTATCGTCCCCGCCGGATGAATTTCGCTCAAATATATAAGTCCGCTCTCCGTTCAGCGCCCTGCCCAGATATGCCAGCAGCACTTCCAGCGACTGGTCCGGCGTCTCCTTCAGCAGGGCCACACGAAGCCCCTCA
The DNA here is from genome assembly GCA_947385785.1 of uncultured Lachnospiraceae bacterium. Classification (GTDB taxonomy): domain Bacteria; phylum Bacillota; class Clostridia; order Lachnospirales; family Lachnospiraceae; genus Acetatifactor. Next base: position 7,058 of record CANDMH010000092.1, read on the forward strand.
TTGATGGTGGCTTCCAGATTCTGAACATTGCGCACCATGCTTCTCTGCTGCTCGTGGCTGCTTATGTCAAATGCCATCTCAAGACGGTACCTTCCCCCGTTCTCCTCCAGGATGGTACTGCGCAGCAGAAAATGCCTGTTCAGCTGCGGATGAAAGTACTGCTGTTCCAGACAGTCCGGGGTGAACATACCTCTGCTGCAGAAGCTGCAGGGGACATCGCTGCTCCTGAGAATCATGTGGCACGGTTTTCCTCTGACTTCCGACAGAGAGCTGATGCCGAAGACCTCCCGGGCCCTCCTGTTCATATAAACCAGCTCACAGTTTTCTATATTCGCAACGTATACAATCTCGTTGATATTCTCGAAAAATCCCCATAAATTACCCATAAAGACGCCCTCCCACGGTACCTCTCCGGAATCGCACTGCTTTGGTGGTCAGTATACCATATCCCGGCCGAAAAGTCCACTTCCCCTGCAGATGCGGATGTAAATACTTTGAGGAACAGATAAAAAGTGCGTCTTCACCCCATAATTTCCCAATAACCGCCGCGGGCGCTCCCATGCCTTACAAGAATTCCGGTCTCCCGCAGTTTTTTAATATTTTTCTCGACGGCTCTGGTAGAAATGTTTAACCCTTTTGCCATGATTGCCGCCGAAATACGGTTGTCCTGCTTTATCATAATCAATATTTTCCTTTGTGTTTCATTCAAGTTATCACCGCCGGGTTTACATAAAGCTTTCACTGATGCTTCACTCTCGTTTTCCCCATATCTTCCCACCTCCTCCACCCTCATATATTTCCTGAGCTCTGCTGAACCTGCACCGTATATCACCGAATTCTTATCGTACTTTGCCGTATCTTCTCCGAACTTTATCGAGTCTTCTCCAAAATCCGCAGTTTTTTCACCGAACTTTACCAAATTTTCTCCGAACCTCATCAAATTTCTCCCTAATCTTGCTGTATCTTCACCGTACTTTGCCGTATCTTCACTGAACCTCCCTGTATTCTCGCCGGACCTTATCGAATCTCCCCCAAACCCTGCTGCATTTTCACCGTACTTTACCGAAATATCGTCGGTTCCTGCCATATTTTTATCGGGCTTTTCCGAATTTGCGGTGAATTCAGATATATTTTCACTGTGTTTCACCGGACCGTAATCATATGTGGAGCGTGCACTGGAACGATAAAGATTCACACGGAACATACTGTCAAATGCCTGAATCTCAGGCACAGGCAGGCAATATTCCCCGGATAAATGGATGATCCGCTTAATGCCGGTTCCCCATGCTTCAATCAGCCCCATCTGGTTGAATACATTGGCAATTCCCCTGTTGCGAAGCCGCGAGTGACCGTTCAACGCCTCTTCATAAGTCAGACCGTTATATAAACCGCCAGGAGAAGTCACTTCCAGCCGGTCGTCATAAACCGCCACCTGGATGCAGGAATCATCCGTCAGGCAGCGGTGACAGTGAGCGTTGATGATCATCTCACGGATCGCTTCTGTCGGCAGCTCATAGGATTCTTTTCGGAGCAGGCCTTCAATAGTCGCTCCCAATCGGATGTTGCGCAGAACAAAATTTACGGCATCTTCAATCTGCCCATAAATCGGTCCTGTAAACTCACGCTTATCCAGAAATACATTCCGTTCGGTTCCCTTGAATACGGCGCACTGCGTTTTGGAAAACGGAAAATAGTCTGATGTCAGCAGCACAAAAGCATTGGATGCCATATAGCTCCCGTCTGTCTCTTTCAGCAGCTTCCAGTTCACCAGCTGCGTCTTTGTCATCCTGCGTTGGGGTAAACCCGCCCGTTGGCGATAATCCATGATATCACCGCAAAGCTTTTCCACCGCCTCTTCTGTCACGGGATAACCAACGCAGACCAGCTCATCCCACGAAATCCGTGCACCTTCCATCTCCAGTTCTTTGATTTTATCCGGGTGAGCCGGTCGTGAAGTTCCCGCCACACGGATATAGGTTCCTCTTTCCTTCCCTTTTGATTTCAGATAATAGGGACGGTTCGGTCCCGGTGCAACGGCAACCACAATCACCGTCCTTCCATCCACCGTCTGCGGTTCCACATTCGGCACAATCTGCGGTGAACATGCATCGGACACCGCGTTGGAAATGCTGTCCATCGTCTGGAAAAGGATGTCATCCTCCACGCCTGCAACCTCCCGCGTCCGGTCGTCAATACCGATAACCAGCTTCCCGCCCTGTGTATTTGCAAAAGCTATGATAGTCTTGATGTATCTCTCGGAGTCCTGGGGCAGCATTGTCTTGAACTCAATATTTTTGGATTCGCCACCTGCAATTTCCTCAATGGTCAAACTTATCGGCCTCCCGACTATACTTTTTTGATTTCTCATCCTGTTCTCCTTTCACCAGACGTCGTATAAAACCGCATGTTTTTTCGTCATTCTCCTTTTGTCTCCCTTCCGCACTTTTCCGGGAGATTCAGTATCCTGGTGAAGCTCCCGCTTCGGTTTACCTGAGTTTTTAAGCAGAAATTTTCTGATTTACAGGACTTGTCTCTTTGATATTTAGAATCTGTAGAAAATCTGCCTGGGTTTATCCTACCATGATTCAGGATTTTTTGCAACTGATTTTTTCATCACACATTGCCTCCTTCTATCCGGGCAAAACTTTTCACGCATTCCGGGAACATTCTGTTGCGCAGGAAAAGCCTCATTTGAAACACAAGGCATCAGCCATTCCCGACTGATGCCTTGAAAATATTCCTCATCCTGTTATTGTCTTTGCCTGCGGCGCGTCAGCTATACTCGTGAACGCATTTATACTCGTGAGCGCATATATTTGCCGGGTGTATGTCCTGCGGCACGGATGCGCTCACTCATTATACCTTTACGCTGGCAAATGTTTTTGGCCGTGAGTATAATTGCCGCTTACTCCACCAACATTGTAGAAATATTCACTCGTTATACATTTAGAATGCAATCGCTTTCGTTCATGAATATCAATTGCCTGGATACAGGTATCCGCTTTAACGGAAGCTTTTCACCCAGGCTATCAGGGAGTCGTGATACACATTCTCCGCCACATCCCGGCGCATCTGATCCGTTATCGGCCCGTTTTTCTCCATGATGGCCAGGATGGCTTCCTGAAGGCCTGCAATCCTGCCCTCTTCAAAAACCTTCTTCAGCGCTTCCTCCGCCGCAGCCTTTCCGTCCCCAGGTCCCGGAGCGACCTTGGACTTTGCTGCGCTGCCTTGTCCTGCGACATTCTCCGCTGCCATATTCGCCGCACCTGCTGCGGATGCACCGCCGATGTCCGCCTTATCTGCGGATTCTGCGGCAGGCCTGTCTCCATGGGCCGCTTCTCCACAGGCCCTGCCCTCACTGCCTGATTCCAGTGCCGATTCCTTTGGTGTCGATTCCTGCTCTGCCGTGTCTTCTCCGGTTATAGCCTGCCCTGCCTGCCGAACTGCTTCCGTTTCGGCGGCGAATTTCTGCCCGGCTTCGGCGGCTGCAACTTCCTGCCTGGTTTCAGCGGCGTCTACGGCTTTCTGTCCGGTTTCGGCGACACCAGCTTCCTTCTCAGGCCCTTCGGCGGATGCGGCTTCCTGCCCAGGCCCTTCGGCGGATGCGGCTTCCTGCCCAGGCCCTTCGGCGGATGCGGCTTCCCCGACAGAGGCCTTATCCGCCGCAATGTCCTGCTCTTCCCCTGTCCACTCCCCATTCAAAGGCACCCAGATCTCGCCGGAATTCGCCTTTACGTTCACAGCGATGCGGCCTCCTTCCACGCTGACCTTCTGGCCGGTGAGCACGCCGATATACTCCGCCGCACTTCCGGCAGGCAGGGTCATCACATAATCACTGTCGTCATTGTTCACCGTAACCAGGACGGATTCTCCATTATAATTTCTGGCAAACGCATACTGACGGTTGGTCAGCATCAGCTCCTGATAGTCTCCGTAAGAGAGCGCCTTTACCTTCTGGCGCACTTTGCCCAGCGCGGCAATCAGGCGGGTGCAGGCATTCTTCTCCAACGCGTCGCCATAATCCGCCAGGGAAAGGGCCGGCCTGAGAGAATCGTCGGAATACCGTTCTTTTCTGCCCTCAATTCCGAATTCCGAACCATAGTAGATGGAAGGCACGCCCGGCAACGTGTACAGCAGCACATGCACCGGCGCGAAATGGGCCTTGTTATTCAGCTTCGTGTAAATCCGCTCCACATCGTGATTATCTACGAAATTATACAGCTTCAGCCCGTCCGGTCGGTTCCCGCCCATGCCGTAAAGGCGTTTCACCGTATGGGCTATCTCGAAGTAATTATGGTCGTTATGCCCGGAGTACAGAGCCTTGTGCAGATGGTAATTGGTGACGGAGTGCAGCGTACCCTCATTGACCCAACGGGTATAATCCCCGTGGATGACCTCCCCCATGAGCCAGAACTCCGGCTTCACCTCGTCTGCCACACGGCGCAGCGCTTTCATATAGTCGAAATCCAGCACATCCGCCGCATCCAACCGGATGCCGTCAATGTCGAACTCCCTGACCCAGAACCGAATCACATCGCAGATATAGTCCCTCACCGCGGGATTCTGCTGGTTCAGCTTGGCCAGCAGGTCGTAGCCGCCCCAGTTTTCATAGGAGAAGCCGTCGTTGTACTGATTGTTCCCCCAGAAATTCACGTTGCGGTACCAGTCCTTATAAGGGGAGTTCTCCCGCTTCTCCCTGATATCCTGAAAAGCGAAGAAGTCTCTGCCCGTATGATTGAACACGCCGTCCAGGATAACCCGGATTCCCTGCCTGTGACACTCTGCCACATAGGCCTTCAGATCTTCGTTGGTGCCCAGTCGACTGTCCAGCTTTTTGTAATCCGTGGTCTCATAGCCATGTCCCACCGACTCAAACAAGGGGCCGATATAGATTGCATTGCAGCCAATCTCCTTTATATGCGCTATCCAGGGAATCAGCGCGTTCAGCCGGTGCACCGGCTCTCCGTAAGAATTTTCCCTGGGCGCTCCGGTTAGCCCCAGAGGATAGATATGGTAAAAAATCGCCTCATCATACCATGCCATGTTGTTTTTCCTCCTGTTCAACTGCCATTTGTGACAGCTTTTGCCGCCTGCGGTTATATACTGCACGTGAATGGAATTTGCAGAGCGGATTTTCTTTTCCAGTATAATCGGAATGGGGAAAATAGTCAACTGTCCGCAGCAAGTTCTAAGAAGTGTTTTGCAAAATCGTTTCGCAAATAAGTCTTTTCTGTTCCACAGCATCATACAATGGTTCAGGTGAATGGTCGGATTCGGATCATACTGCAGGCCGCATATGTCCGAGACGATATCCTCAATCCTGTCGGAGCTTCTTTTGTCCAGGTGCTGGCCTGACAGAATGATGTCGCGAATGGGCCTTTTTCATCACAAGATTCGTTGCTCATACAGTCACATCCCACACAACCAGGAATTGCCGGAAAATAGCTGATACAGTTTCTTTCGAAAAAAGCTCGGAAATACCGCACTCCTTGAATTCATTCATAGATATAATCGGTACAAACACTCATATGATCAATATAATCGCCCAATTGAGAACTGACCATTCCCCACACCAGTTCCTGCCATGTAACTTCATCATCGTTGGTCAGTACATACCTTGTGTATGATTTATAACCTGCGTCCGGGCTTTCTGCCGAACCTTCATATTTCATAAGGCATGAATAATTCCTGGCGATTTCCTCTCCGTCTGAGTACCAGCGAATCGTATATTGTTCTCCGTCAAAAGACAGATCCTGAATATACAGGCGCGGATAGCCGGCTTTGACGGATTCATAAGATTCCGGGGCATATCCGGATGGATCGTCAGGCGAATAATAATCCGCAAGTCTTACCTCATCTGACTTACCTGCCTTAGTGGTGTTATAGAATTCCTCAAATCTTTCTTTACCCTGTGTTATGTCCCCGTCTTCATGGACAATGCAGCCCTCTTTTTTTGCCTGTTCCAGGCTATAATCCTCCGGAACTTTTTCCAATGGCATTGGATTGTCTGACTGCCCGCAGCCGGTTATTGCAGACAGGAACAGGGCCAAAAATATAATCGTAATGTGTTTTCTCATGTGAAATCCTCCTCATTTTGTAAATGCTTTTCGAGCATCTGCATACCATCCATCAGTCTCCCCTGTTCTGACATGTAGTGGATACTTTTCACTGACAGGAAAGGCAACTATGCTTTTCAAATGCCATACTGCTTATATAATTCATGGCGTTTCTCGCG
>CANDMH010000093.1 GCA_947385785.1 uncultured Lachnospiraceae bacterium
TTCCTCGGCTCCAGCTTTGCCCTCCGGCGGCTGTCTGACCGGGTATGTCTGGAGCTTGATTTTGTTCTTCAGGCGGAGTATGATAAAGAACGAGCAATATGGTTTGTCTAATTTGAAAAGGAGTTTTCTATGGGTGCAAAACAAAGTAACAGAATTTCTGTCATTCACCGTCTGGTCACAGATGAATACGGTGAAAACTATTGGTTTAACGGATGCGCTGGATATGTGATGGAATGTCTCGGCGAAAAAGACTATGACTATTGGTTCTTTGCGGGATTAACCGGAGATTTGTTCACGCAGCATTACACCTATAAAAAATATTCGGGCGACGCTCTGTCAAGCTATGAAATGGACAGAGCTCCTGGACAATTTGTCAGGAATACTTTTGCCAAATGCGGATATGAAGCTGCTTTTGTGTCCAGGCAGGAATTAGAGCAAGATACGGAAAAGTATCTCAACCTGCTGATGGCATACATTGACAGCGGGATTCCTGTAATTGCCTGGGGGCAGATGGTGGGCGTTTATGTGGGCTATGAAGAGCATGGCAAAACACTGCTCTATATTACGGATAACGATGATGAGCCCAGGCGCATGACATTGGACGAGGCACTCCGGAAAACCGACGTATGGGTTGAAGACTCGAAAGGGCAGGGGGGATGGATATTTGTGGGTGACAAAAAAGACACTCTTTCCCTTGCGGAAATATATCGCAATGCCCTTGCGGAAATACCACAGCATTTTACAGTCAGGACGGATACCTATTGCTTCGGGCCGGAGGCTTTTCGAGCATGGGCCTCTGACATTGAAAACGGTAAATTTGATCATATGGCCCCGGAAGAGTTTGATATATGGGGATATTATACCAATTATATCTGTGTTCTTGCCACCAATGGAAGCTGTTGCTATGGCTATCTGGATAAAGCAATGGAACTGAATCCGGAATTTACCTGGTTGAGTGAAGTGAAGGATTTGTATCACCGGACAGGCCGGATGTGGAACAACGATAATGGCTGCGATTTGGAGGCATTAGGGGGAGGATTTAACGTTACATTGGAAATCCTTCAGGATAAAGAGAAGCGGGCAAAGATTGCGGAAGTAATCAGAAACTGCGGCGCCTGCATGGACGAGGTTTTGCGGATCATGAGTACGGGCCATTTTCTGTAGGCATGACTATTACAATAATCAGTCTGTGGAATGAAAAGGCCAAAGAGAATAATGAAAGATTGCTTTGCACGGGCGGCAGCTATACCCTGTGGATGCTGTCAAAGTTCAATGTGCTGGAAGAAGGCTTTTTCTCTGTTGGAGTAGACGGGGAGATGCTTTCCGGAGAAAAGCTGTAAGAAAATTTTGTCTGGTGGATTGCTTTTTTACCAAAGCTGAATATTTATTACGGAAATTTGGTGTAATTTTCTTGTAGGTTATATGAGAAACATGTATAATGAGATTTGTATGAACTTGCTCTGACAAATAAAGAAGTACAGATCATGTTTCAAAAGATGATTAGAAAATGGTTCTCCAGTACAGGGACGGTCTACAATGGGTTTATCAAGGCGTTGTTACAGAATGATGTAAGATCCATGAACGCCTACATGAACCGTGTAGCCCTGGCCACGATCAGCTATTTCGACAGCGGGAGAAATCCCTCCATGGAGACGCAACCGGAGAGATTCTACCACGGCTTTGTATTGGGGCTGGCTGTAGAACTGGCAGACCGCTACATTATTTTCTCCAATCGGGAAAGCGGTTTCGGAAGGTATGATGTAGTGATGGAGCCGAAGAACGGAACGGGCAATGCGGTAATAAATAATTGCGATAGGAATGCAATTATTTTGGAATTCAAGGTCAGGGATTCGAGCGAGGAGAAATCTTTGGAGGACACTGCGAGCCCCAGTCCATAATCATCCGGACTGCCTGCCGGGGTCAGCGAAGATTCCCGCGTCCGGATCCCATGAAATTTCGTTTTGGTTGAAGCCTGGCGGATTTTGTGGTAAGGTAGACATAGGAAATATTACATGACACTGGACGAAGTTTCAGAAAGGTTCATCCGCCAGGGGACTGCCTGTCAGGCGGCAGAATGTGAGGAGAAATGTACATAGGAGATCTGCATATCCACTCCAGATACTCCAGGGCTACCAGCAAAGACTGCACCCCGGAGCATCTGGATCTGTGGGCAGGGAAAAAAGGAATCCACATCGTGGGCACAGGGGACTTCACCCACCCGGCCTGGCGGGAAGAGCTGAAAGAGAAGCTGGAACCGGCGGAGGACGGCCTGTACGTGCTGAAAAAGGAATACCGGATTGGAGGAGCGGGGGAGAGCGGCATACAGCCCCGCTTCGTGGTCACCGGGGAAATCAGCTCCATCTACAAAAAGGGAGACCGGGTGCGCAAGGTCCACAGCCTCTTGCTTCTGCCAGGCCTGGAGGAGGCGGAGGCGCTGGCCAGGCGGCTGGAGCTGATCGGGAACATCCACTCGGACGGCCGGCCCATCCTGGGAATCCCCTGCAGGGATCTGCTGGAAATCATGCTGGAGACCTGCCCGGAGGGAATCTATGTGCCCGCCCACATCTGGACGCCCCATTTCTCGCTGTTCGGGGCCTTTTCGGGATTTGACAATATAGAAGAATGCTTTGATGACCTGACGCCCTGTATCCATGCCCTGGAGACGGGGCTGTCTTCCGACCCGCCCATGAACTGGCGGGTCAGCGCGCTGGACCGTTTTCACCTGATATCCAATTCCGATGCCCATTCCCCGGCAAAGCTGGGGCGGGAGGCCAATCTCTTCGACATAGAGCTGTCCTACCGGGGGCTGACAGATGCGATTCAGGAGGGAAAGGGGCTGGCGGGCACCATAGAATTCTTCCCGGAGGAAGGGAAATACCATTTCGACGGGCACAGGAAATGCGGGCTGTGCATCAGTCCCCAGGAGACTGTAAAGTACGGCGGGAGATGCCCTGTGTGCGGGAAGAAGATCACCATCGGTGTCCTGAACCGGATAGAACAGCTGGCGGACGAGGACCGGGGGGAGGGCTTCGTCCTGTCCTCGGGACGGCCTTTCGAGAGCCTGGTGCCCCTTCCGGAGGTGATTGGCGCCTCCATGGGGATTTCCGCTGCGGGGAAAAAGGCTTTGGAGAAGTACGAGCAGATGATAGGGACACTGGGGCCGGAATTCGCCATTCTGCGGGAGATCCCTGTGGAGGATATTCGAAAGGCGGCAGGGCCTCTGGTGGCCGAGGGAATCAGACGGCTGCGGGAGGGAAAGGTGGAGCGTACGCCGGGCTTTGACGGAGAGTATGGAAAGATTGGCCTGCTTACCCCGGAGGACATCAGCAGCCTGGAAGGGCAGATGAGTCTCTTTACAGCCGAAGAGATGCATGGTATGGAGAAGAGCCGGGAGCCGAAGCGGACGGAACAGATTCTGGTGGCGGCGAAAGCATGGAAAGTTTCGGAGACTGGCGGGCAGAAAGCGCCGGCTGCGGAAAGCGCAGGGTCTGGCGGGCGGGAGACGAGAGCCGGGAATGGAGCAGATATTGTCCGGCAACAGACAGAAGCCCAGAAAGAGAAAGATGGCTGTTCTGCATGGACCAGGAAGGAACCAGCATCAGAACCCCTGGCAACCCATGGCCTGAACGAACGGCAGCGTGAAGCCGTGGAGCGGGCAGGGCGCAGCGTGGCGGTCATTGCCGGGCCTGGCGCGGGAAAGACCAGGACCCTGATCGCCAGGCTGAAATATCTCCTGGAGACCAGGGAAATCGCGCCGGAGGAGATTACAGCAGTGACCTTCACCAATAAGGCGGCGGAGGAGATGCGTGCCAGGATGGCGGACAGCAGCCAGGGAGAGGGCAAGCTGCGGAAAAACTCCCAAGACCGGAAAGGCCAGAAATGTCAGATGAATCTCAAAAATCGGAACGGGGCAGATGTCTGGATCGGGACATTCCATGCCATCTGCAGCCGCTTCCTACAGGAGGCAGGGCGTTCCTTCGTGGTAGCGGATGAGGGGCTGCAGGTAGAGCTGGCGGAAAAGGCCCTCCGGGAATTTGGAAAGAAGGACTCTCCCGGGAAGTTTCTACAGGAACTGTCCCGGATAAAGAACGGCCTGGAGGAAAAAAGCGACTTTTTGGAGCTGGTTTCTTTCGGGGCAGCCATCGCGAAGAGGGAAAATACAGTTGTGGACAAAACTGCCCTCGGAGAGGAATCGACAGCTGCGGACAATACTGCCATCAAAGATGAAATTGTAATTGCGGCCGAAATTGCTGTCGAATCGACTGATGAGAATAAAAATGTGGCTCCGGAGCAAAGGGCATACAGCGGGGCTTCCGATGGAAAGAACCGGCGCGTGTATCAGTATTATCAAAAGCTCCTCCGCCAGGCGGATGCTTTGGATTATGACGACCTGCTGCTGGAGACATGGAAGCTGTTGCAGGAGCTGCCGGAGGACGCGCCGCAGCGCCGCCGCTTCGCCTACCTGCTCATCGATGAATTTCAGGACATCAACCCCCTTCAGTACCATTTGGTCACGGAATGGGGGCGGGGTGGCAGGGAGCTGTTCGTCATCGGGGATCCGGATCAGTCTATCTATGGCTTTCGGGGCTGTGATCCAAAGGTCTTCACCCGGCTGGAAGAGGATCATCCTGACACTGCTGTCATACGTCTGGAGGAAAACTACCGCTCCGCCCCGGCTATTCTGCATGGAGCGCTTGGCGTGATCTCCCACAATGAGGGGGGACAGCGCAGTATGACTGCAATGGCAGAAAAGGCAGAAAAAGCAGAAAAATCGGAGGAAAGAGCCGGGTTCCCCTTGCGCATCGTATCCGCGCAGGACGAGCGCAGGGAGGCGATCTTCGTGGCCAGGGAGATCACCCGCCAGATTGGCGGCATCGACATGCTGGACACGGACAGGGACGGGACACAGGAAGGCCGTCGGGTGCGCGGATTTTCCGACATGGCGGTACTTTACCGAACCCACAGGCAGGCAGCGCTGCTGGAAAAATGCCTGCGCCAGGAGGGAATCCCCTACGTGGTGGCAGGGCGGGAGGATTTCCTGCAGGAGCGGGAGGTACGCGCCACGCTATATTTCTTTCGCCATGTCCTGTACCCTGGAGAGAAAGCATGTGAAGTGCTCTGCCAGAGGCTTATGGACCCCTTTTTGGGAGAATACCGGGAGCAGCAAGGCCTACCGCTTTTGGCAGAGAAATACCGGAAGAAAGCAAGTAAGGGCAAACCAGCGAAGCTTCTGGAGGAATGGAGCAGTGATATCGTTTTCGAGAATGCTGAGGCAATAAAGAAACTGACAGATATGTCAGTTCTGTATCCCACCATGGAAAGTTTCCTCCACACCCTTTCCTTTGGCGAGGACGGGGACATACGGCGGAACAGCGGCAGGAAGTTCACGGCAGACGCAGTGACGCTGATGACCCTCCATGGCTCCAAAGGCCTGGAGTTCCCGGTGGTATTCCTCTATGGCATGGACGAGAGGCGGATGCCGCTTACCTTCGGCAGCGGGGAGACAAATACGGAGGAGGAGCGCCGCCTGTGCTACGTTGGCATGACCAGGGCCAGAGAGGAGCTGATTTTAGTCTGCGGCGAGGAGCCTTCTCCTTTCCTGCAGGAGATTCCGGCGGAGCATGTGAAATGGGAACGGGCAGAGAGGGAGGATAAAGAGGCCGTGCAGACTGTTCAGATGAGCCTGTTTGATTTGATATGAGAATGCAGTAGAAGACGATGACGAGCAGTTCTTTCGGGAGTATGCCAAAATGTCCCGCAGCAGGAGGGACTGAGCGCCGTCGGGGAGATGATGGGCATCCCGGGATGGAGGACGAGCTGCGTCGCCCCATGATGCATTTATAATACATGAGGCAAAGGATGGGCAATAAGATGAATTACAGAGAAACCACAGACGCTTATTATGAGAAGTGGCTGGGGCAGGACGAAATCCTCAGCCATGATTGAAAGGGGATCGAATATGTGTATTCCAGGGAACGTAATATCGTCCAGTATGGGTATGGCAGCCGGTTTGACATATATGCTCTGTGCCAGAAGGACAGAATTGTAATTTCCTATGGAGAAAGAATAGAGAACTCGCTGGATACCTTGAAAAGCGCCATTGGGGATGCCACGGATGCGGAGGCGGTCAGACGGGTTTTTGAGAGAATCTTCCAGCGTAAGGCAGTTGTCAGCATAAAATATGTCTTTGAGAGCATGCGAAACATCCAGTCAGGCGCAAAGGCACTGACGGAGGAGGATTACAGGGAATACGAAGCCTTCTGGCGGAAATGCAATCCGGACTGCAGGGACACGAAATGGCTGAAAGATTATATTGACGAAATGGCGCAGAATCATATGTGCATAGGCGTATATGCGGACGACATGCTGGTAAGCTGCACGGATGCGCCAGGCATGCCCTATATGAGAGCTCAGGTACAGGAAATCGGAATCAATACCCTGAAGGAATACCGGGGAAAGGGATATGCGTCGATGGCCTGCGGAAGCTGCATACAGGAATTGGTACGCCGCCACAAGACACCGCTGTGGTCTACGGAAGCAGGCAACCAGCCATCCCGAAGACTGGCTGAAAAGCTGGGATTCTCCAGATTTGCGGAAGTGGTTTCCATGACGCTGCAGGCCAGGCATCCAGAGGAAATGAAAGTCGGTATTCCCCAGGAGGGAGGCATGCAAAAAGGAGGCAGGATGGAAGAACTGAAACTGATAAGGCCGTCCATGGACCACAGGCAGCAATACCAGGAGATGATGGACGAATGGGAAAGCTTCGGAGGAAGGCTGAACCCGGGCGCCCTGAGACGCTACAGCAACAGGCAGCAGAAGAATGTGACATACGAGGAATGGCTGAAGTGGATAGAGGACGACAGGCGAGCTGGTCAGGATCTGTACTTTTTCATGCAGGGTACTGCCATCCTGGGAGCCATCAGCATCCGCCGCCGGTGCGCGGAGGTGGACGGGCATTCGGGATACGGCATCAGGCCTTCCCAGCGGCGGAAGGGATATGCCGCCAAGATGCTGTCCATGGCTCTTCCGATCATGAAAGGATATGGGATAAATCCGGTGATCATCACCTGCGCGAAAGACAATATCGGCTCGGCGAAAACCATACGGCGAAACGGCGGCATATACATCAAAGATGCGGCGGATGAGGACGGCGAGATTGTGGAGATATACCATATCCCGGTTTGAATTATGGCGGACCTGCTGAAAGAAACCGTAGTGGGGCGCTTCCCAGGGGACGCAAGCCCCATAATGCCTCAGGAGGGAGAGCAGAAGGGAAAGATTGGCATGAGAAATCTTAAATCGCACAATACGGAGAAGCTTCCCTGGAAGCCCGGGCTGATAAAAAGCCTGAAAACAGCCGCTGCGGCCGCGGCAGCCATCGGACTGGCGGGAGAACTGGGCCTGAAGTACTCCGCCACCGCAGGCATCATCACAGTACTGAGCATCCAGAACACCAAGCGGGAGACACTGAAAAGCGCAGGGAACAGATGGCTGGCGTTCCTGTGCGCCCTGGCCCTGGCAAAGATTTGCTTCGCCCTGCTGGGATATGGCCTGTGGGCCTTTGGGGCATACCTTTTCCTGTTCGCCCTGCTGTGCATCTGCGCAGGCTGGACGGAGGCCATCGCCATGGACTCCGTGCTGGTGACGCATTTTCTGGCGGAACAGGACATGGGGCTTTCGCTTGTGGCCAATGAAGTGCTGCTGCTTTTGATCGGCACAGGAATGGGAATTCTCATAAACCTGCATCTGCGCAGGCGGCAGGGAGAATTTGAAAGGCTGGCGGAGGCAGTGGACGGCCAGATGAAGGGGATTCTCCACAGGATGTCCCTGTGGCTGCCGGAGGAAGATAAGGACGGCTACGGTCCCGGCTGCTTCCCGGAGCTTAAGAAAGCGCTCCGGAAGGCGAAAGACTGCGCGGCATCGGACTACGGCAATACGCTGCTGGCAAAGAGTGTCTACGAGCTGGACTATATTGCTATGCGGGAGCAGCAGGGAGCCGTCCTGCGGGAGATATACGACAATATCAGAAGAATCCGGTATCTGACGGAGCAGGCAGGACAGGTGGCCGGGCTGCTGGGGGAAATCGGGCAGGACTTCCACAGGGACAACACGGTGGAAGGGCTGCTGGGGAAGCAGGAAGCTCTGCTGGCTGATATGAAAAGCCAGCCCCTGCCGGATTCCAGGGAAGAATTCGAGGCCCGCGCCATCCTGTTCTATATCCTGATGCAGGTCAGGCAGTTTCTGGAAATCAAGCGGGAATTTGTGCGGGGGCATCAGCTGTAGCTGAAATATTATAATTTACGAGGATAAAAATGCGGATAAGAAAAGGACTGTTTATCATTTTCTGCTTCTGGGCAGCGGTTGTCATACGGGAAGAGGCATCGGCGTCGGCACCGGAGCTTTCCCTCTATGAGGACGGAGACATAGTGGGCTTTATCGGTGATAGTATTACACATGTAACATACAGCTCCTTAAGCTATGTGGAGATGATGGATCAGTATTACCAAAGCTGTTTTCCGGGGCGGTCAGTAGAATTCCGCAATCTTGGCACAGACGGATTTAAAGCCATGGACGTGCTGAATATTTATGACCAGGACTTTGCCTTTCAGGGAATCAATAAAGCTGTAATCATGCTGGGTACCAATGAGGCCATTCTGGGGATTTCCACGGAAGAATATATAAAAAATATGGAAGATCTGGTGGGGCGGCTGAAGGAGAGCGGACTGGAAGGGGAGGACATACTGATACTTTCCCCGCCTCTCTGCGATGAGAACAGGGCAGGAAATATTGATAAAAACGGATACCGCCGCTGGCATTTTGAGGACAGGGTTCTTGCGTACATGGAAGAGCTGGAAAAAGAAACGGCAGAGTGGAGCGTGCACTATCTGGATCTGCATACCCCCATGGCGGAACTGACCAGGAAAATGCAGCAGGAGGACGCCGAATATTCGCTGACGAGAGACAGCATCCATCCCGATGCCGTGGGACAGCGTCTTCTGGCTTATTACATTCTTCAGGCACAGGGAGCGGAAAGCGGTTCTCTGGCGTCAATCCTTCTTCCGAAGGAAGGAGAGGCGCAGACCATGCGGGGAGAAGTGACGGATTTCTACCGGGGAACGAAAGGAATGTGTTGGAACTGGAAGCCTGGGACTCTGCCGATTGCCGCAGAAGATATAACGGAATTTCGCCAATTGTTCGACGGGGCAGACATGCCGTACGGAAATATACTGCAGGTGGAGGGGCTTTCAGGGGATGTTTCTTATACTCTTCAAATGGCGGGGGAAGAACTGGGAATTTTCACGGGGGAGGAACTGACTGAGGGGGTTGACCTGAATATGCAGGAAGGGCATCCGCAGCGGACGTTGGCGGAACAGACGGCTGCGCTGAACCGGAAACGCCATCAGAAAGTCGCCGCATACCGGAAGATGTGGATTGAGGTCATGATGCAGCGGGCCAGTTATACCGGAGAGCAGGCTCAGGCGGCATATGATAAGTGGAGGGCTGCTGACGGGCAGCTGCGAAGGGAAATACAGACGATGACGGAGGAGATGGCGGGTGCCGTTTATCCCATGCTGATTCTGGAAGAAGGATATACCGTGGAGGAACTGGAACAGGAGGCCATGGAGGCGGAGGAAGCCAGGAAAGCGGCAAAGGAGCAGGCCCGGCTGGAGGCGGAGGAAGCGGCAAAGAAAGCCGCAAAGGAGCAGGCCCGGCTGGAAGCGGAGGAAGCGGCAAAGGAGCAGGCCAGACTGGAGGCGGAGGAAGCGGCAAAGGAGCAGGCCAGACTGGAGGCGGAGGAAGCGGCAAAAAGGGCAGCGGAGGAGCAGGCCAGACTGGAAGCGGAGCAGGCACAGAAAACGGAACTTATGCACAGGCGGCTCCTGGTTTCAGGGATATGTCTGGCCTGTGCGCTGGTGTTAGTGCTTGTTGTCCTGATACGAAAGAGAATTTTCAAAAAAACCTTTTACAAATAGAAATTTTATGATATACTACATAAAGTTTCTTAATTGATACGGCAAATGCCTATAAACAGTGCATTTTGCCGCTTCGAATCATTTGAAAAAAATAAGGAGGCTTTTGAGTATGAAGCACATTAAGACTTTGACAACCAGAAACCTGAAGGAATCCATGAAGAAGGGCGGCTGCGGCGAGTGCCAGACCTCCTGCCAGTCTGCCTGCAAGACATCCTGTACCGTTGGAAATCAGAGCTGTGAGAAGGCGAAGTAATTACATAAACAATGGCGCAGGACCAGTTCAAGCAGCGGATCCATTCGCTGCTTGAACTTTGTTCGTCTGTTCATTCCCTCACGGGTTTGATACCCCGCTGCCTGCAGCGTTCAGGAGGAAGAAGCCAGGGTTTGATACCCCGTAGCCTGCTGCGGGGCGGTTCATTCTGACGTTTTGAAAGGAACATTTAAGTGATACATCAATATAAAAGCAACGGATACAATATAGTAATGGACGTGAACAGCGGTTCCATCCATGTGGTGGATGATGTGGTGTACGATATCATCCCTCTGGTGGAAGAACTGGCAGGAGAAGGCACAGAAGACATTAATGTCGTCAAAACGGTGCTGTCTGGCCGGGCAGATCTTCCTTATTCGGAAGAAATTCTGACGGAAGCCCTGGAAGAGGTATTTGAGCTGAAAGCGGCCGGGCAGCTGTTTGCCCCCGATATATACGAGAATTACGTATATGACTTTAAAAAGCGGCAGACAGTGGTGAAAGCATTGTGCCTGCACATAGCGCATGACTGTAATCTTGCCTGCAGATATTGTTTTGCGGAAGAGGGAGAGTACCATGGAAGGCGTGCCCTGATGAGCCTGGATGTGGGAAAAAAGGCGTTGGATTTCCTGGTGGCCAATTCTGGAAACCGGGTGAATCTGGAGGTGGACTTCTTCGGCGGAGAGCCACTGATGAACTGGCAGGTGGTAAAGGAGCTGGTGGAATACGGCAGGAGCCTGGAAGCGCCGAACAACAAGAAATTCCGCTTTACGCTGACCACCAACGGAGTACTGCTGAACAGAGAGATTCTGGAATTTGCCAACCGCGAGATGGCGAATGTCGTCCTGAGCATTGACGGCCGTAAGGAGATCCATGATAAAATGCGCCCTTTCCGGGGCGGTCAGGGAAGCTATGACCTGATTGTGCCGAAGTTTCAGGAGGTGGCAGAGAGCAGGGGACAGGAAAAGTACTACGTCCGTGGTACATTTACCCATAATAACCTTGATTTTTCCAGAGATGTACTGCATCTGGCGGATCTGGGATTCAAACAGATATCCGTGGAGCCGGTGGTGGCCGGCCCGGAGGATGACTATGCCATCACAGAGGACGACCTTCCGGTGCTGATGGAGGAATACGACAGGCTGGCCATGGAAATGGTGAAACGCAGGGAAGAGGGAAAGGGATTCCATTTCTTCCATTTTATGATAGACCTGGAAGGAGGCCCATGCGTGGCAAAACGGCTGTCGGGCTGCGGCTCGGGAACGGAATACCTGGCGGTGACGCCCTGGGGCGATCTGTATCCCTGCCACCAGTTTGTGGGAAATGAGAAGTTTCTCATGGGCAATGTGGAGGAAGGCATCATCAGAACCGACATTCGGGACGAATTTAAATGCTGCAATGTCTACGCAAAAGAAAAATGCCGGAAATGCTTTGCAAAATTCTACTGTAGCGGAGGCTGCGCAGCCAATGCCTACAATTTCCACGGCAATATCAACGATGCCTACGACGTGGGCTGCGAACTGGAACGAAAACGCGTGGAATGCGCCATCATGCTGAAGGTGGCGGAGGCGGATACGGAACTATAGAGGGGGATTTGCGGAACTATAAATTAAGAAAGGACAAAGAGAATGAAAAAGAACAAAGCAATCGTAGTGCTGCTTTGTATCCTTCTGATTCTGGCAGGTGTCACTTATATTGACATCTTCGGAGTGAATCCGGAGGGGGAAGGCAGCGCTTCGGACATTAACCTTGGTCTGGACCTGGCAGGAGGCGTCAGCATTACGTACCAGGTGGTGGGGGATGAAGACCCCAGTTCCACCGACATGAGCGACACCATCGCAAAGCTTCAGAAGCGTGTGGAGGGCTACAGCACAGAGGCAATCGTATACCAGGAGGGATCCGATAGAATCAATATCGAGATTCCCGGCGTCAGCGATGCCAATGCCATTCTGCAGGAACTGGGGAGACCCGGTACATTGTATTTCATTTCTGAGACGGATTCGGAGGGAAATGTAAACTTCAGCGAGCAGACAGTGCAGAGTGCAGACGGTACCTATGGTATGGGTTATGTTCTGACCAAATCCATTGACGAACTGCTGGAGAACGGCTCCATTCTGGTGCAGGGAACGGATGTGAGCAATGCGCAGGCAGGCAGCGCACAGACACAGATGGGATCTGAATTTGTGGTAAGCCTCACCATGACGGAGGAGGGCAAGGCAAAGTTTGCGCAGGCTACTCAGAATGCCCATGATAAAGGGGAGAAGCTTGCCATTTATTATGACGGGAGTATTATCAGCGCGCCCAGCGTGAATGTGGTAATCACGGACGGAAGCGCTCAGATTTCTCCCATGGAGTCCTTTGAGAGAGCGGAGAACCTGGCTTCCACGATTCGAATCGGCGGATTGAAGCTGGAACTGGAAGAACTCCATTCCAAGGTGGTAGGAGCGCAGCTTGGCGTGGAAGCCATCGACACCAGCTTAAAGGCAGGCGCCATCGGTCTGGTTCTCGTGATGGTATTCATGATCGTGATCTATCTGATTCCCGGTGTGGCATCCGCCATTGCTCTGCTGGCTTACGTGGCGCTGGTAATCCTGCTGCTGAACGGTTTTGATATGACATTGACTTTGTCCGGTGTGGCAGGTATCATTCTGTCTATCGGTATGGCGGTTGACGCAAATGTGATTATTTTTGCGCGTATCCGCGAAGAACTTGCCACCGGCAAAACTGTCCGCAATGCGATAAAGATCGGTTTTGACAAGGCATTGTCCGCCATCATTGACGGTAATATCACCACTCTGATTGCGGCGGGCGTACTGCTTTTGCTGGGACCCGGTACGGTAAAGGGATTTGCGCAGACGCTGGCTCTCGGTATTGTGCTTTCCATGTTTACGGCACTGGTGGTGACCAGGTATATCCTTTATGCTTTTTATGCGCTGGGGCTGAA
The DNA here is from genome assembly GCA_947385785.1 of uncultured Lachnospiraceae bacterium. Classification (GTDB taxonomy): domain Bacteria; phylum Bacillota; class Clostridia; order Lachnospirales; family Lachnospiraceae; genus Acetatifactor. The sequence continues at coordinate 13,169 of CANDMH010000093.1, forward strand.
GAGCGAGAAGCTGTACGGTGTGGGCAAAGAGCATAAGGTA
>CANDMH010000094.1 GCA_947385785.1 uncultured Lachnospiraceae bacterium
TTCAGCTCCACAAGGCTATGTAAAAGTAATGATTTCTCCCTGCTGTCTACATATAGATGAGTTGTCTTTTCCCTCATACCGTCCACCGTCCTTTCTTGGCTTCATTATACTGTTATAGGGAAGTTCGGTCAAAACTGTAACTTTGCAGCTCTTGGCATTCTACCGTATCAAGGCTCATTCCTCAGTAGTAAATGAAGCATGCAACTATCTTTTTTCATATTCACTAAAAAGCCTATAATAAATCCAATTTGATTCGCCACGCAGTGCGTGACCAATCGGAAACATCAAAAGAAACTGCCACATATATCTCATATTACATACATACTGCTTAATTCGCTACGCAGTGCGTAGCTATTTGAAAATAGTATTATTGCATGATTCCCCTTGCAGTTTTTTAAGCTGCTCATTGAATTTCTTGTGCTTTTCTGATTTGACAGCAATCCCTATAAAATATCTGCTCACAAGAAAATCTAAAAGATATTCTTTGGGAATCTGAAATTTTTGCCGTATAAAAAAGCTCTTTAGCTCCTGTTTGCTGCACCATTTGGCAACAGAGCTTTCGCCATAGCCTGTAAATTGCGCCACCCGTCTGACATTCAACACATCGGGATAGTCTTTCAGCAGCTTCTCATAATATTGCCGCATACTGGTTAAATCCTCTTTTGTAAATACCTTTTCAAAAGACGGAGCTTTCTTGCCCCCATCCCTCATATAGAATCCATCTGGAGCTTTATACAGCTCTGGATAATCGTCCCGGTCATGCAGGTATTGAATGACATCGGTTGTCTTGATTTTAAACCGCCGTGTCTTTTTCCCGCTGTCTATGTTTGGCACAAGACCGCTTTCCAAAAGAAAAAGGCAGGTCTTTTTGCTGATATGGCAGATACGGTACATCTGGTCTTTGGTTATGTATTCGGGATATTGCTCCAGAATCTCCCTGCAATATTTTTCTGTAATCATTCTACGCACCTCTTCGCAGTATTTTGGTCAACAGCAGAAGATTGGTGCCGTAGTTCTCTCTAAATATTTTTAGGAATCTTGAGAAGCCAGTCCAAACCGGGCTTCTGTTCTCTCCTCAGTTCTCTCCGTTCTCTCCAAGTTCTCTCTTTTTTCCGTTTTTTGAGCCATTTTCGGGTGGCTTTCAGTGAGTTCGAATATTCTCTGTATTTAAGCGGCTTTCACGCCGCAAGTCCTTGATTTTCCTATGTTTTCAGCCATTATTAATTTCCATCAAAACCCGCTAAAATCAAATAAAATCCAGTAAAGTCCATTGACAGCAACGCACTCGAAATGCAGTTGTCCTTTACAGGGCACGTGGGTTCGAATCCCACACTCTCCGCTCTTATAAAGCCTGTGAATACAGGCTTTTTCATTTTCGGAACAAAATCCAGGGCAAATTGCGCGCTGGCAGTAACGGCACCGAATCCCGCTGCCTTAAGCTCAAGCCGACGATCTTTCCGTTTTAAAAACCTCCTGTACATGTGCTGTATGTACTGGAGGTTTTTATGCAAATAATACGCTGATTCCGTCCTTTTGACTCACCTGGATTTACGAACCGGACACAGGATTTCATAGCCCGGGACTTCAGGAAAATGGCAAATGGCACAGAAAAGTACTGGATACCATCAAGACATTATCATTTAACTGTAAACTCCCCGGTGAGCAGGATATCCGCCGCGTTGTCCCCCACCATAACCCGGAAATCTCCCGGTTCCACATGCCACCGCAGGTTCCGGTCCAGGGTCCGCATCTGCCTGCGGCCGATACTCAGTTCCACCCTGCGGCTTTCCCCGGGATCCAGGGCAAGCTTTTCAAAACCCGCCAGCTCCTTCCGGGGCTTCACGGTACTGGAAACCATATCCCGGAGGTAGAGCTGCGCCACCTCCTCGCCGAAGCGGCTGCCTGTATTGGTGACGGTAAAGGAAACCTTCACTTCCGCCCCTTTCTCCACCTCCGCCGCGGAAATGCCTTCTCCCTCAATCTTCAGGTCACTGTAAGAGAAACTGGTATAAGTCAGGCCGTAGCCAAAAGGGTACAGGGGATTCCAGTCCATCTCCACATAGCGCCATCCACCTCCGGGAATGCGGTTGTAATTGCAGGGCACCTGTCCCACGGTCCTCGGGAAAGACATGGGCAGCCGTCCGGAAGGATACGTTTTCCCGAACAGCACTTCCGCAATGGCCCTGCCGCCCTTTTCCCCCGGGAACCAGCATTCCAGAATTGCCGGGATATGGGCTTCCTCCCAGGTCAGGGCAAGGGGTCTGCCGTTTTGCAGCACCAGGATCACGGGTGTCCCCGTAGCAGCGATTTCCTTCAGGAACTCCTGCTGCTTTCCCGGCAGGATCAGGTCCGTACGGTCCAGGTTCTCCCCGCTTGTCTCCACATTGTCACCCAGGCAGACGATGGCCACATCCGCTTTCTTTACGATGTCCACAGCGGGCTGCCAGTCTTCCCGTCCCCTGCTGTAGCCGAAGAGGACTCTGGCACCTCTGGCGTCATTGCAAAATTCCAGGCGGATGTCGTATTCCCTGCCCGCCTCAAAGGTAAAGTCCGCCATCCGGGAGTCGTCCTGTTCCTTTCCCACAGTCCGCTCTTCCAACGCGCCCATTTTCCCGGCGTTCCCCCGAACTGCCTTCCCTGTGCCCTCCGGTACTGCGTCCCGTTTTCCGTCATTTCCCTGTGCTGTAATCTCCGCACTCCCCTGATTCACGGCCGCAGAATCCCCGGCATTGCTCTGTTTCCTGGCCGCAGAATCCCAGACATTGCTCTGTTTCCTGGCCGCAGAATCCCGGACGCTGCTCTGTTCCTCAGTTTTTCCGCCCTGGTTCCAGGCATCAATGAGCAGGTTCCCGTCCACATACAGCCGCATGCTGTCCTGTCCGGGAATGGCCAGACAGCCCTGGAAACTGCCCCGGGCCTTCAGCTTTCCGGTCCACGCCACGGAAAAGCATTCCGCATCCACATCCCCGTGGGGCTTGGCATAAATCCAGTTGAAATTCACCATATAGTCTCTGCGCGTCAGCACAGGCTCCCCGCTCAAATCCCAGTTATTGTAATAACGGGCGGTAAGACCCTTTTCCCCCTGCTCATCGGCAAACCAGTCCGGATGGAAGGGAAAAACCTTCTCTCCCAGATAACTGCAGCCCTTTTCGTAGAGAACCGTCCTGTCCTCCCCCGCCAGCTGCCGGATGCCGTCCAGAACCGTCACTTTATGGGAATCGGCTGTCCTGGGAGTGTAATCGCCCAATGCCGCCTCGTCGGCTCCCGGCCCCACCACGGCGATGGTTTTATAGGAATCGGACAGCGGCAGAAGACGCTTTTCGTTTTTCAGCAGGCAGACGGACTTCCTGGCGATATCCAGGGCAGTCTCCTGGTGGGCTTCGCAGTTCACGGTCCTGTCATAAAGGCTTTCGTCCACATAGGGATTTTCAAAAAGCCCCAGGGCAAACTTCAGCTTCAGCACCCGTCCGCAGGCCGTGTCCAGTACTTCCCGGGACATCTCGCCGCTTTCGATGAGACTGGTGATACTTTCCATCCACTCTTCATGGGTAAAATCATACAGCTGCAGGTCAACCCCGGCCTCCAGTCCCTGGCGGATAGCCTCCCTGTTATCCTTTGCCGTGGAAAAACTGCCCTTCAGCCGCGCCACGGCAGTCATGTCGGAGCGCACAAAACCGGGCATATGGTACTCTCCCCGAAGCACCTCCGTCAGCAGTTCATGGTCCGAGGCCACCGGCTGCCCGTCAATGGCCGCGTAGGAACACATGGTATTCCATGCGCCGCCCTCCACAAAGGCCTGCTCGAAAACGGGCAGTCCCCAGGCGAACACGTCATGCCGTCCCATGGCGGAAGGCGCGCAGTTCAGCCCTCCCACCGGAGTCCCGTAGCCGCAGTAATGCTTGGGCTCCGACGCCACCGTGTCCGGGCGGCGCAGATCCTCTCCCTGCATGCCTTTTACTATCTCCCTGGCAAACTCGCCCCCCAGGTAGGTGTCCTCCCCGAAGGCCTCCTCCACCCTTCCGTAACGGGGATCCCAGCTCAAATCCATCACGGGATTCCAGGTTTCGTGAACCCCGCTGGCCCTGGCCTCCGCCGCTATGGCGTGCCCCATCCTCCTGCCCAGATCCGGCTCAAATGTTCCCGCCAGGCCGATCTGCTGCGGGAAACAGGTGGCGTATCCGTCAAAAAGCCCGTGCAGCGCCTCCTCGCTGAACAGGAAGGGGATTCCCAGGCGGGTCTTCTCCACCGCGTAACGCTGCAGTTGGTTGGCGAGCTGCGGGCTGGCGGAGCGGAACTGGACGCTGCCCACGCTTCTTCCGTTTAAGGCTGCCTCGAATTCCTCCCACCGAAACTCTTCCACTCTTTCATCCGTATTTCTCCTGACATAATCGCCGATGATGGAGTATTGGTCTGTCTGCAAAATCTTCTCTTCCAGTGTCATCCTGGACAACAGGTCCTCTACCCGCTCCTCTATGGGCAGGGACGCATTCTTATACTTTTCCATATCCTCCAAGTCCTTTCTGCACGGCTTGATCTCCGCTTTCCGGACAGCCTTCTTCATACTCCGCCGGAAACCATGCTCTTCTGGCGGATTTCCCCGGTCTTCCCGATACCGCGGCTCCCTCCGGAACACCTCACCCGGTAATAAAACATACCGTCCCCAGGTCATTTTCGGCCAGTCTCTGCATATTTTCTTCCAGGCTTCCCTCTCTGCACTCCAGGACATACCGGAATTCCCCGAAGCCGGACAAATCCATCTTGAAATTGGTCTCCCAGGTATTGTTCATGATCCAGCTGTATACGGGACGATGATTGTTTTCTTCCTTATTATCGCACAACAGGATAGGATGGTGCTCCATCCCGCCCATATAAATCAGCGGAGTGTCCAGGGTATTGATCAGGATGCCTTCGTTTCCGTTCTGGTAGAGCAGCCCCTCGTCCGCCATGTAATATTCCATATTGCTGCCCGGCAGTTGGTCCACTCCCGGCCGCATGGGCACGCCGCCGTTGCGGATATGGAGGCTGCTGTCCGGCAGGTTCAGGCACAGGGGCAGGTAGACGCTCTCGATATCCTCGCTTAAGGTCTTTGCAATCCGGTAAGTGAATTCCACCCGGGGCAGCTGCCGGTAGAGCTTGAGGATTACACTGCTGTAGCGGGTTCCCTCCAGTTCAAAGACCAGTTCCACCCTGTCAAACACAGGGCCGTGGTCCAGAATCCTGATATCCTGCAGGTCTCCCTGATACTGCGCCGCATGGAGCCCCCGGATATTCCTTCCCAGGGCCGCCCGCTCCCCGTAGACGCCTTTCCGGATTTCCGTATTTTCATAAATTGGCGTAAACATGTTTTCCAGTCCCGGCTTCAGCATCTCCGTCCCCGTCTTCTTATTATAGAAGGAAGTAATACCCTCCCCCACCCGGTAACCGATCCGCAGCCAGTCGTTCTCCAGGCGGTAGGGAAGCTGATACGTTTCCCTGTCATAATCATTGACGATATCCCGTACCCGCTCCGCCCCTACCCAGGCTGTGCGGCTGTAAAGTCCCTTCTCCCCGGCAGGCTGCTCCTCATAGGTAAAAAGCTTCTCCTCCCCGGGTTCAAACTCCGCCAGGAAGCTTACCAGAACGCCCCTTGGGTGGGAAGACATCTGGGAGACGAGCACCTGTCCCGTGGCCTTATCCTTTACCTCCACACCCGTAAGTCCCATGGTCTCCACATAGAATTCCACCGGAAACACACCCCTGCTGCGGCTCATGGAAATCGCTTTCACCTCGCCGCCGTTGTTATAATACCGCAGGATATCCCCCAGCAGATGGCACTGCTCGCTCCTGCGCATGGCCGCCGCCTCGTGGGCCTTGGAGGCGTAGGCGGTCTTGCGGATGTCCAGGTTGGTCACCATAGTCTCATAGGGGCTTCCAATGGTGGCCGAATGCCCCCAGGTGTGCTCCGCGTAGAGCAGGGCATTGTCCTCCCCCACCCGGGCAAGGGCTTCATTGCGCACCCCCGTCTTCTCCTCCAGGCGGTCGCAGATATGGGAAAGCCGCAGCGCCTCCTTGTAATGCTTCACCGCGTAGGGGGTGCTGCCCACGCCGTTGCCCCACCAGTCGTTGATGGCTCCCCGGTATACCGGCGCGTCGGCGGTCTTCTCCCTGATCAGGTCATAGAGCTCCTGTAACGTCACCATATGGAGGGTCACCTCACTGCCAAACTGCCGGTTGAAGGCATTCACAATGGCAATAATGGCAGGATTGGCAGGGGCATTATCGGAAAATACACCGCTGACACTGGTGATATAGAAATCATAGGCGTAGCCGCTCTCTTCGTATTCCGCTATGCTGGCAAGCAGTCTGGTATGCAGGGTCTCCAGGGCCGTCTTCGCCTCCTCCTTCCCGAAATAGTTCTCGGTCATATAGTTGACGTTTTTGCTGAATACGATGCCCAGGGAATTGCCCAGGTTATAGTGCTCGCCGTTCCACACCAGAAGCCGCTTCCCCGCTTCGTTTTCCCAGAAATAGGGCTTCTGGTTCTGGTACAGGGGGTACATGCCGTGATGGGTATGGATATTGGTAAATAAAAATTCAATGCCGTTGTCTATCAGCACATCCCTGGCCCCCAGGGAAATACCGTTGATATCCGCATTCATGGCCACCTTCACAGGAAATCCCTGCCCGGTGAAAATCGCCTGCATTTCCGCGGTTTTGTGCCGCAGCATCTTCACGTCCGCCAAGTCGTTAAAATTCAGATACGTGGCGGAGATGCCGATATTGCCCTTCTTCACCAGGTCAAAAAAGTCCGCTTTCTCCCCTTCGGAAGCGCCCTCCAGAAAGCGTTCCACGCAGAGATAGGTCTCACAGTTCCATTTAAAGTCCTTTTCCGGACTGTTTTCCTCATAGCCCTTCTTCAGAATGGATATCACATTCCTGGTGTTCTGGACCTGGTTGTAGATCACCTGCTCCTGCAGATCCGTGTAGCCGATATCTGTGTGGGAGTGGTGGATGATGTATACATCTTTAATCTTTGTTCCCATGCTGTGTTCTTTTCCTTTCTGCTCTTGTTTTCCGTTTCTGGTTTCTGCCCTTGACTTCTGCTTCTGGTTTCTGCCCTTCATTTCCGTCTCTGTTCCATAATTTCAGGTTCTCAGCTCTGTTCAGGTTACCTTCCGCTTTCCAGAGGCAATGCCCCATCCCTTCAGACCATACCGTACACCGACGGTTTTTCCTCCTGAGTGATTTTCTTCGATTATAGCACCCTGCCCTTCATTTGTAAATACATATATTTCTTTATATAAAATTTGTAAATACATACATTGTTGTTCACTTGTCGGCATCGCAGGGCGTTTACGTACATCTCCTGCACGAACAATCCCGGGCAGCCGAAGCGGTTGCTTTAACAGCAGGCCCGACCTCCAATCAGCAGGAAAGCAACTACGCTTTTGTTTTATTTAACAGAATGGCAGGAAATCTCCTCCAGACCCGCGCCGTCTCTCCGTATGCACTCCAGATATACTTCCCTCTCCGGCAGCAGCGGCGCAATCCGGATTTCCAGCTTCTCAATTCCCTCCGGCTTATAGAATTCATGGAAATCCCCGTAATAGTACTGATCCGAAATCAGCCTTCCTTTATGGTATATAAATATCTGATCCCCGAAATACCGTACACGAACCCTGCAGGCTTCCAGCGGCGTCTCCAGATTCCAGGTATAATCCCCTGCCTCCCGGAAAGCAAGCGGCTTCCCGCACTCCTCCTCCGGCCGCAGCCTCTGCCGCACATGAATCGTAATGCCGTCCAGGGATAAAACGCCGCGGATCACCCTCTCTCCCGTCCCCGAAGCGAAACAGCGGTTCCACACCTTCCACTTCCTCAAAATAATAATGGTTTCCCGCAAATGACACCGGCTGCGCGAAGGCATGGGCAAGCAGCAGCTTCCCCATTTTCATCCGCACCGGCATCAGAAAGGTAACATCCCCGGGGATGAACGGACAGGTAAACTCGGATACTTCCTCCCCGAAAGAAATCCGGAATGTCACATTCCTGTGTTCCGGAAGTCGTTTTCCGTGATGATGGTTATTCACAAACAGGAAAGCCGACTCCCCGTCACTGCGCATGCAGCAGCGGAGCGTATCCGTGTCTTCCAGGTCCTTCGGCCTGCAGTCCGGATAGACAGGAATCATGGGCGCCATACTTTTTCCATAAGACTGCAGAAAATGCAGAATCGTCTGCAGCCTGTAATATGACTCCCTGCAGTATCCCGCCTCCCCTATGGGCGCCTGAAAATCATAGGACATCACGGGACAGTCATTGGGATAGCCGGAATCGGTGCTCTCCTGCATTGTGGTCAGTTTCCCCATGGGATTGCTGCCCCCATGGAACATATAAAATCCCAAAAGATTACAGCCGTCTCCCAAAGTGTCCACCGCCATGGACAGAGCATCCTCCGCAGAAATCCAGGGACGGCGGTGGGCGCAGACCTGCACGCCCGGCCCCGTCTCACAGGTCATGTAAGGCACGGACTCATCCTGGACCACATCCTTCATGGGCAGCAGAACCGTTTCCGTCCACAATGATGTCTTTCAAATTATGCAGAAACAGGGCACTCCATCTCTCCCCGCCGGGATTCTCCGTCCGATCCGCAGAATTGGAAATGTAATATCCCGAAACATGATACGATGTCTCAGGCCACACCTCATACACTTTTCCCTTCTCAAAGAGGAGTACCGCCGGGCCCTTTGCCTGCCCCGCCTCCTCAATGGCGGCACGGATGAATAAACCTGCATCCCTTCCCGCCCCCGGATGGAGTATGGCTATAACCGTTCCGCTCCATCCTGATTCATTTTCACACATGATGCCCCTCCTGCTTCCAGACAGGCCTCCCGCCTTCTGTCCATTCCCATACCTCCAGAGCTCCCCGCCAGGGCCGCCGTGGATTCCGGCAGCGTCCCAACCGGGCAGAGGAATGCATTTCTCCACTACCCGCCGCGCAGCACACTGCCAAAACGGCAGCTTCCCCTGTACGGGCCTGCACATAAAAACGCGCCTGCGGCACGCTGCTCTAGCAGCCAAAAAGGGCGGAAGGCACCCAGCCTCCCACCCTTTTGGTCAGAAAATATCTGCCGTTCCGGCACAGACTTTCCGTAAGCTCAGTCGTTGTTCGTCACAACCTCGCCATGTCCCAGATTGTAAGTAATTTCACCCTCCAGTTCCACCTTGAGCACCGTGGTCAGCGGATGCATCTGCATCTTGTCCGCGCGGATCCACAGGGTTCCGGGGATACCGCTCCAGGGCAGGGAACCGGTATAGGTGAAGGAAAGCTCCTCCCCGGTATGAAGAACGCTGACCTTCTTCACAGGAGTCTTCACGCCCTTCACGCACAGGAACTCCGAAGGCTGATCATAGACAAAGAGGTAGATGGTCTTCCTGTCCGCGGACAGGGTGCTGCCTCCCAGGAACTGGTTATAACTTAAGCCCTTCCCCGTGTCATAGATGGCCTCCTCATTGTCATGGATAAACTGCCCCAGATCCTCCAGTACCTTCACCTGGCGCTCATCCAGGGTGCCGTCCTCTTTGGGCCCCACATCCAGAAGCAGCTTGCCCCCCAGTGTCAGACAGTCGCAGAACATGCGGATTACCTGACGGCTGGTCTTGTAATGGTTATCGGAAGGGCGGTAACCCCAGGAGCTGTTGATGGTTGTGCAGAATTCCCACACACCCTCGGGTCCATACAGCGGAATCCCCTGCTCCGGCGTCTCATAGTCGCCATAACCCTGGAGACGGGAGTTCACGATGACGTTGGGGTTCATGGACTGGAGGTACTCCTTGAATTCCTTTGCCTTCCACTGGTTGGCGCTGCGCTCCCAGTCGCCGTCAAACCACAGCAGGTCCACGGTGCCGTAATTGGTCATCAGCTCCCGCATCTGGTTGTTGTTGAATTCCAGAAATTCCTGCCACTTCTCCGGATCCTCCGGCCCTCCCGCCGGGGTGGCGAACACGTCCTTGAGATGGTTCTGGGGATCGGAACCTTCCGGATATACCGTCCTGTAACGGGGATCGGACCAGTCGATCAGGGAGAAATAAAGCCCTACCCGCATGCCTGCCTCCCTGACTGCCGCCGTATATTCCTTTATGAGATCCCGTTTTGCCGGGGTCTTTTTCACCACGCTCAAATCGGAATACTGTGTATCGAACAACGCCACACCGTCATGGTGCTTTGATGTCAATACCACATACTGGGCGCCTGCGCGCTTAAACAGATCCGCCCATGCCTTCGCATCAAATTTTGACGCCGTGAAGCCGTCGCACTGCTTCATGTAATCCTCATAGGAAATGGCGCCGTTGTGGAAGGACCATGACTCCGACACGTCCCCCACGGCATAAATGCCCCAGTGGATAAAAATCCCCAGTTTCGCCTTTCTAAACCACTCCTGCATCATAATGAAAATCCTCCTTGCCGATTCCGGCCATGTTTATTGTTGTAAAAATCCGGTGTGATCCGGATTGCTACATCCGCGTTCCAAACCTCATAAGCCCACAGTTCATACGCTCCCTTAAGCCCGGGCCACGGCTCATACACCCCCTTTAAGCCCGGGGCCACGGCTCATACACCAATCCTCGCCAGTCCCTGCAGCGTTCGGACGGAAGTATCCTCCGTCACCAGTACCTTAATTCCCGCCTTGCGGCAGTATTCCTCCACCGGCGGCAGGAACAGCTCCGCGCTGCAGGTAATCTGTCCTCCGAAGCACAGCACTTCCGGCCGGAAACCCTCCAAAAACGGAAGCAGCGCGTCCCTCACCTGACATCCGAAGTACAGGAAACACGCCCTGGCTTTTTCATCCCCTGACCGGACCCGCCCTGCCAGCTCCTTCCCGTCCATTGCCGTCCCCATCAGATCCCTGGTCAGCCTCAGCAGCCCCCGCCGGGAAATAAAATCATCCACGCATCCCCCCTGAAAAGGCGCGTCATATATATACCCGCTTTCCGGAACCCCAGGCGTTCCGGGCGGCGCCAGTTCTCCACCTGTTCCGAATGCGCTGCCGCACCCGGTACCAATACAGATAAAAAGCGCCCTGGCCGCATCCCTTCCATGGCCGAACCCCATCTCCCCCAGAGCATAGGCGGCGGCATCATTGATAAACCGGATCCGCTCCGGAGCCACCTGCGTCCGCTCCGCGAATTCCTGCCGCAGATTGACTCTGTAGAGCCCGTCATACTTATCCAGACCGCGCAGCAGGCAGATTCCCCTTTCATAATCAAACGGCCCCGGAAATGCCAGACTGATTCCCTTCACTTCAGCTTCCGGAATCCGGATCTCCTCCATAAGTGCCGCGAAATGCGCAAGCATCGTCTCACGGCTCTCTTTCGCCCTCGCCGGAAAATACCGAATCTCGCCGCACAGCTCTCCGTTTCTGCCCACGGCTGCCGCCTTGATCTGCGTTCCCCCCACGTCAAGGCATAAATAGATTTCTCTCATGTCAACATCGTCTCCCGATCCGGGTTATCCCTTTCTGCAAACCCCCATTTTCCTCCAGTCCGGAACTGACCGTTTCATGGCCGCCGGACACTTTTGTAACATCATATCACCAATACTTTAATTTGTAAATACATTTTTGACTTCATCGGTTAATTTCTATCTGAAAACTGCTCCGGCTGGCCGGATAATAGCTCTCCGTGTATTCAACGATCTGACCCGCCCGGGTATATCCCTGGGAAGTAATAAAAGCCGCAGGTTCGAAAATGGTAATCCCCAGACCAGCCGCCACCTCTGCCGGGGGCATGACCACCTCAAGGCGCCGTGAAGCATGGACCACGGACAGCCCCCGGACATCCAGCGCTTCGTAAAAAGAGGTATCCGTGAAATCCAGCTCCGGCATCTCCGGAAAAAGCCTGTACGGCACATACAGAGTGGTATACACCACGGGGGCATTGGAATACAGATTCTCCAGATGCCGTATCCTCACCAGTTTTACCACTGTTTCAGACGCGCTGATCCGCAGGGCGTCCCCCACCCGCTCCCCTGCCTTCTCCGTCTCCATGCACACTACCCTGGTTCGGAGGACACGGCTTTTCTTCCTGCTCTCCTCACGATAGCCCGTGACAAAGCTGGTGGACTCGTGAACCAGCTTGGGCTGGGCCACAAAGGTACCGCTGCCTTTCACACGTACCAGGCGCCCTTCTCTGGCAAGCAGATCCAGAGCCTGTCTTACCGTAGGGCGGCTGACCCCCAGTGCCTGTGCCAGTTCATTCTCCGTGGGGATCCGTCCCCCCAGCGGATATTCCCCGCTGGCAATCCGCCCCCGCAGCTGTTCTGCTATCTGAATGTAACGTGCCTGCATACTTCTCCCCCTGTCTGAATTCTGGTCTTTACACCGATCTTACACATCATGGATTCCATTGTAACATATTTTCCGGCAAAAATCCTCTATTTTATTTTCATCTTTCCCCCGCAAATATGGTCTCGGGATTTTCATGCAGAATGCGTACGAAAACACCTCGCGTCGGCACCGAGTGAACAGCAGTCAAATATGTCAGCACAAATTTATTTTATGTATTGACATATTATAGATTTTGTTGTATTGTAAATACATCATCAAATGTCAGCACTACAGAAAACAAACATTTTCGCCATTTCGGCGGCACATAAATATGTACTGACAAATATACCACATGCAAAACAGAAGCATTCCGGAAAGCAAATGGAAATAGAAGCCGAAAGGAGATGAACTGAAAAACAGACCGCAATCCATTTCAGCCTGGCAGGAATAAGCACACCAAATCACAGAACAATTTTGAAAGAAAAGAGGATAAATCATGAAAAAGAAATCAGCAATGAAAGTTTTCGCCCTTATGATGACGATGGCAATGGTCGGTTCCATGGCAGGCTGCGGCAGCACGCCCACCTCCGAAAGTTCCGATTCCGCTCAGTCCAACCCCCCCGAAAGCAAAGAAGAACAGGGCGGAGAATCTGCAGCGGCAGATGCTTCCTCCGATGAAGCTTCCGATGCCGGCGGCGGGGAAACGAATGCCGAAGGCGAAGAGGCCTATGACTGCGGCGGAGCAACCATCAAAGTCAGCGGAGCATACTGGGCCGACTTAAGCGAAGATAATTCAGAAAATGCGAGCTATATCAAAGCCCATGACC
>CANDMH010000095.1 GCA_947385785.1 uncultured Lachnospiraceae bacterium
CCTAATTTTTAACAGAAATCTGCTTAAGTAAATGACATTGGCTGTGAATAGTAACTGCCGTTTTTATTCGCCATTTTTATCCAAAAAATATTTGCCATTCCTCCAGAAATATGCTACACTTTGTACAAAGCATTATTTCAAATCCGGTATGGCCGTTAGGGCTGCATACCTGTCCAATATCAGATTTTTCATCAGATCAGGGAAATTCATGCTTTTATTTTTCCATTCATTATCAGTAAGGGCAGGAGTTTCCGCATGTAATATCCAGGCCGTGATTCTCCTGCAGACGAAAAAAGGAGGAATTTTATGGCGGGAAACAGGGAGTACAAAAGCGACGTGTTTGGCATGTTGATGGAGGAGCCGGGGTATGCGCTGGAGGTGTATAACGCGCTGAACCAGTCGGATTACAGGGATCCGGGGCTGGTTGAGGTGTGTAATCTGGAGCGGGGGATTTCCCTGTCGGTACGCAATGACGCGGCGTTCATTCTGGATATGAACTTAAGCGTATATGAGCACGAATCCACCGTCTGCCCCAATATGCCCCTGCGGGAGCTGATCTATGTGACAAACATCCTGGAGCAGCTGGTGAAGACGCAGAATATTTACGGACGGAGACTGGTGAAAATCCCGACGCCCCGGTTTGCGGTGTTTTATAATGGGATGGAGGATCAGCGGTCGCGGTATCAGCTGAAGCTGTCTGACGCGTATGCAAATCCCCTGGAAAAGCCGGAGCTTGAGCTGACCTGTAATGTTTACAACATCAACTCGGGAAAGAACCGGAAACTGCTGTCAAAATGTCCGGTTTTACGTCAATACATGATCTTTGTAGGCTATGTGCGGGAGTACATGGGAAAGTATCCTGAAAAGGATTTGAGAAAAGCGATCAACAAAGCCATAGACCGTTGCATCAGGGAAGATGTGCTGCGTGAATTCCTGATACGGCGCCGCGGGGAGGTGACAAAGGTGACACAACTGGATTACACATTTGACAGAAGTATAGAGCTTGAACGGGAAGATGCCCGGGAAGAAGCCCGTGCAGAGGAGCGTGTCAACACGGAACGCGAAAGGAAGGCGAAAGAAAAGGAACGACAGGCGAAGGAACAGGCACGGCAGCGGGCGGAACTGGAACGGCAGGCGAAGGAACAAGAACGACATCGAGCGGAACTGGCAGAGAAAGAAGTACAGAAACTTCGTGCAGAACTGGAGCAATATAAAAAACAGTTTTCGGAAGCCCGAAGTTTATAATCGGCAGTCCCTTTAAAGCAGGGAAAAGGTTTATCATCCCTTCGGGTTCTGGAACGGAAAAGGTTCGCCGTGTCTAACGCTCATTCGTTCGCGGGTTTGATGTCCCGCAGCTTGCTGCGAACAGACTTTTACCGGGCAGAGCGAGGTTGGAGCTAATGCCTCGCAAAAGCGAACATGAGGGTTATATAAACTGGAACAGCCTCTGGAATCATAGCAGTTTCTAACTTGTGACAATCCCGCTGCAATAAATTTTCAGAATTTCCGCGCCAAACCCCTGCCTGCAACCCGGACCGCAGGCAGGAGGTTGGTGCGGTTTATCAGGCGCCGAAGTCTTCCTGTGTATAATACCGGGCCTGGGCGTGCCACAGCTCATGGTATTTTCCGCAGGAATCGGCAAGCAGGCTTTCATGACTGCCTCTCTGCACGATCCTGCCGTTGTCAAAGACCATGATTTTATCACAGAAACGGCAGGAAGCCAGACGATGGCTGATATAGATGGCTGTCTTGTCACCGGCGATGGCGTTGAATTTGCTGTAAATCTCGTACTCGGAGACGGGATCCAGGGCCGCCGTAGGTTCGTCCAGAATCAGGAATGGGGCATCCTTGTAGAGAGCCCTGGCCAGGGCAATTTTCTGGGCTTCGCCGCCGGAGACCTCTATGCCGCTGTCTTCGAAGTCTTTGTACAGAAAACTTTCCGTTCCCTCCGGCATGGAGGCCAGGCGTTCCCCGAAGCCGGACTGGTTCAGGACACGGACTGCTTTTTCCCTGTCATAATCCGGCCCGGCGGCCACATTTTCTCCCAGGCGGAAGGCAAACAGCCGGAAATCCTGGAAAACCACTGAGAAAATGGACATGTATTCGTCATAATCGTATTTTTTGATATTCACGCCGTTTAAGAGGATTTCTCCCTCTGTGGGATCATACAGGCGGCACATCAGCTTAATGAAGGTGGTTTTACCACTGCCGTTTTCGCCTACCACGGCCAGCTTTTCCCCTACCTTGAATTTCAGGTTCACGTGGCGCAGGGCATAGGCTTCGGTACCCGGATACCGGAAGGATACGTCACGGAATTCCACATAATATTCATTGTCATCCCGTTTTTCCACAGTAAGGGAGCCCTGATACATGGGATTGGGGATATCCAGGTAAGAAAAATAACGCTTCAGGTAAGGATTGTTGCCGAAAATGCGCTGTATCGCGGCACAGCAGCCCGAGACGGCGCCGATGAGCATCATGACACAGGACACATACCGGGCGATGGAACCCACGGAGATTCCGCCGGAAAGGGCTGCCTTGATCAGTATCATATAGACACCGAAGCGCAGAATGTGGCTCAGAACCTGATTTGCCGCCTGCATGGCAGACGCCTTCATGTCCAGTGCCGCCTTTTTTTGATTGATCAGCATACCTTCCCGATGATTCAGGCTCAGCAGGCCCTCGGACATGTCGTAGAGCCGGATATCCTTGCCGCTGCTGTAATGGTTCATATAACCGGAATACTTTTCGCAAAACAGGTTTGCCTGAACGCACTCTCCGTAGAACCGGTTTGTCAGATCCTCTGTTTTTTTGCTGCTGAAAACCATACCTGCCGCAGCCGCCAGAATCCCCGCGATCAGAAAGCATTTTTCAGAGGCAGGAACGGAATCCAGAAAAAAGAAGGACAGAGTCAGTGTCAGCGACATGAGGATCCGGGTCAGGTTGGAAACCAGGTTTTCGGTAGCGTAAACCAATCCCCACAAATTGTAGCCGGTCTGGGATTCCATGGCAATTCGGGAACGGAGGAGGGACACTTCCGGATCCTCTACGGAAGCATAGGCCATCTGCATGGCCTTTTCAGCCTGTTCCCAGTGCTGGTTCCGGTACATTTCGTTGGAAGCCTGGCTGCGGGCGGAGGAAAGCCAGGTGCCCGCCAGACTGAACAGAAATACACTTCCTACCGTCAACAGGACAAGGAGCAGAAGCCGATCGGCAGACTGGCTTTCGTAAAGCGCATCCAGCAGAAGGGCCGAAAAGTAAATGGGAATGTAGGGCAGCAGGTTCTGCAGAATGCTGCCCAAAATCAGACAGATCATGTGGGTCCGGCTGAGCGAAAAGAGGTACTTCAGGGAGCGTTTGTATATTCGGATATGTTCTGATATTTTCATAGTGGGTTCCTTTCTTATTCCAGTTCCGCATCTGTCCTTCCAATACCAGACACGGCTGATTTCCAGTTACGCATCTGTCCCGGGGTTTGTATAACCGGGTTTGTACCAGCAGCTCTGGAGTTCGTAGAGTTCCGCGTAGCTGCCGCCGAAGGCCATGAGTTCCCGATGGGTTCCCTCCTCGGTAATCCTGCCGTCCTTCAGGTACAGGATGCGGTCGCAGAACTGGGTGGAGGCCAGCCTGTGGGAGATGAAGAGAGAGGTTTTGTTTCGTGCCATGTCCTGATATTGGATGTATATGTGGTTCTCCGCTATTGGATCCAGCGCTGCGGTGGGTTCGTCCAGTACCAGGATGGGCGCGTTTTTGTAGAGTGCCCTGGCGAGCATCAGCTTCTGCAACTCGCCGCCTGAGAGTTCTGTGGCGTCGGCGTAGAGCTGTTTGTCCAGCCTGGTGTGGATGCCCTGGGGCAATGCGTCCAGTTTTTCTCCAAGGCCTGCCTGCCGGATACAGCGCTCCGCCAGGTCGAGATCCGGGGTGCCCAGAATCTGACCGGAGACGGTTTCCGCCAGAGTAAAGAAACCGGCCTGCACATCCTGGAAAACCGGGGCAAAGAGCCTGTAATAATCTTTACGGTAAAAGGAATGCGACGAAATACCGTTTATTTTTATATTTCCTTCCGTTGGAAGGTATAGCCCGCAGAGCAGCTTCACCAATGTGGTCTTTCCTGCGCCGTTCAGGCCCACCAAAGCCACTTTCTCGCCGGGCTTTATGGTGAGGCTGATATCATGCAGGGTGTCCTTTTCGGCGCCGTCATACCGGAAGGACACATGCTCCAGGGTGATCTCCGGGGCGGTTTTTAGCAGGGGCTCCGCATCCGCCTCCCCGGTACCGTCCTGTTCCGGCAGGTCCATGTAACGGCGGAAATCACAGAGATCCAGACTGGTGGAGCGTATGCCGTTCCACTCATTCATGATGTTGCCGATAAAGGATGCAAACATGGATATGGCCGAAAAATAAAGGAGAAACCGATCCACTGTGATGCTGCCCTCCAAAGTCATTTTTATCAGAAGCAGATACGCCGCGCCGTCACGCAGGAAGATAACGAACAGATCGGCTATCCGGGAGAGAAAGCGCCGCAGGATCATCTGCTTTTCCCAGGCCAGGCGCTGTCCGGAGAAATCCCGGAAAATCTGGCGGAACCATCCGGCCAGGCCATAGATGCGGATATCCTTTGCTGCGGCAAAGTCGGAAGCTTTTTCCTGCAGATACCACAGCTTGCGGTCAATGTCGGTCTGCCTTTCTCTGTGGCTGTATTCCCAGTTTCGGTAAGCCCGGGCGCAGAACCAGTTCACGGCCGGGGCCACGGTCAGGATCGGCACCAGAAGGGGGCTGACGAAGGAGATCACCGATCCGAAGAGCAGGTAACAGAGGACATTTTCCGCCAGGCTCAGGCTGCGTCTGGGTACGTCGGAGACAGGCTGCACTCCGTCCCACATCTCGGTGGCTCGGGCAGCCCGGTGGCTTAGGTCCCGAATTTCCTTCCGCTCATAGTCCTGATAGAACAGAGTCAGTGATTTCCGGCTGATTTCCTGTCCCTTTCGGTGACGGTATTTCGCCATACATATTTCGGACAGATGATTAAAAAATGTCTGCAGAATGTGCCCGGCAAGCATTGCAAAAATAAGCATGCCTGCCCGGAAGGCCGCCTGATCCAGGGGAGCATGGCCGGTGACATCAGCCACCACCAGAGCGGGCAGGCTGATGTCCATGTAGGCCAGGGCCACGTTCAGGGGAACGCCCAGAACCATCAGCAGGAAGAACCAGGGGGCGTCTTTCAGCAATTCCCGGAAGCTCCAGAGGGCGTTGTCCAGGGCACTGCGGTAGGGTTTGTTTTTGGTCTTTTTCGTCTTTTTCATGAGGAATGGCTCCTTGCGTGTTTGTGATTGGAACATGATTCTATTTTACACAGGAGAGAGAGAATTGGAGAATCCGGGCACGAATTGTCTTACCGGAGGCACGAATTGCAGTTTAAGGCGGCTTCAATGAGCGCACTTTGCTCAATTCCTGACAATTGTATGTGTGCATCATGTTGCTGTGAACGGCGAAGCCGTGAACAGTAACATTATTTCACCGCGGGAACCAGAAATTCCGAGGTGAAGGCCCCGTCCTCGCTGTTGTATTTGCACCATCCTCCGTGCTCAGCCAGAATCGCTTCCGCCCGGCGCAGGCCGAACCCGTGGAGGCCGTTCTTGCCGGAGGAGAACAGAGAGCCGTTCCGGGTGAGTTTGGAGCCGGAGGCATTCAGCATGGAAAAATAGAGCATCTTCTGTTTCATGCCCATGTAAAGGCGCAGAAACCGCTCCCCCGGAGCGGCTGCGCAGGCCTCGATGGCATTGTCCAGGAGATTGCCCACGACAATGCCCAGCTCCAGGTCGGAGAGCAGGAGATGATCGGGGACATTGGCCTTGACGGTAACCGCGATGCCGGCCTCCTTTGCCTGGGCAATTTTGGCCGACAGGATGGCATCCAGGGCGATGTTTCCGGTTTTCATCAGGGTATCCACATGCATCAGCTGATGATCCAGCTGTTCCAGGTAGGCCAGGGCCCGCTCCGTCTCCCCGGCTTCCAGCTGTCCCTTCAGCATCTGCAGGTGGTGGTGGAAATCATGCTTGTACCCCCGCATTTCCCGATAGATGCCCTGAACCTCGCCCAGGTGCTGCCTGGACTGCTCGGTCTGATATTCTACTAGTTTCAGGTAAGTTTTCTTTCTCATGTCTGCATCCTGTGGCAGCGGCTTTCATTTTCTGTATTTTTAGCGGCTGCTTTGATTTTCCATATTTTTATGGTGGCGGCTTTGATTTTTATGTCTGGCGGCGGCTGTTTTTGTTATAATACACTTTCTTAAGAATTGTCGAAATAATTGATGCACAGGGTTCGCGAAGCAGTCCTGTAAATTTATAGACACTTCCTTAATTCCGCAGGATAAACGCCCTGTTGACGGCGTCATATTTTCCTCTGGCCAGGGGAAGCTCCACGTTTCCCTCCAGCGTGACAAAGGTACGGGAGATACCCGTGATGTGCTTCAGCGAGACCAGGTAAGAACGGTGTATCCGAAAGAAATCATCGGTAAGCCGTTTTTCAAAGGCGGAGATATTCTCCCTGATTTTGTATTCTCTTTTCCCTGTGTGGATGGAAAGATAATGCAGAAGGGACTCCGCATACAAAATATCCGATTCGTACAGACGGATGGTCTCATCCTCACAGCTGATTACCACGGAGGGCGGTTCTACAGAAAGCCGGAGAGCTGCCCTGGACAGAACCTGCATCAGTTTATCCTCCGGAACCGGCTTGACCAGGTAGTGCAGCGCATCCACCTCGTATCCTTCGCTGATAAACTCAAAATGAGAGGTGACGAAGATAATCTCCGCCCGCTGATTATCTTCCCGGACCCGCCGGGCCAGGCTGATTCCCGAGATGCCGCGCATTTCCACATCCAGAAGAAGGATATCATAGGTTTTCTCTTCGTCATAGGCGAAAAGGAAGGCCTCCGCCGACGGGAAAGCCTGTATCTCACAGGGTTGCCCGGACGCCCGGCTCCATTTGGAGACCAGGGACTGCAGGAGCTGAAGTTGTTCTTCGTCGTCATCGCAGACCGCGACCCGGTATGTCATGGGGATACCTCCTTCCTTTCCTGACACCGTTGAAGAAAATCCTCTGTTATGATGAAAGTTTACCATATCAACCTGAGAGCGTCAACGTCCGGCAAAAGGACTTACATGGCGGCATCGAAACGATGACTACACCACGGCTTCCACAATCGTCTTTCCGCCGATGACGAACTCCTTCACAATGTCCTCTATCATGCTGTGCAGTTCCGGATAGAAATCAAGCTGCTTTGCCATGCTTTCAAACAGAGGCATGTTTTCCTTTAAAAGAATCACCACCGCCTGCTCCACGCTTCTCTTTGACCAGAGCGCCGCCACATCCTTCTGCCCTTCTTCCCAGGGAAGCTCTTCACTGATGCACTTACAGACAGCGGAAACAAGCACCGGATAGCCCGACGTATATGCGTATATTTCCTCTGCCACCGCCCCGATGTCCATCCCTGTATGATGATCGACCTCATATTCCCTCAGCATGTCAGCAATCTGTGCTGCCGAAAAGCTCATGTCAACCTTAAACTTTGCGGCGATATTCCATGGGCTGTTATACTGATGCTCCTTCTCAGGGCGCAGCTTCAGCTTCAGATTTTTGATATCATATACCCCCGCAAGAATCACGGAATGAAAAGCCGGCACCTTATCCCGCTTCAGATAATACCCCCTGATCTGTGCCAGGAAATCCAGAAACACCTGATGGTTCGATGCACTGTCAATCTCGTCGATCATCAGCACCATGGGTTTTGGCGCAATCCTGCACATTACGCTCAGTCGGACAAACAGCTCGTTCAGGCTGCTGCCTGCCGCCTTATCCGTAAGCTCCTCCAGGGTTTTCCGCAGATCTCCCCTGCTGTCTGCCCCTGCCAGAGCAAGCCCTTCCAACACAGCGCCGGCAAAAACACGCACAAAAGCTGCCTCGTCCACAAAGTTCTCCGTGCCCATCAGCTGGAAATCCAGCGCCAGGACGATATATTCCTCCTTCAGGTATCGCTCCAATGCATTCAGAGTCGTGGTTTTTCCATATTGCCGGCCTCTGTTTACGACGAAATATTTCCTTTTGTCAACCAGATCCGTTTTGATTTGTGTAAGCCTGTCATCAAACCGCACCATATAATGTTCTTCCGGTCTGCATACACCTTCTGTATTGAAATGTCTCATCTCTTCCTCCAACGTTGCATCGTCTACAGTAATTCGTTTTCCCGTTTCTTCTCCGCTGTCATGCCGCCATCCTCCCTACGTCCGTTTCCCTTCAGGCCAGGTGCTGTAGTTATCTCAATGTTCTGTTTCAACCATACCATATCTTCCTCCAAAATTCTACCACTATCTTTTCGCCGGGTGCAGGCCTGGCTGTATTTCCTGTCTTCTGACAAACCGACGGATATACTGCGGGTTATGAGAAAACATCCTGCCGCAACCTGCCAGAAAGGCTGAAATGCGCAGAACAGGTAAATTCCCCCGTTGACACAAGTGGCAGCCTGTGTTAGAATAAGCCTATCTTAACAAGGGAGAGGTGAAAAAATGCGGAAATAATCGACTTTTGACTGCATGTAATTTTGATGGTACTGAAACGGTTTGTACCGTCTTATTATGTTGCCAAAAGTGGATTATGTCCCCATAACCTCTCTTTTTGTGTGCGGAAATCCTGCAGTATCCCCATCTTTGAAGTTATGGCAAAATGAACTCCCTTTGGCAGCATTTCGGAACAGGAAAACAATAACGTGAATAGGAAGGAATACTGCTCATGTCACAAATCAACGTAACCAATCTGACCTTCTGTTACGAGGGCAGCTTCGACAATATTTTTGAAAACGCAACCTTTTCCATCGATACCGACTGGAAGCTGGGCTTTATCGGCAGGAACGGCAGGGGAAAGACCACCTTCCTGAACCTCCTGCTGGGAAAATACTCCTATGAAGGCACCATCAGCACCTGTGCCGTATTTGACTACTTTCCATACCAGGTCACAGAGACACAGCGCCAGTCACCGGCAGCCGATTTTCTGGAATCGCTGAAACCCGGCTGCGAAGCCTGGCAGGTCATCTGCGAACTGGACCAGCTGCAGGAGACAGCAGATATTCTCTACAGGCCATTTGCTGCCCTGAGTCCGGGGGAACAGACGAAAATCATGCTGGCTGTCCTGTTTTCCGGAGAGAATGATTTCCTGCTCATCGACGAGCCCACCAACCACCTGGACCAGGCTTCCCGGGAAACCGTAAAGCAATACCTGGCTTCCAAGAAAGGCTTCCTCCTGGTTTCCCATGACCGCGACCTGCTGGACGCCTGTATTGACCACGTCCTGGTCCTGAACCGGCAGAGCATCGAGGTTCAGAACGGAAACTTTTCCACCTGGTGGGAGAATAAAAAACGCCGGGACCAGTTCGAACAGGCGGAAAACGAAAAGCACCTGAAAGAAATCGGCAGGCTGAAGCAGGCTGCCGCCCAGGTAAACCAGTGGGCCGTCAAAAATGAAAATTCCAAAATCGGCTTCGACCCTATAGCCGAGCACGACCGGGGCGTGGGCACCAGGCCCTATATCGGCGCCAAGACCAAGAAAATGCAGAGCCGGGTAAAGCAGATGCAAAACCGGATCAGCCGGGAGATTGAAGAAAAAGAAGGTCTGCTCTCCGACCTGGAACGGCCTGTCGACTTAAAGCTTATGCCCCTGGAGCACTATAAGCAAACCCTTGTGAACATCCGCGACTATACCCTTCAATACAGGGACGCGGAAAGACCTTTATTCACGGATCTGACCTTTTCCGTTGAAAAAGGCGAGCGCATCGCCCTGCACGGGAAAAACGGCTGCGGGAAATCCACCCTGCTGAAAATGCTGCTGCAGAAAGCGGGACTTTCCGAGGCTTCCTTGCCCGTAACGGAAAGCGGAACCTTCGAAACCGCCTCCAACCTGGTTCTTTCCTATGTCAATCAGGATACTTCCCATCTCGTGGGCGGGCTTTCCGGCTTCTGCCGGACGCACGGGCTGGACGAAAGCCTGTTTTTCGCCATCCTGCGGCAGCTTGACCTGGAACGGGTCCAATTTTCCAAAAATATGAAGGAGTACTCGGAAGGCCAGAAAAAGAAAGTCCTGCTGGCGGCAAGCCTGCTGACGCCTGCCCATTTATATCTGTGGGATGAACCGTTGAACTACATCGATGTCTTCTCACGCCTGCAGCTTGAGAAACTGCTGTTGGAATATCGCCCCACCATGCTGTTCGTGGAACATGACACCAGATTCCGGGAGCAGATTGCCACCAGAGTCATTGAATTGTAAATACTGCGGCATTGGGAATCACAATATGGCATTGGAGCATCACAGGGTACAGTTCCTGAGTATCCACTGCGCGGTTTCCGCATACAGGTTACAGAGCTTTTAAACTGTAACGCTTTTTGTCAGGTATGCCATTTTTTAAAAAGCCAGAGAAATCAAGGTATTTCACAATTCATGACATACCTGATCAGGTATGCTGTTGCAGAGGTCTGGTTTTATGAAATCATTGATTTTACGGCACTTTGAAGCTAATAGCATACCTGACCTGAATTCGTTGCGGTTTAAAGTAAACATCTACATACAATATAGTAAACTTCCGGAACCGGAATGCCGCAATTACAGGAACAGGAAAGGAGAAATATGACTGCTGCATCCAAAAAAATATCCACAAACATCTTCATAGAAGGCATCCAGGGCATGGGAAAATCCACGCTGCTTCAGGCCATCGCGCAAAGCTGCCCCGGCCTGCACATCTGCCGGGAAGGGGACTATTCCCCCCTGGAGCTGGCCTGGTGCACCTGGATGACGGAAGCGGAATACAGCGAGGTGCTGGAACGATACGGCACCCTCCGGGAGGAAATTCAGGCAAATACCTTCCGGGAAGGCGGGCATTACATCATCACTTATACCAGAATTCTTACGGACATTCCGGGTTTTCATAAAGACCTGGAGCAATATGAGATTTACAATGGCAGAAAGCCCCTGGCGGAGATGGAAGAAATCATCCTCTCCAGATACCGCCGCTTCTCCGGAACCGGATACCTGTCCGAGTGCGCCTTTCTGCAGAACATCGTGGAAGATATGATTTTGTTCCACTGTCTGGAAGATGACGAGATTCTGGATTTCTACCGCCGGCTTTACGCCACGGTGCAAGAGGAACGCTTTCTGCTGTTCTACTTATACCAGGAGGACATCGCGGAAAACATAAGGATTATCCGGGAAGAACGATCTGACATCCACGGGAATCAGCAATGGTATCCCCTGATGCTGCAGTACCTGATAAATTCCCCGTACGGAAAAGCGCATGAATATAAAGGATTTGACGATCTGATTTCCCATCTGAGGCACAGGCAGCAGCTGGAGCTGCGTATTGTGAAGGAAATCACAGGAAAACGGGCTGTCATTCTCCCTGCGAAGCAGTGGCCTATGGAGGATGTGCTCTCGTACCTCTAACACTACACTTCCTTAGAAATTGTCTGGAAATAAATTTGCACTCTCAGGAGTGAAACACCAGTATATATGCGCCTTCCCGTGCGGAATTCTGCAAATTTATTTCGTGACACTTCCTTACTCCCAGGAAATCCCCCGCCCGGTATTAGGACGCACGGCACAGTAAGTGGCATCTGCAATAAACAGCAGCAACAGCAGCAGACACAGCGCAATACGCCACCTCCGGGAAATCTTCCGGTACAGCCTGTCATAAAGCGGCAGAAGCAGGCAGACCAACGCCGTGCCGCCCAGGCCGAAAACAGCCGCCCCCGCCAGGCAGATTCTGCCGTTCAGGTTCAAAAAGTGTCCGCTGTAGTCCCACCAGCGGACGCCCCAGAGCCGCTCCAGAAACCAGCTGGTGAAGTACTCCAGTACAGAACAGACTCCCGCCGACAGCATAAATACCAGCAGCGGCTTCCCCCGGAAACGCCGGAACGCAAACACCAGAAGAATCCCTCCCACCCCGTAAATGGGAAGATACGGCCCCCTGTACACGCCCCTGTTGATAAAAGCATGCTCCGTGCACAGAAATAAAAGCACCTCCCATATCCACCCGATAAAGGCCATGGCAAAAAACAGCAGGACATAATAATCAAATTCACGGGACAATTTTCTACTTTTCATACTCACCAGTATGCCCCCTGGCGGGACAAAATATTGATGCGTTATAGTGGAAAAATTTCTTTTATGGCGGTAAATCACACGCCAGGTTATTTGCTGTCCCTGTCTAACCATTTGCCGCTAATGCGTCAAACCACATCTGCCGCGACCGTCAATGAACCACTCCGCAGCAGGTTGTGGGGTATCTGGTTGGGTATCTGACTTGTTTTCCTTCTTTAGAATGCTGAAGCAACGGAGTATTAGACTCATAAAGGAATAAAAAGGTAAAGACAACTTCCATGAAAACACCTCCTCCCTGTGCCAGATATCGGTTGGGCAGGCCCACCACACCAAAAAGGTAAAAGCAGAATCCAGAACAGGAAAAGCCCGCATTCCTGCGAGCTTTTCCTTGCCATATAAACTTATTCAATTCTTACCGGTTCGCAGGCACCCACCTGCATACCGAGCCAGTTTTTACTGGTTCCCAAGTGAACCGCCCGATTGCTTACCAGGCCAGTTTTTTACTGATTCGCAAGGCGAAATTACTGATTCGCAAGGCGAAATTACTGATTCGCCTTATACTGCTCATTCACCTCAGCAATAATGGTGTCATAGCCGTTGTCACGGATACGCTGAAGCTCAGCCTCGAAAGCAGCCTTGTCGATAGCGCCGCAGATATACTGCGTTCTCGCTGCCGTAGCCGCCTCGTCCAGGGAAGCGCCCTCGCTGCCGTATGTGGGAGAATTCACCAGATAGGACATGGCAGGATTCATCACCGCATAAGGAAGCGCTGCCTCATAAGCCTCGTTCTGCGCCTGATCATACTTGTCAATCTGACGCTCAACTCTTGCGGTAGTTTCCTCTGTGG
>CANDMH010000096.1 GCA_947385785.1 uncultured Lachnospiraceae bacterium
AAGAGCAGGAGAAGGAACTGACAGAGATTCGCCAGGATGCCGAAGTAAAGGAAATCTGTTCTCCCGTTGACGGCTTTTTGCAGTATCTTCCGATAGAAGCCGGCCAGACCATAGAGAAAGGCGCCACGACAGCTCTGGTGGCGGATGAGGGCTTTGCCTGCCTGATGGTGGACATCTCCGAGAACAGGACGCTGAATTACGGGGATGAACTGACCATTTCCTATAAAGATTACAACGATGAGAATCAGGTGATACAGTGCAGGGCTCTGACGCTGGGAGCCTGCGGGCAGGACTGCTATATCGGAAGCGATGTGGCGCTGATATCCATCCCGGAGGAGGCGCTGGAGAATTTCCCTCTCACGGATACATATGCTTACGGAAATGAGATCAGGCTGTACAGGCCCACCGGCTATGTGAACAGTATGGAAGATGTACTCACAGTGCCGGCAGAGGCCGTGACGGTACAGGCGGGAAGAACCTATGTGAATGTGATGGGAGAGGATGGAAAGGTCACGCCGATGGCTTTTCTGGCCGGAGGCAGCGACAGGAATGATTACTGGGTAGTTGAAGGGCTTACGGAAGGAAT
Source organism: uncultured Lachnospiraceae bacterium (assembly GCA_947385785.1). Classification (GTDB taxonomy): domain Bacteria; phylum Bacillota; class Clostridia; order Lachnospirales; family Lachnospiraceae; genus Acetatifactor. Next base: position 587 of record CANDMH010000096.1, read on the forward strand.
GAAGATATGCTGGGAATAATGTTTCAAAAGGTACTGTCCAAAAAGTGGATGTTCCTGTGCCTTCTTCTGGGCAGTGTTCTGCTGGTGGCGACGCTGGTCAGCTTTCCCATGTACCAGAGCGCCGTCTTCGACAGACTTCTTCGGGACGAGTTCCATACCGACTACGCGGAATCGGGTGTGTGGCCGGCGGCGTTGAAGCTGGAGGCAGAGTCGCAGTTTATGTCTCATGATCCGATCCTGAAGGCGGAGGAGATTATGGCAGGGGTAAGCGATACCCTGGGGGTGGAGACAAAGGAGAATATCCAATTTTATTACTCCGAACAGCCTGTGCGTCTGAATTCCGGCAGGACGGACGCGCGGACACACAATATGAGTGTGGCGTTTCTGTCTGACCTTACGGAGCATGTGACCATGCTCAGCGGCGAGATGTATTCCGAGAGCGGGATCAGTCCGGAAGGCAGCCTGGAGGTAATTATCAGTCAGAATATGATGGTGGAGAGAAATCTGCTGACCGGAGACGTACTGTCGCTTATGGCGGTCCGGAACGGACTGAATTCCTATGTCACTGTGACCATCAAGGGAATCTTCAAGCCAAATGAGAATGATCCTTATTGGGATATCGGCACCGATGAACTCAGTAATGCCATGCTGATGCCCGAGACGACTTTTCGGAATGTATTTATGGGAAAAGCTGAGGGCAATTACAATGTGTTTAACTGTATCTACGCCTATCAGTTTGAGTATGAGAAGCTGGAGGCATCCCAGGCGTCCCATATTCTGGAGGCGCTTAAGACGCTGGAAGAGGAAGGTTGCCAGGGGGAGACTGTCAGGCGGCTGATGGAGACGTTTCAGACGGAAAAAGAGTTGATTTCCGCTACCCTTTTTGTACTGGAGATGCCGGTGCTGGCGCTGCTTATGGCGTTTCTGATTATGGTTTCCCGGCAGATGTACGAGCTGGAGAAAAACGAGATATCCGTTATCAAGAGCAGAGGAAGCTCCGGGAGCCAGATTTTCAGGCTCTATCTCTATCAGAGCGTATTTCTGACGGCGTCGGGTGTGCTGTTTGGTTTCCCATTGGGTATCCTGTTTGTACAGGGACTGGGCTCGGCCAGCAATTTTCTGGAATTCGGTCTGCATAGAAATCTGGAAATAAAGTATTCCCTCACGGTATGGATGTATCTGGCGGCTGCAGCTGTGATCACGGTTTTTATCATGACTTTTCCGGCGATTCAGCACAGCAGGGTTTCCATTGTGAATCTGAAGCAAAACAGGGCGGTCAGGAAGCGTTCCTGGTGGGAGAGATTTTTCCTGGATTTCGTATGCCTGGCTGTGGGAATCTACGGTTATTATAATTATTCTCACAACCAGACGGCGCTTGAGGAGAATGTCCTCACCGGGAGGGCGATAGATCCTCTTTTGTATGTAAGCTCCGCCCTGTTTATTGTGGGGCTGGGACTTTTGTTTTTGCGTCTGCAGCCCCTGATCGTAAAGCTGATTTACATACTGGGACAGCGGTTCTGGCATCCGGCCAGCCATGCTTCCTTTATAGAGAGCCAGAGGAACGGCAGGAAGCAGCAGTTTATCATGCTGTTTCTGATTCTGACAGTGTCTCTGGGGATTTTTTACGCCACGACGGCCCGTACCATACTCCAGAATGCTCAGAATAATATAGCCTATCTGGACGGTGTGGACGTGATTGTAAAGGAAAACTGGGAGAACAATGCGGCAGCGGTGATCAATTATAAAAGTCATGGTATGGATCTTCCGTTAAATTATACGGAACCGGATCCGCTGAAGTATTACAGCCTTGGCGTAAAATCCTACACGAAAGTATTTTACGGCGGCGGCGCTGCAGAGGAAGACGGCAGCAGGAATTCCGCTTATGCGCAGGTGGAACAGGGAGGCGAACAGATACCGGTGCTTCTCATGGGGATTCACACCAGAGAATTCGGGGAGAATACCTGGATTGACAGAGAACTTCTGGAGGAGCATTATTATGCTTATCTGAATGCACTGGCGGATAATCAGGAGGGGCTGCTGGTGTCCAGAAACTTCCAGACACAGCAGGGCTGTGAACTGGGGGATAAGGTGAAATATGTCTATGAATCCACAGTAACCGCTGTTGTAGGCGGCGAAAAGTGCTCTCTGCCAAACAGTTACGCGATGGAAGGAATTATTGTGGGATTTGTGGATTACTGGCCCGGATATGAGCCTGTCAGCATCAGCTTTGACTATTCCGGCGAGGTGTACAGGCAGGAAAATTATCTGGTGGTGGCGAATACGGCGGTGTTCCAGGAGAGCTTCGGCAGTGTCAGGGAGCCGTATGAACTCTGGATGACTCTGGATGAAAATGCGGATGCCGGGGCAGTGGCGGATTGGATCAATGAAAATCATGTGAGTGTCAGAAAGTATGTCAACCGGGAGGCGGATCTGCGCAGAGCAGTGGAGGAGCCTCTGCTGCAGGGGACGAACGGAGTGCTGACCATGAGCTTTCTGGTGATGATACTGCTGTGTGCGGTGGGATATCTGATTTACTGGATTATGTCCATCCGTTCCAGGGAGCTGGCATTCGGCACACTGCGGGCCTTTGGCATGCATAAAGGGGAACTGTTCCATATGCTGATTCTGGAGCAGATATTCTCAGGGGTACTGTCCATTTTTGCTGGAATCGGCATCGGAAAGCTGACGTCATGGATGTTCGTACCCATGCTGCAGATAGCTTACGCGGCATCCGATCAGGTGCTGCCGCTGCGTTTGTATGCGCACCGTGAGGATATGCTGAGACTGTACGGGGCAGTGGCGCTGGTGATGGCGGTTTGCCTGATTGTATTGATACTTCTCGTATTTAAGCTGAACGTGACGAAGGCCCTGAAACTGGGTGAGGAGTAGGAAAAAGGCAGCCTCCGGGAGAGGAAGGACGGATTGGACATGGGAGAAGAGAGCATGATCAGAGCGCAGAGGGTGAACAGAATCTTTCCGGTGGCAGGGGGGCGTTTTCAGGCGCTGACGGATATCAGTCTGGATATTCCGGCGGGAAAACTGACGATTCTCAGAGGGCGTTCCGGCTCCGGTAAGACGACTCTGCTGAATATACTGGGGGTGTTGGATAAGGCGTCATCAGGCAGTGTATTTATCAACGGCCAGGATGTGGGCAAGCTGTCGGAGCATCAGCGGGAGAATCTGCGCAGGAAACAGATGGGCTTTGTGTTCCAGTCTGTTTCCCTGCTGCCGGCTATGAATGTATTCCAGAACGTGGAATTTACCATGCGCATGGCGGGAATCCGTTCCGAAAGAGCGGAACGCGTGGAGGAGTGCCTGCACATGGTGGGACTGGGCGGGCGCCTGAAGCATATGCCTTTTGAGCTGTCGGGCGGAGAACAGCAGAGGGTGGCCATTGCCAGGGCCATGGCGCACAGACCCCGCATTATTTTTGCGGATGAGCCCACTGCCGAGCTGGACAGCGCCATGGGGGCGGAGGTGGCCAGGCTGTTTCAGGAGATGTGCAGGAAGGAAGGAATTACCATAGTGATGACCACACATGACGTGGGGCTGATGGGAGCCGGAGATATGGTGATAGAACTGGACAGCGGCCGACTGAAGCCGGCATGAACTGCCAGGTCAAATAGATTGACGATAAATAATGTATAAAAAACATTTTGGAGACGGATTGGGGAAATGGCAGAGGCAATGATTCAGGCGGACAGCCTTGTTAAAATTTATAAATCAAAACGGACGGAAGTCCTGGCACTGCAGGGCCTGGATCTGATTGTGGAGACAGGGGAGCTGACTGCGCTTATCGGGAACAGCGGAAGCGGGAAATCTACTTTTTTAAATATGATTGGGGGTCTGGACAAGCCCAGTGCCGGCTCACTGGTGGTGGGCGGAAAAAATCTTTTCACCATCTCCGAGAAAGAGCTGGTGCGGTTTAAAAGGGATACAGTGGGGTTTGTATGGCAGAATAATGCCAGGAATCTTTTGCCCTGGCTGTCCGTGCTGCAGAATGTGATGCTGCCCATGAGACTGTCGGGGAGCAGGATGAAAAGGGAGAGGGCGCTGGAACTGCTGGAGATGGTGGGAATGTCTTCAAAGAAGAGAAGCCGCCTGAACATGCTGTCCGGCGGGGAGCAGCAGCGGGTGGCCATTGCCATTGCCCTGGCGAATTCCCCGCGGCTTTTGCTGGCGGATGAGCCTACAGGCAGTGTGGATGCGGCTACGGCGGATTATATTTTCGATCTGTTTGCGGAGCTGAACAAGAACGGGCAGACCATACTCATAGTTACCCATGATGTGGCATTGTCCAGGCGGGTGCGGCGGGTGGTTGCTATCAGGGATGGAAAGATCAGCAGCGAAAAACTGCTGAAAGAGAGCTATGTGGACAGGATCAGGGAGTCCTCCATCGACTGGAGGACAGAGGATACCCAGGACGAATATGTCATCATGGACAGGGCAGGCCGGATCCAGATTCCGAAGGAAATGATGGGATCTCTGAAAGAGGGAGGGAATAAGGTAAAAGTGGAACTCCAGGACGGTAAAATTATATTGAGCAGCGGGAAAAAGGAAGGTTGACGGCAAGGCTTCAGGAAATTCAGGACTCCATCGGTTTGGTATTTTGGGATGTTTTATGGAGTTGGCCAGTCACAGAAGCATTTCGAACCTTTCCGGAACTGCCTGACGTCGGTTTTTCCATGATCCTGTTGAGCTTTTCCTTTTCCTTCAGATAATTTACGTAGTTCACGGCTGCGTTTATCGAGTCAGTGTCAAGTGTCAGCAGTGTGTTTATGATATCATGAACGACATAATCTTTTGTGACATATTTGTCGAGAATTTCCGGCGGACAGCGGTATTCGGTACGTCCAAGGATGTAATCTGTGGTTACATTAAAATAGTCAGCCATTTTGCATATGGTGTTCAGGTCCGGCCAGTATTCGTCTTTTTCATAATTGGATATACTGCTGGGAGACAGACTTAAAATCGCTGATAAATCCTTTTGCAGGAGGCCTTTTTCCGTTCGCAGCTTTGTAATTGTTTCTCCTATCTTTCTCATGGTCACAGTCAGTCCTTTTATCTTGTTTCTCTTCATTCTTTACGATAGAATTTATAATTCCTAAAATTATTTTATATAATTTTAGGTTTAATGACAAAGGAAATTAGAAATTCTATATTAGTGGAAAATAGGAACAGATCACATAAATCACCATTTCGCTGTCATAGTTTTACAACTGTGGCTTGCGTGGTTTCTTTTCCCATGCTAAAATAGAGATAAAGAAGTACAAAACGGAGGACACCGAGTTTGAAAAAGAAAGAAATCATATTGCAGCAAAGCGAACGTTACATAATGGAAAAATTGTGGGAGAACCACCCCAGGACAATTATGCAGCTCTTTCATTCACTGGAGCTGGATCCGGGCTGGAGCAAGAGCACGGTGAACACATTGCTGGGCAGGATGGTGGAGAAGGGGATTGTGTACTATGAAGAGGGCGGCAAAGCCAGACAGTATTACCCGGCGATCACCCGGGAGGACGCGGATGTGGCGGAGACCAGGAATCTGCTGCAGAGGGTGTACAGGGGTTCCGTGGGCATGATGGTCAATACCATGATCAAAAAGAACGCGCTCAGTCAGGAAGAGATAGAGGAATTATATCAGATTCTACAGGGGCGTTCTGAAAGTAGATGAAAGAAGAGTGATATGATTAATGGAATTATGTTGATGATAAATCTGTTTTTTGCGGCATTTGTACTGTATCTGGCGTGGAAAAGCGGCCAGAGGCAGTATCCGGCGGGAGAGGGCGGTCTGCGCAGGGCGGCTTTTTTCAGAAAGGCCGGATGGCTGCTGGAATACGCCGTCTACGGAGCCGGAATGATACGTCTGACAGATCTGATTATACAGGGAATTGCAGGGCCCGGGAGCATAAACCGGGCTTTATTTGCAGTCAAAATTATGCTGGCGGAGAGTATGCTGCTGTTGTTTCCATTGTGGAAGATTCTGTATGGCGGGGCTTTTTCCGGAAGTGAAGGAATTGGGATAAACCCGGAATTTATACTGGGTATGTTTCTGCTTCTGGGGGTGACCGCGCAGGCTTGGGGGGAGACGGAATCGGTGAGGGCATTCTGGACTCAGGCGGGTTGTCTCTTTTTGTTTATTGTCTTTGAGTATCTGAATGAAAGACGGAGTAAAACCCTTTTGTCAAATGAATATCAGGAGAGTATCGCTTTCAATTCCGGACAGGAAACTTTTATGGGAGGACTGCAGCATGCTTCCATGGGAGGGCTGCAGCACGTTTCTATGGGAGGACTGCAGCATGCTTCTATGGGAGGGCTACAGCACGTTTCTATGGCAGGGGTACAGCATGCTTCTATGGGAGGGCTGCAGCACACTTCCATGGAAGGACCGCAGCATAGAAGGCAGGAGGAGTATCTGAAAAATGTGGAACAACAGTATCAGCGTACCAGAGAATTGTGGCATGATCTGAAGAATCATATCAAAATACTGGAGATTCTGGCCGCGGAAAAGCGCTTTGAGGAATTGACGGATTATCTGGACAGCTTTAAGAGAGATGTGGAGAGACGGATGATCCCTACGAAAACCGGCTGTGCCGCTGTGGACGCCCTGTTGGGGGACAAGCTTTACCAGGCGGGAAAGCAGGGGGCTTTAATGACGCTGCATCTGTGCGACCTGTCGGAAATGCGGCTTCAGGCGGTGGATTTGTGCGTAATACTGGGAAATCTGCTGGACAATGCCCTCGAAGCATGTGCGGCAATCCCGGGAGAAGGGCGTATCAGCCTGCATATGAAACAGGAGGAAGACTTTTACTATATAAGAGTAGTTAATGTGGCAGAAGAACCGGTGAAAGAGGGGGAGCAATATGTCTCCGGGAAAAGAGACAGGGACAATGGCGTGGGGCATGGGCTGGGCCTGCGGAGTGCGGAGCGGCTTGCCCATCAGTACGGAGGGGCTCTGGTAACCGATTACAGAGACGGAGAATTTACGGTGGTGGTCCGGCTGCAGGGATTTCAGACGAAAAGTGACAGAAACTCTGCAATAAATGACAGGTACATCCCAAATCCCTGATGGCATGTTATGATAGAGGCAACAGAATGTATCGCGTATACAGGCAGGTACATGTGGAAAGGAGACAGGGGAAAGGCCATGAAAGTGATGAAAAACTGTGCTCTGGCTGCCAGACTGGCAGTTCACTATGCGCCATGGAATGCTTTGCTGTATTTTCTGACCTGTTTTATACCGGGATTTTTTAACGGGTGTAAGGTGATTTTGATGCAGCGGCTTGTGGACAGCGGTGTAGCCTACGCGGGTATAAGCCTGGGAGCGGCGGGAGTGCATTCCACGGCAGGAGTGCAGTCCATGAATGGAGCGCATCCTGCGGAAGATATGGCCATAACGGGGACGGTACTGGTGGTGATGCTTTTTGTCTGGTTCGTTTTGGAACGGCTCCAGGGATGCGAGGAGAAGGTGCTGGAGAGCCGGCTTACAAGGTATATGGCGCCGGATATCATGGATAAGCTGGGGAAGCTGGAATACTGTGACTTTGAAGCCCGTGAGGTGCAGGAGGTCTTACAGCGTATCAGCGGCGAACCCTGGCAGAATGTAAAGGGCTGTTTTGTGGGCAGCATGCGCAGCATTTATGCACTGCTGTCCCTTGGCTTTATGCTGAGCGTGTACGCGTCGGTTTCTTTCTGGATAGGCGCCGGGATTTTTCTGGTTGCCATTCCCATGCTGGCGATGAATTTTGCAGGAACGAAAAGGCTGCAGAGTATCTGGCGGAACACTACGATGCAGACGCGCAGAATTGAAGATTTAAAGCTTTTGATGCAGAATAAAAATGCGATGTACGAGATGAAGATATACGGGAGCCAGGAACTGATAGCCGGAAAGTGGAATGAAGCCAGCTGCGGCGTGGAGCGGGAAATCCGGAAAACAGGCAGAAGCGTCATGGCGCTGGAGGGCGGCAGCAAGCTGCTCAATCTCGTCTGCCTTGTTTTTATTATCATTGCATTAACCTTTCTGTTTCTTCAGGGAAGAGTCACCACAGGGCAGTTTGTGGCGGTCATCGGTACTCTGAGTACGATTACGGGACAGGTTTATTCTGCCACATGGACAGTGACGGATACGTTCCGGAGTGCTCTGGACATGGAATTCTATCGTGAGTTTCTGGCACTGCGGGAGCGTACGGATAAACGGAACGTAAAATCCGTTAACCATGGGGATATCACATTTGAAAATGTCAGCTTCACCTATCCGGGGACAAACAGGGAGATATTGAAAAATGTGACTTTCCGCATCAGAGCCGGGGAGCGGGTGGCTTTCGTGGGGGAAAACGGAGCCGGGAAATCCACGCTGGTGAAGCTGCTCTGCGGGCTCTATGAGCCGGATGCAGGGCGGGTGCTCATCGGGGGCGTCAATGTGCGGGATCTGTCGGAGGAACTGCGCGGGAAGCTGCTGTCGGTGGTATTTCAGGATTTTCAGGAATATGAGCTGACGCTGAGAGAAAATGTGGCGTTGGGAGATATTTCCGCATTGAAGAATGACGCCAGAATACGGCAGGCGCTGGAGCAGGCAGGCGGGACGGAGCTGTATCTTCGGGAGGAGAAGGGACTGGATCGGAATCTGGGGCATCTGGAGGAGGACGGGAAGGATCTGTCCAGGGGACAGTGGCAGAGGGTGACCATAGCAAGGGCGTTTCTGGCGGATGCGGCTTTCTGCGTGCTGGATGAACCCACGGCAGCGCTGGACCCTGTAGCCGAAAGCAGGATGTATGAGAATTTTTTCCGTATTTTTCATAAAAATGGTACTGTTATGATTTCACATCGCCTGGCCAGTGCAAAGATGGCGGATCGTATCATGGTGCTGGACGGGGGAAGAATTGTGCAGAACGGCAGCCATGAACAGCTGATGGAGACGGAGGGACTGTATCGGACCATGTACCTGGCACAGAGCTCCTGGTATGCGGACAATGAGGAGAAGGGGGCGGGAGAGGAATCCGCCGACGTGGAGAAGGAAGCGGGAGAGGAATGCGCCGACGTGGAGAAGGGAGCGGGAGAGGAATGCGCCATTGTGGAGAAGGGAACGGGAGAGGAATCCGCCATTGTGGAGAAGGGAACGGGAGAGGAATGCGCCAGCGTGGAGAAGGGAGCGGGAGAGGAATGCGCCAGCGTGGAGAAGGGAGCGGGAGAGGAATCTGCTGATGTGGAGAAGGGAGCCGGAGTGGAATCTGTCGATGTGGAGAAGGGAGATGGAGCGGAATCCGCCAGTGGGAGGAAAGGTATAGACGGAGAATCCGGGCAGGAGAAAAGGAGATGTATGTCATGATCACAGAAAAAAAGCGCGGCAGGTATTTTTTGCGCTGCATACAGGATATTATGAGATTCATGCCTCTGTTGTTCTGGGGGAAGCTGTTCACCAGTATTGCGGAGGGGATTCTGAGAGTATGGCAGCCGCTTCTGATTGCGGAGATCTTTCAGATGGCACCGGTACTGAATGACGCAAATACAAGTGTTTTTGAATGTAAAATCATATTTCTGTGTGTCTGCATCGGGTTTCCGTCTGTGTGTACCATCCTGCTGAGGGCGGTGGGGCTATACGGCGAGTGCCGGAAAGAAACGTTTTACGGGCGGGAAATGTATGGATTTGCCCGAAGGATGCGCCTGGAAGCGCTGGAAGATAAAAAAGTACTGGACAGCTTCCGAAAGGCGGATGCGGCTTATTCACAGCATCTGGCGGGAAGCAGGATGTTTTCCTATCTACTGATGGATGTGGAGGCGGTGCTGATCTGTATCAGTACGTTTTTCGTAGTGGGAAGCTTTTCCGTCTGGCTGCTGCCCGGTGCGATACTGGGAGTAGTGCCCCATCTGCTCCTTGACCTTATTTCGGAAAGACGGCGGAACAGGACGTACCGGGGCCAGTCTGCAAAGCGGAGGCGGCTGGCATATCTGTGGCGGCTTTTCTGTACGAAAGAACCTGTGAAAGAGATGCGCACCATGGGATTCCAGGATTACCTGAAGGAAAAATGGGTGGAAACCAATGTGGATGTGGTGCGGGAGATGGAGGAACTGGAACTGAAATCGGTACGGCTGTCTGCGCTGGGCGTACTGGTGAGAAACTGCTGTTATGTGGCAAATGTGGCTGTCGCACTGCTGCTGATGCTTCGGGGAAAGCTGGCAGCAGGGCAGTTTGCCGCATGCCTGATGGCTTTTGGCCTGCTGCAGGACCAGCTCTTTATGCTGAGCGGCTTTGTTACAGCGCTGATTCAATCATACCACCATGTAGAAGAGTATTATGATTTCTTTCAGGCGGAGACGGAGGATGCGGACGGCGGGGTCTGCCATTCCATGAAGGAAGGCTGTACGGTAAAGGCGGACTGTACGTCAGGGAAGGACTGTATAAGAGAGGGCTGTATTACAGGAGAGAACGAACCTATTGGCAGGGGTTCTTCCGCAGAAAACGGAATCCGGCTCAGGGATGTACATTTCCGCTATCCCGGCGCCGAACAGGATACGCTGAACGGGGTGAATCTGGATATCAAAAAAGGCGAACATGTGGTCATCGTAGGGGTCAACGGTTCAGGCAAAACGACGCTTTCCAAGGTACTGACAGGCGCTTACGGCGCAGCTTCCGGTGAAATTCTCTACGATGGAATAAGTATATCGGAAATACGAAAAAAGGAGCTGTACCGACGCCTTTCTCTGGTATCACAGGACTTTGTACACTATCATTTTTCTTTTCGGGAAAATGTCTGTATCAGTGATTTTGAAGCTATGTATGATGAGAAACGCATCCGGAAAGTGACAGATGCCATGGGCATGCAGGAACTGATTCAGGGCATCGGAGGCCTGGATGTTCAGCTGGGCAGAGAATTCGGCGGCAGGGAGCTGTCCGGCGGTGAATGGCAGAAGGTGGCCATAGCCAGGGGACTTTTCCGGAACAGCGGGCTGATCATACTGGACGAGCCTACCAGCGCATTGGACCCGCTGATGGAGTATGAGGTTCTTACGGGATTCCTGAATCTGATTCAGGACAGGACTTCCGTGGTTATTTCCCACAGGGTGGGAATCTGCCGATACGCGGATAAGATTGTAGTTATGAAGGAGGGCAGAGTGGTGGAATGCGGTACCCATGAGGAACTGAAAAGCGCTGGAGGAGAATATGCCCGGATATGGGGAGAGCAGGCAAAGTGGTATAAGTAACCACCATGCGTTGTCCTTTATACCAAAAGCGCAGATAATGACTGGCAAAAAATATTTGAAAAAATAAGCGAAAATTGTTGACAAAGCAGAAAACAGTGATTAAAATAGATACCATCAATTTTGAAAGACGATGACGGAGCAAGTACATATTTTCGAAATGTCACAGAGAGCCGCGCAAGCTGAGAAGCGGTACGAGTAGAATATATGGAAAATCCCTCCTGAGTTGCAGCACCAAAGCAGGTATGCAAGTAGATGCTGACGGGTTCCTTCCGTAAAAGAGGACGCATATGCTGGTATGTCGTAGATGGGATGAGAAGAAAAATGAGGCTTCTACCGTTTGCGGTGGAAGCCGTTTTTTATGCGCAGGCCCGCATATGGAAGTTTTGCCGCTGACGCGGCATGCGGGCCGCGCGGCGAGTAGGGGGAGAAGAAAATCCCCTACTCGATTGCAGATCAGGAGGCATGAACATGAAAGACACAATGGAAATCAGATGGCACGGAAGAGGAGGCCAGGGAGCAAAGACCGCGGCGCTTCTGTTGGCGGATGTTGCTTTCAAGGCAGGAAAATTTGTGCAGGGCTTTCCGGAGTACGGTCCGGAGCGTATGGGGGCGCCGATTACGGCTTACAATCGCATCAGTGAGGAGCCGGTTACGGTTCATTCCAATATTTATTCCCCTGACTATGTGGTTGTAGTAGATGATGGGCTGCTGGAGAGCACGGATGTGACCCATGGATTAAAGGAAGACGGAGCGGTAATCATCAATACGGAAAAAGAGAAAGAAGAACTGCTTCCCCTGTTGCATGATTACAAAGGTGCAGTCTATACGCTGAACGCAAAAGATATTTCCGTGAAGGCTCTGGGGAAAAATTATCCCAATTCTCCCATGCTGGCGGCAGTGGTGGCAGTTTCCGGCGCCATGGAGCAGGACGCGTTTATGAAAGAGATGGAAAGCTCCTTTCAGCATAAGTTCGCAAAGAAACCGGAAGTCATTGACGGCAATATGAGGGCGCTGGAGCTCACCTTTGAGACAATCGCAAAGGCCGAAGCATGAAGAAAATCACTAAGCTTGAAAGTACCTCGCCAGGTGATTTCCGGCTTCATGCAGGAATGCCCATAGTGCGGGAATGCTTCCGGTCCTGCGGCAGGTGTTTATGGCGGTTTGTGCCGTCATATTGGAGGGTATGGG
>CANDMH010000097.1 GCA_947385785.1 uncultured Lachnospiraceae bacterium
CGGCAATAACCGAAGAGTCAGTATATCCTGTTCCGCCGTCTGATGCACAAATGCCGCCTCATACTTCCACCTGCATGCTGCCTCCTCACCGACATATTCCTGGCTCTTGAGCACCGGCATCTGCGGAAAACGTTTGTAAGGAAGATTCCCTTTGATATTCTGAGAAACAGAATTTTGTTCCTGGACGGTAAGGAACTCATAAAAATATTCCCCGGCAATTTCCCAATCGGTAAATGTCAGGCGCAAATCCATATCCACGCGCATCTGCTTTGATATGTCCGCGGCACAGACGCCAACGGGCAGGATGCCGTCGGCCCGAAGCTTTCCTGGCTTTAATGTAAATCCGTCACGGTCTGACTCCGCGCGGAAGCACCATGCCTTTCTCATGTCCGCCTGCTTTTTGAACTGCTGCGCAAATCCTTCGTCCGTCTCTTTTTCGGACTGCTGCGCAAACCCTTTGTCCGTCTCTTTTTCGGACTGCTGCCAGATCACACCGCCCGTTTCACTCCCGAATTGCTGCCGGATCACACCGTCCGTTTCCTTCCCGATCTGCTGCCGGACCACACCATCCGCTTTCTTTTCCGACTGCAGCAGAATCACCCCGTCCGTTTCCCGTCCGGCCGAAAGGTTTTGCAGCATCAGGTTTTGATAATATTCCTCGGCGGCTTGTTCAAATTGCGGATTACCCACATTGCCGCTGATTTTTGTCACGCCTGACGCAATGACCTGCGCCAGATTCTTTTTGATCTCCAGAAGCGTCTCACACACGTCCCTGTCTTCGCCGTAAATGGAATCCGGCTTTAAGAAACCTTCCAGGTCCATAAGAAAATCCGCCGCCCATTCTTCCAAATCTACCTGATAATAGGAAATCCTCTGCGTGGTTCCGCTTTGATCCACAACCGGAATCTCCTTCAACTGGAGCAGCTTATTAGACAGCGGCTGCAGCGTCCATATTTCATAACCGTCAAACGTATGCTTCACCGGGGGAACATAGAACAACTGCCCGTCCAGCCCCCTCACCGCCAGATAATCCTGATTTATTTTTTCCGTATTTTCCGTAATATCCGATCTGGCGGTCAGCACCTCCGCCGCTTCTTCGGTTCCCTTCAAAGCAGCGGAAAGAAGCTGCTCGTCTCTTTTCAGCAAAAAAGCAACCTTCAATTCCAGGATATCCTCTCCGCCCGCAAACGGCAATTCATACACTGCTGCTTCCGGTACTTCGCCCTGGCACAGTCCTTGTACATATGCGAGCAGCGGAGCCTTATCTACCTGCATTTCTGTTCCGCACAGATCAATAAAACAACGCATGTCCTCACATTCCAACTGCCGGCAGGCAAGGAGCAGGTTCTCATTGCTTCCCTCGCTCTCATCCTGAAGCCGGTTTCCGCTGCCCTTCTCGCTTTCATCCCGAAGCCGATCCTCAATGCTCTTTTCACTCTCAGCCAGAAGCCGATTCTCATTATTCTTTTTACTCTCAGCTCGAAGCCGATCCTCGATGCTCTTCTCACTCTCATCATGAAGCCATTCCTTGTCATCTTCCTCCACATAACTGAAGGTCACGAAACAGGAATAGCCCTCTGTCGTTCTTTCCAGCTCATAGACGCATTTCGTATGAGGATAGACCGAAATCGGCAGCAGCGGATCCGTATAGCCGTATGGAATCTCCCATGTGATGCCGGAAGCGCTTCTGTTTCCCAACAGATCGATAAGACGAAAATCCATTTTCAGGCTGCTTCCGGGCGCAATTCCGCCGTAAGGCGTATCTTTCCCTTCCTTTGCAAAGCAGTACGCAGGCACAATCTGACTGTACCCACTGCTAATTCCCGCTTCCTGCACAGCCCAATCAGAGCCGATTCCTTTTCCTGTTTCCTTCCCTGCCTGACCTAAGCCATTTCCAGTTTCCGCCTCCTGCACGGCCCAATCAGAGCCATTTCCAGTTCTCGATTCCTGCACGGCCCAATCAGAGCCGATTCCAGTTCCCGATTCCTGCACGGCCCGACCAAAACCGTTCCCATTTTTCATTTTCTGGGCGATCACCGGCCTGCTCTCATTGCTTGCGGCAAAAAACGGATTTTCCAAAATCTGATATCCCAGCATCTGATACTGTTCCTGTATCTTGCTGCCGTTCTCTTCCTCGTCCAGAGAAAAAGCAAACGTTCCCGGCTGGCAGGCATAGACGGAGATCTCCTCTTCCGTAAGCAGAACCGGATGAGATTCTCTGGTGATGCCTTCCTGAATGATCTTGATTTCCTCCGCCTGATCCTTTGTCCGTACCCACAGGAGCAGGGTCATCCTGCCCTCTTCCAAGATCTGCCTTTCTTCCAGATGAAATTTCACATAATAGCCTCTGGCATTTACCATGGCCGCGTCCTTTAACAGGGAAAGGAACTGCGTTGTCTCCGTGAGCCAGGCGCTGTTCTCATACTCTTTCTCTTCTGTTCCCCCGTCTGCCGTCTGCGCCCTGAACTTTCGAAGCTGCGGCTTTTCCGCCTCAAGGCACAAATTATGGCGGTACAGAAATATTTTTTCATCCAAACAGGCGAATCCGCAGTGATCCGAATCCAGCTCATTGGTATAACGGTACGGTGTAATCGAGACTGCCTGATCCTGCAGAATCACTGTCAGCTTTTGAATCAGACTATATCCCGGCGGTTCGATTTCAAAAATGTCATTCTCGTTTGCCTTGATCGGAATCCGCAGCAAGATGCCTCTTTCGAACGGATGCTCCAATGGCTCCTCATTCTCATAAGTAACAATGCAAAAATCCCCTCCAGCCCTGGACTGGATTTCCCAAAAGCTCGTATCTTCCTGTTTCAGCAGCCCCTGGGGATTCTTTAATTCCAGCGTCTTCGGCTGTCTGCGGTAAAATGGCATCACCTCCGGCTTATGGCTCATTTGTAGACCACCGCCCGGATAGACAAGCTCCGCTTTGGTAAAACTCCACTCCAGGTTCTCCCGTCTGTCTCCGTCCGTACGAATCTCGCCCTGGCCGACTCTGTCCGAGCCATTTCCGCCCTGGCCGTTTCCGTCCGTACGAATCCCACTCTGACCGTCTCTGTCTGAGCCATTTCCACCCTGACCGTCTCTGTCTGAGCCATTTCCACCCTGACCGTCTCCGTCCGTATGAATCCCACTCTGATCTTCTCTGTCTGAGCCATTTCCTCCCTGGCCATCTCTGCCCGTACGATTTCTGCCCTGAAGCACAGGTTCTCCGAAGATCCTATGATACAGCCCGATCTCCGGAATCTGCGGCAGAGAATCTCGGAAACCAGATGCTTCCTCTTCTTTCATTCTCATGGACATGCGGTGTATGACATCCGTGTCGGAAAATGCTTCCGGATCCAGGCCGGCAAATTCCTGTCCGGCAAAATCATACATACTCTTTGTACCTTCCCCGTCCACATAGGCCCGGCTGCCTCCATAGCTGAACCTGGCGATCATGCCCGCCGTCTTCTCCAGGTTTTCCGCATCCTTGATCCATTCTGCCGCCTGGTCAAGGCTCATCTGTGCATCCCCGATTCTGTCCGAAGCCAGAGACACCAGGATCTTGGTCAGCATATAAAAATACTGGGCAAACATAAATTCCGAAACTGAGGTCCCCCCGGCCTTTCTGTTTTTCCCATAATAGTACACGCGGTCGGACGGATTCCACATGGCAAGCTCTCGGTAATACGCCTCCATATCCGCAAAAAAATGCTCTCCCACAAGAGGTTCCTCTTCCAGATCACGGGTCACGGTTGTGTCAGGAGCAGAAAACCAGGTAAGTTCCATTTTGGGCCAAAGAGGAAACGGAATTCCATCAATCTGCGCATTTTCCCCGTCCCCCTCCGCTACGCTGCTCTTAATATAAGAGAATCTTACGTTGCAAGCCAGAAAACGGTTCAGTTCTTCAAAAGAAAATCCCTCCTCGAAGCTCTCCGTGCGAGACAAATACTCCGATAAATATTCCAAAAGCTGCCGGTCAACCATCAGTTCCTGCTCTCTTGCCCTGACAGAGGACGTTTCACCTCCGCCGGCTGCAGGCAGTCCATCTCTCTCCTGTCCTGCCACCCTCACAGAGAGCAGCGCACGCCGAAAACAGATTTCCGCAAGCCGCGCGAAAGGAGTGTCCAGTCTGTCCTCATAACCCAGTTTGAGACAGGTTTCCTCCGCCATCCCATGAAGCAGAGCCAAAAACGCGATCTTCCGCTTCCCGGAGCACTCTTTTCCAGGCTCCGGCTCATCAAACGTAATATAATAAATAATCTCCGCACATAGTTCCTGCATTTCCGAGGCAACCGCCCCGTCGTACCATTGGATCTCATAGGAGGGAATCTCCACCAAAAGTTCTGCCTGCCGTACAGGATTTTCGATTTCCCATGGAGCAACTTTTTTATTTCCCAAGATAAATTTATCTTTCCATGCGAACGAAAAGCTAAATGATATTTTAATAAACAGAATCTTAATATAGGCATCCACCGACAGGGACATTTCTACGGAAAGCTCCGCAGGCTGATAACTTTCCAAAACCAGATCCGTCAAGAAGGAGAGGTTCACGGAAAATCCGATCTGGATCAGCACAAAATCCACGCTTCCATAGATGGAGGCCGTTACTCCTGCCAATGCCTTTACTTTATAATATATGGAGTCTTTCTGCCCCTCCCCGTCAGGGACATAATTGGCTAATACCCCTTCAAATATTGCCGTGAGCATCACATAAGCGCCTGCCTTCAGCGGCCCTGCGGAGATTTCCCTGCCGACCCCTGCCGAGATACCGATCCCCAGCTCCACAACCACTTCAAAATGCCCTCTTGACACCTGGGGCACCGCCCTTGAGGTATCCCCGTTTAACAGCCCAAAATAGAAGCCGCCTTTCCCGGTAAAAAACAGATATGTCAGGCCAAAGGAATTGGAAAAATCCCGGTTGTGCGGAAAGCCCATATCAATCTTAAAATTGCCGTTCGTATAGACCCACACTCCGATCTCTCCCAAAAAGATCTGGATGGCTCCCAGCTCAATTTTCCGAAACGCCTCCGGGAATTTCAGACGGGCATAAAACATACCGATTGTCTCCGTCACCTTGCTGTATAAAATGGTGAAGGACAATCCCGCAAGCTGCTCCACCAGCTCCGAGCCCTTCCCGATATCCACCTGCAGCCCGTAAAATACCGGATCGCACATCAACAGCGTGATGTCGACGGCATTGATCAGCTGTAGCTGCAGCGCCGCCACCCAGTTGTGGTTCATATCAAGTCCGGGACGCCCGCCCTTCCGTATCGTTTTCTTCATATTTTCCAAAACCTGCAAAAACGAGGTTTCCTCAAAGGACTCCGGGATCTCTACCTGAATATGCTGCCCAATTCCCAGATATTTCAGAGAAAACAGCCGGTCTCCGGCCCCTCTGATGACGGGAAAAGTATCCTTAAGGAGATTTAGTCCGTAAGTTTCCCCTTCATCCGAGCGCCGGTCCTCCTGATGATCTTCCTCCCCTACGGAAGCATTCGTTATCACATTGACGAAAAAGTCCCCATTGCCGTAATCATAAAACAGTTCGATGCACTCCACAGTCAAGAACAGGATTTTCAGATTGATCTTATATCTGGCACGGATGTTTTCCTCTTGTCTGTCCATGACCACTTCCAGCTCTTTTAACGTAATCTGCTTCAAAATGCCGAACGGCCAGGGCAGATACCAGTTGTGGTCCGGCGCGATCAGGCTGATCAGCCCTTCTATAAGCTCTCCCAGATTGAAATTGATCACCCGAAACGTAAAATTTTTTTGCGCGTCATAGCTTGCCGTAATCTCGATACTGCGGATCTTCGTCATGAACTGAAAATTCTGAAAAGAAGCTTCCCCGCCTTCTATGGCAACCTGGCAGGATGCGGCAAATTCAAAGCATTCAAACAAGGTAATACCGGCGGTAATCCAGAATCGGTACACATCCTTCTCCCACTGCAGATGAAAGGAAGAAGCAATCTGATTCTGATCTCCCCACTCAAAGGCAATGGCACACAAAAATTCGAAATAGCGAGGCGTACCCAGAGAATTGCCGGATTCCTGTCCTCCCGCCAGCTCCGTCCGGTAGATCACGGAAAGCCTGCTGACCACAAAGTCCAGGCTGCTCTTTGCCGCCTCTTCCCCCGTGATCAGGGCAACCAGCTCCGACACCCGAAACGGCCTGGCAAGGCCGCCTCTTAAAGTCAAAAGCTGCCCCTCTTCTCCCTTCTCATAGATTCCCTCCAGCACAAGGACCGCCGTAAGCAGCGTAAATTCCATCGTGACGGCAAGCTGCAGACCCTTCGGGGAATATTCTGCCCTTCCCGCAATCGTATCAATCTGAAACAAATGTGCTCCTATGGGCAAGACAGGAAGATTTCTGTTCACCAGCTCAAAGTCCAGTTCATAAGCTTTTTCCGGAAGATAGCCATGAAGCCGGATATATCTCACCGTCAGATCCATAAAACCGGGAAAAATTCCATTTGCCGTCTCTTTTCCCATCTCCTGTTCATAGATTCCTCTGATTTCCAGATCAGGCACCGTGATATTCACTTTGAGGTCATGGTTTTTCCACACTCCGTGAAATCCGGCGACAATCGCGAGAAAGCCCCCGATATTCAGCATATTCCACTGCACGGTCAGTTCCGCCCGGGCGCCTCCCTGCCCCCGGTCGAAAAATGGAATGGGGATATCCGGCAGATCCAATGAAAAGTAAAAAGCACAGCCCATCAGCCTGTCCCCATTTTGTGTTCTCAGAAGCCCTTGTGAATAAATCCTGTCTTCCAGAAGATCCGTTTTCCACATTTCCACACTCTGTGCCCTCTCGATTGTCATCATAATCCCCACAAGAGGCGTTTTCCCGAAAGACGTCCATTCCGGGAAATCCGGCAGACCGCTTTTTCCCGTCATGGAAGCAATAAAATCCGCGGCATTATCCAAAGATATCCCGTCGTCGAAATTCACATACAGTTGATAACTTTCTCCAAAATCTCCAAAGTCTATGCTCATCCACACGCCCTGTCCGGGAATCCCGGAAATGGGAACGCAGAACTTCACACCCACCCTGCACTGATAGACTGCTTCTCCGTCTTTCTCCCTTCCTTCTTCGGTTACGTGGCTGTTGATCACAAGAGCGCACTCCTCCGCCGTTTTGATCTCACCATAAAAAGGCAGCTCAATCCTCTTTAAAAACGTCCCTTCCACCACATACTTCATTTCCCCGAAAGGCTCCCTGGCATCTCCCGTCAGAACCACCGTTTCGCCCGCTTCCGGCAGAAAATCTCCGTAATTTTTATAGAGAGGGCAGTCCTCCTCATAGTATAATGTCAGGGAAAGCAAGGGAACTTCCGTGTTCTCCTTCGTATCTGCCGCCAGGACTGCTTCTCTCAGCCATACATGCTCAAACAGATTCACAGGTGCGGAATAAAAATTCAGAGCGGCATATGCCAGGGCAGGCGGATAGACCTCATTTAACAGAATGTCCCCATTCTGCGACAGTCTTGCCCGAAGCGTACAATCATAATCTTCCGCCCCCGCTGTCACCGTCATGGTACAGAGATAGCTGTGCCCTCCCTCCTCCATCGTGCCTGTGAGCCCAAATCCGTTCAGATCCAGGGACGACAGTTCCGGCTTTTCCAGGGAAATTCCCTCCAGCGAAAACCGTTCCAGGATCCTGGGGATCCCGAACTCCCCTTCCCGCGATAACCGTACCGTACCTGTACGCGCCTGTTGATCTATGTATTCATAAAATGACCGTATATCTGCCATATTGCCGTCCCTCCTCGCTCCGAAAGAACCTTATCCTTTGTCATGAACTGTGCAAAAATAATCTTAGGAACTGTCTCAAAATAATATGTATATCTTGCTTGTCTGGGAAAATAGCAGGCTATTTTTGCATAGTTTCTTCTCTTTTTGTTTCACTCATGTAAATCACACCGGGATCATTGGAGTCTGACAAGGCCGTAATGTCATAGAATCTATAATCTCCGCTGTTACATTTACCATAATATGTCCCGTCAACTGTTCCATCCAGTTTAAATGTTTCATATAAACGCTTATCGGTCTCTCTTTGCCGTACCACAATCTTTTTATTTACGCATTCAAAGTTTGTGACAGTTCTTACTTTCTCTGCCTCCCCCTGTATAAAAGCATTATAAACGTCCATGGTATCATCATGAGGATGTGTCCACCCATTTTGATTTTTACACATTGCACTGACTACCGCAGCATTTGGTTTTACCAGATCTAAAAACCATCTTAAGGTACTAAAATCATTGGGCCGCGTGTTCGTTTTCTCCCTGTCCGCCACATGCCTTCTTGCGCCATGATGTGCAATCAGCAATAATTTCTGCTCATTTTCAAAATGAACATCTGCGAGCGCCCTTAGGATTTTCATAGTTTCCACAGTGGCATCTCCCGTAAAAAGATAGCTGACTTCCGGCTCTAATTTGCTCTCTGTTTCCAGCACTACGGTTACCATCAAAAGGGAAGAGCCTGTATTAATGTAGACTCCGTTGTCATGCAGACGAATATTCCCCAGACCCGCTCTCCTTTGTGGCGCGAGCTGGGCATGATACAGGATCGGCACGATCCTGAAATACAAATCTTCCCCCAGCGCGATCTCTTCACAAAGCTCCCTATATGCAGAAATTGGGGGAATCCCATATCCGCCTCCTCTGCTCAGATTCCCAAAGTCACCTTGCCGGATAAGCATTGTATCAATCTGAAAACAGCCGCGAAACGTCTGTTTAATATTTGCAATATTTCTGTTTCCCGTACAACCGAAAATCATCTTTTTG
This sequence comes from uncultured Lachnospiraceae bacterium, assembly GCA_947385785.1. Lineage (GTDB taxonomy): Bacteria > Bacillota > Clostridia > Lachnospirales > Lachnospiraceae > Acetatifactor. Next base: position 8,775 of record CANDMH010000097.1, read on the forward strand.
ATCCTGATACATTCGTCATATTGTCCGAGATATCCCTCCCCAAGCACTTTCAACTGATTATAATGGTCTCTGTCAAAATGAGAAATATGAACATAGTCTAATACATTCCCATTACCCTTTACCTCATTCGCAATTTTCTCCAGCGCAGTTTTGCAGACATAATTTGCCCCTACAATGGAACCACAGTCGAGCAGCGCGAGAAATGTATCCTTTTTGTTATTGTAGCTCAGCTTGATCAGCACCGAAAGTCCCAGCCCCATGCACAGATGTGTGACTGTCAGTTTATAAGTCCCCATGGCGCACCCCCTTTTCCTGTTTCATACTATCCTTCCACTGCCCCGTACCATCCCAGATTTCCCTGATCATCCGCGATCAGATACAGGTCATTATTCGTTTCCGGAAACCGTTTTCCCAGTATGGTCAGTGAAAAATTGCGGAACCGGAAATAAAAATCCCCATCCTTTTTTAATTCCATGGAGTCAAACCCCAGAGACATGATCCCCTGCAGGGGCAGCGCAAAGGTATCGGTTTTGACCAGGGACTGGATCCGGAGCCCGCAGTAAAAATGAGGCTGCCCCGCAGGGCTCTCCGGATCCGGGCCGAAGGCTGTCAAAAGCTCCAGTGTGAGATTCACCGCGGCCGCAAGTCCTCCCAGGTTTCCCGTCTCGATCAGCCACAGGAAGCCTGTCCAGTTCTCTCCCAGCGCCTCTTCGTCCCCATAGCCTTTTATTTTCAGTGTCTCAAATCCCAGTTCCGTGGCTTTCCTGTTTTCCTGCATGACCAGCCTGCTGACCTTTGCCGGAAACAGGGCTCCAAAAGAAGCTTCCCGCAGAACTCCATCCTGAGGGCGCAGCACCATGCTTTCATAATCCACCCGAAAATCATACCCGCTCTCTGCCGTTTTCATTTCCACGGCAAGCCCGTCAAACGGCAGCTTTTCAAAAGAAAGCAAGTCTGCGTGTTCCTCCGCAGCCAGCAAAAACGAGCCGCCCAGAACAAACCGTCCGTTTTCTCCCTCCGTTTCCAGGGAGGCGGATTCCATACGGATTCTCTTGATTCCGCAATTTTCCAGTATATACTCCACCGGCTTCTCCAGAACAAAGGCATAATACCCATTGCTTTCATTTTCCTGGTAGCTCCCGTTGAACACCAGGCTGCAGCTCTCCTCATCAGCCCTCCCGACCGTTTGATATCCAAAGAGGGCATTGATCAAAAGCTCTACACTTGCCTGGAACCGGTATATTTTATTTTCCCTGATATCAAGCTGCAGACGCCTTACCTTCCATCCAAATTCCTGATATTCTTCTAAATGCAGCGCACCGGAATCTTCATAAGCAATCAGCGCGCTCCCCGGAGCCTGCCCGTCAGAGGACATGCCGACAGCCGGAAATGCCACGTAAGCCGCCAGAAATTTCTCCGTATCGATTCCCTTCGCCAAAAATGCCAGTTCCCCGGGCATCCCTGACACATCCACACCTGCCCGGAAAAAGACGGTGCCCTTCCATTCTTTCTCTTTCAGGATCTCTGTCAGCTTTTGGAGGCCCGGATCCGGCAAAAGGGCAGCTGTCTCTGCGTAATATCGCTTCGCCTTTTCCTCTTCCTCCTTTTCTGGCTTCCATCCCCAGAGCCACACTTCCTCCATACACTCGTCCATGCTCCTGTCGTCCACCATCTTCAAGACAGCCAGAGTCTTGTATTCCTTCCAGCGGTCCGGGGAACACTGGAATTCCCAGCCCGCAAGATTCTGATTGAAGTGACAGCAGGCTTCCCTCAGGGAAGGTTCCCATCCGGCCTGCTTTCCCTCCACCGCCGCTTTCAGCTCCTCCGCCGTAGCAAACGTTTGTCCGCACAGGGAAACCAGCTTTTCTCCGTCCCCATATCCTGCTGCTTTGGCAAGCTGCAGCCTTCGCGCTGTCACGCTGTAGGGGACGGATGCCATTCCGTCCAGATCCGTCAGCGCCAGAAATAATTTTGACGACAGCAGCGCAAACCAGAATCGGCTGCACATAGACGTAAACGCAATCCCCGGCGTCAGCTCCTGAAGCGGCGCGGTCTGCACCCAGAGCAGCTTTTCGCTGTTATATGCCGCCTTCATTCCGCTTTTCGTAACGGCATAAGTCATCTCTTCGCTGCATAACGCATGTTCCGCAAGCTGTCCTTCCACAATGCTTTTCCGCATTCCGCTCAGATAGATTTCTTCCAGCTTTACCGCTTCCCTGCTGTTTTCCCTTAGGCCGCCGAAGGGGAAGATCGGCAGGCCCGCCCCTCCAAGCGGCACTCCCGGCAGAGCGGCATACTCATAAATCCCGTCTTCCGCACTGCCGGACCTCGCCGTGCAAAGTCCTCCCTGCATTTCGGGATTCCCCTGGGGATACCCTGCCGGATACAATCCGTCCGCCTGCCGGGCATGCTTTTCGAAGTACTCTTGGGGATTCCCTGCCATATGCAATCCGTCCGCCTGCCGAGCATGCTTTTCGGGATTCCCCTGGGTATAAAAATTCATATGCTCCGGCTGGCAGTAATAGACGGAGGAAGCGAAGGAAAGATACGCCGTATCCGGCTTTCCCTGCATTTCCGCGTCGTCAAAATATGCACGTCCTCCGGGGCAAAAGCCAAGTTCCGTCCCCATTTCAATCCGTTCCGTCCCCGTCAGACCGGGCATCAGAAAGCCTCCCCCTTCGATTTTCGCACTTCCCGAAGGGGTAAAATACGCCTCTTCATAGCCATTTTCATCAACACCCGCTGCCAGCACGAACCGGAAGCCTTTGGGAAGAGAAAGCCTTACTTTCTGCAGATACACTGTCTGCAAAACCGTTTGGACCTCTGCCTGTTCCTCCAGCTCCCACCGATTCTCAGGGATAGCAGCCGGAAAAAAATTTACTTCCAGCCGGGCAGCTTCCTCCAGGGCAAACACTTCGGAATAGAGTGTCTTAAAAATGGTTCTCTCCACCCGCTCGTCATAAGAAGACAGAGCATACCGGATTCCTGTGCCGAAGGGAAAGCCCAGAAGATTTCCAGGAAACGAAAACCGCAGGACACCGTCTCTGCCGATCTCCGCCTTTTCCACCCGGACAGCCGCGCCCGTATAACGGAACGAGATCTCACCGGAAATAACCCATCCAATTTCCCCATCGTCTTTGCCGTCTGTCGTGCTGTCTTTGCCGTATGCCGTGCCGTTTTTGCCGTATGCCATGCTGTCCTTGCCGTATGCCGTGCTGTCTTTGCCATATGCCGTTCTATCTTTGCCGTATGCCGTGCCGTTTTTACCGTCTGCCATGTTGTCTCTGCCGTATACCGTGCCGTTTTCTCCCCTGCTTTTTTCGATTTTACAACCCTTCGGCAAAATCATGCCGTAAGCATCCAACGGCAGGATCACATCCCTGGTCAGCACACCTCCTGGTGCAAATAGCGGATAGATTCCCCAGAAACGATAATTTTCCGCAAGATTATCCACCCATACCAGATCCGGAATATTACTTCCTGACAATTCTTTCACCCGTTCTTCCAGAATTGATTTTTCTATGTCCCTGTTTGCCGGAAATATAATCATATCAGTCCCCTCTTTTGTTCCTTTTGTAACCATCTGCGAAGCAGATGATTACCTGCTCATGCGCCATCGCGAAGCGATTCTCATGCGCATGATTCCGTATATTTTTTGTAACCACCTGCAAAGCAGGTGATTACCTGCCGTTTTTTCACAGTTCCAGGCAGTCCCCTGCCACCAGAGGGATCTGCGTATTTTGATATTTTACGGGAAGCTTTTCCCCATTTACCATACGGTAAAGCCTGCATTCTTTTAAGCCCATGCTCTTCTGCACATCCGCAAGCCTTGTACCCAGTGAGACGCGCAGCACATTCCCGCACACATTTACACAGATCTGCGGAACAACCACCGCCCGCCCCCGGAAGTAGTGGTACGCGCATCCTTCCACTCCCAGGCCGCCCGTCCTCATATGTTCCGTCGCCTCCGAAAGCCGGTCCCAGCTCCCGGATGAGAGCAGGCAGATATTCCTGTCATAGCACAGATTTCCCGTGCTGCTTCTGTCCGTAAACTGAGCAGGATACACCAGTCTCATATAGGCCGCGGAAAATCCCTGGTACAGAAGATCCGCGATCCCCGCCCCTCCGCACAGTTTATTATCACTGCCCATATCCCGGGGCGGCGCCACCG
>CANDMH010000098.1 GCA_947385785.1 uncultured Lachnospiraceae bacterium
GAAAATATGCGATGTTTGGAAAACTATATGTAATGAGGCTCACGGATTCAGGAATCTGATAAACGTGATCACCCGTTTTATTTTCCGAAGGGAATACTTTCAGACCATCTTCAACAGCGAAGGAGACCTGGAAAATCTGCGCCTCCACTACAGCGGAATCTCCCGGGTGCCGGAACAGCCCTTCCTGAATATTGAATATATTGAGAAGCGCTACGATGCGGAAAACATGATCTGCAACGCCGTCAGCCACTGCAATGAAGCCCAGGCTATAGAAGGCATCCGGAAGCTCATAGACGCCGGCATACCGCCCCGACTGTCCAACAGTCTTCGGGATAAGAAAGACCTTACCATCACCATCAACACCCTGATGCGTAAGGCAGCGGAATCTGCGGGAGTGCATCCTGTGCATATCGACAGCTTTTCAAACAGAAGCATCCAGCAGATCGAGGAGCTGACAAGCATCGAACAATGCCAGGCTATTCTGCGCAGGCTTGCCCTGGGTTATTGCCGGCTGGTCAGGCAATACAGCCTGAAGGGATACTCTCTGCCCGTGCGGAAGGCGATCACCTATGTCACCACAGACTTAAGCACGGATTTAAGCCTGAAGGCCCTGTCCTGCCGCCTGAACGTCACCCCCAGCTACCTCTCCTCCCTGTTCCGGAAGGAGATGGATATGACACTGACGGATTATGTGAACCAACAACGGATTGCCCACGCACAGTACCTGCTGCAGGGCACCAACACGCCCATCAAATCCATTGCGCAGCAGTGCGGTATTGCCGACCTGAACTATTTCGTCCGGATATTCAAACGCATTACAGGTGTCACACCAAAATCCTATCGGGATAAGGCGGCGGACAGCCAGCAGATGGGCATGTCGCTTCCTTTCAACTGAAATCGGAAATCAGCAATTTATACTCACCACCGAAAACATTTGCCATAAGCCGGGCCCCTGAATGGAAACCCGAAGCTTATAAGGCACGAAGGAATACCTGCGCATTGCCGCATAACAATGATAACAGGAGGAATCAAATGGCAAAAAATCTGACTGACTACCAAAGACAAAAGGACTTTCTCGTCTGCGTGGACAGCGACGGCTGCGCCATGGACACCATGGATGTGAAGCACATCAAATGCTTCGGCCCCTGCATGGTGGCGGAATGGGGACTGGAAAAATGGCGGGAAGAAATTCTGACCCGCTGGAACGAGATCAATCTCTACACCATGACCCGGGGAATCAACCGCTTCAGGGGATTATCCGTGGCTCTGCAGGAGATCAGCGAAAGGTACGCCGCCATTGAAGATCTGGGGACATTGGTAAAATGGGCCGCGGAAAGCCCCGAACTGTCCAATGACGCCGTAAAACGTGCCATAGAGCAAAATCCCGGCAGCGTTATCCTGAAGAAAGCCCTGAACTGGAGCCTGGCCGTCAATGAATCCATCAATGCGCTTCCCGAATCCGAAAAACTCCCTTTTGAGGGCGTGAAGGAAGCACTTGCCCATGCACAGCAGTATGCGGATGTAGCTATCGTATCCAGTGCAAACCTGGGCGCCGTACTTGATGAGTGGAAGCTGTATGGCCTGTTGGAGCACACGGACATCGTCCTTGCACAGGACGCCGGCAGCAAAGCCTTCTGCATCGGCGAGCTGCTGAAGAAAGGTTACGCCCCGGATCATGTACTCATGTGCGGCGATGCCCCAGGAGACCAGGATGCCGCAAAGAAGAACGGCGTCTTCTATTATCCCATCCTGGTAAAGCATGAAAAAGAGAGCTGGGCGGAATTCATGGCCGAAGGTCTGAAGCATCTCACTGACGGCACTTACGGCGGCGAATACCAGGAAAAGAAAACTGCTGCTTTCCTCAACAATCTCGGCGGCTGATATGATACTTTCCTGCACAGGCAGCCATATTTTCCAGGAAAGCAGACTGCCGAAAACTCATGTTTTTCTTTCAGACAGCAGAATGACCCTGAAACCGGAAATTACCTCCTGTTTCAGGGTCATCTGCTTTTATAATATGCCACAAAATTTGCAGCAGGCTACAACCAGGCCGCCATCCCTATGATGGCTTTCAGACCACCAGCCATATATACCCGCCGCAAAGTTTCCTTAACCGCTCCTTACCTGAAATAAGCCACACCGGACTCAAATATCCTGATATCCTGCTCCCCGTAAATATTGACTGCCACAGACCTGTCACGTCTCTCGGAATGAGCCATCTTGCCAAAGCACCTTCCGTCAGGGGAAGTAATGCCCTCAATGGCAGCATAGGAACCGTTGATATTGTACTCCTCGTCCATGGAGATATTTCCCTCCTGGTCGCAATAGCGGGTAGCCACCTGCCCGTTTGCAAAGAGCCTGTCAATCCATTCCTTCGGCGCGACAAAGCGCCCCTCTCCATGGGATGCCGGGTTGCAGTACACACCGCCCAGCTGCGCCTGCTGCAGCCAGGGGGATTTGTTGGAAACCACTTTTGTATACACCATCTTTGAGATATGGCGGTTAATGGTATTGAACGTCAAAGTCGGAGAATCCGCTCCCTGCCCAACTATCTCGCCGTGAGGCACCAGCCCCAGCTTTATCAGCGCCTGGAATCCGTTACAGATTCCCAACGCCAGACCGTCTCTCTCGTTCAGCAGCTTCCTGACCGCTTCCTCCATCCTTGCGTTCCGGAAAGCCGTGGCAAAGAACTTCGCGCTGCCGTCCGGTTCGTCACCCGCAGAGAAACCGCCGGGGAACATGATAATCTGAGCCTGCGCAATCGCTTTGTCAAATTCCTCCACAGACTCGCGGATATCTTCCGCGCTCAGGTTGCGGAACACCTTCGTAACCACATCCGCCCCTGCCCGCTCAAAGGCTTTGGTACTGTCATATTCACAGTTGGTCCCGGGGAATACCGGAATGAACACCGTAGGCCTGGCAACCTTATGCCTGCATACATACACGCTGTCCGCCCTGTAGCAGCTGTCTTCAAGGGGCGTATTGTCCTTCACTGCCTTTGTGGCATATACCTTTTCCAGCTTCGAGGTCCACGCCTCAAGAGCTTCGTCCATGGCAATCCTGATTCCGCCATACACAAAGGCTGCTTCCTCCGAAACTGTTCCTACGACCTTGTAGTCAATCTCTTTGTCCTCCAGCAGTGCAATCCGATCCGCCGGCATCTCAGCCAGGATATCCCCCAGCCCGTTCCCGAACAGGTCGCCTTCCGTCAGTTCTTCCTCCAAAACCACCCCCAGCTTATTGCCGAATGCCATCCTGGATACGGCTGCCGCCATTCCCTTTGCATCTAACGCATAAGCAGACACAATCGCCCCTGCCTTCGTCAATTCATGAACGGCACTGTAAAGCCCGGCCACTTCATCATACACAGGAATATCGAAATCATCCTTCTCTATGGAAAAACGAACCAGCTTATTGCCGGGAGTCTTCAGCTCCGGTGTCACGATCTCACCGGATTTTGCGATATCCACCGCAAAGGATACCAGTGTGGGAGGCACATCTATATCATTAAAGGTACCTGACATACTGTCTTTTCCGCCGATGGAAGGCAGCCCGAAGCCTACCTGGGCGTCATATGCTCCCAGCAGCGCCGCAAAAGGCTGACTCCAGCGGGAAGGCTCGGATGTCATCCTGCGGAAATACTCCTGGAAGGTAAAACGGATCGTGGAGTGATCACCGCCCGATGCCACAATCTTCGCCATGGACTCCACCACCGCATACACCGCGCCGTGATAAGGACTCCAGGAAGAAAGATAAGGATCAAACCCGTAACTCATCATGGTAACCGTATCCGTCTTACCCTTAAGCACAGGAAGCTTAGCCACCATAGTCTGAGTCTCCGTCAGCTGATGTCTGCCGCCGTAGGGCATCAGCACGCTGCCTGCACCGATGGAGGAATCAAACATTTCCACCAGGCCCTTTTGCGAACATACGTTCAAATCATTCAGCAGGGCCAGCCATGCCCCTTTCGTATCCCCTGCTTCCAGTTTTTCCTTTACCGCGGGCACAGCCCATTTCTCAAAATAGTTCTCTTTCTCGTCAGGTATATCCACTTTTACCGCAGTCTCCTGATGGGCGCCGTTGGTGTCCAGGAACGCACGCTTCAGATCTACGATCTTTTGGCCTCTCCAGTTCAGCACCAGCCTGGGTTCTTCGGTGACCACCGCCACCTCCACAGCCTCCAGGTTCTCCTGTGCGGCAAACTTAAGAAATGCTTCCACATCCTCAGGATCCACCACCACTGCCATACGCTCCTGGGACTCGGAAATGGCAAGCTCCGTGCCGTCCAGGCCCGCGTATTTCTTCGGCACCTTATCCAGATCCACTGTCAGACCGTCCGCCAGCTCGCCGATGGCCACGGACACACCGCCTGCACCAAAGTCATTGCATTTCTTAATCAGGCGGCTGACCTCTTCCCGTCTGAACAGCCTCTGAATCTTGCGCTCGGTAGGCGCATTTCCCTTCTGAACCTCCGCCCCGCAGGTCTCTATGGACTGCTCCGTATGTACCTTGGAGGAACCCGTAGCGCCGCCGCAGCCGTCACGCCCGGTACGTCCGCCCAGCAAAATGATGATATCACCCGGATCCGAGGTCTCCCGGATGACGTTCTTCCTGGGAGCAGCTCCCATAACGGCGCCGATTTCCATCCTTTTCGCCACATAGTTGGGATGATAGATCTCCTTTACAAAGCCTGTGGCAAGGCCGATCTGATTGCCGTAGGAAGAATAACCTCCTGCAGCGCCGCGCACCAGCCGCTTCTGGGGCAGCTTTCCCTTTAAAGTATCCGATACGGGCACCGTAGGGTCTGCCGCTCCCGTCACGCGCATGGCCTGATATACATACCCTCTGCCTGACAGAGGATCCCGGATGGCACCGCCCAGACAGGTGGCCGCACCACCGAAAGGCTCTATTTCAGTGGGATGATTATGCGTTTCGTTCTTGAAGAACACCAGCCACTCCTCGGTGACCTTCTCCGGACCGCCCACGTCGCTGTAATCCATCTCCACGGGCACTACCACAGAGCAGGCGTTGATCTCGTCAGACTCTTCCATATCCTCCAGCCTGCCCTCGCTCTTCAGCTTCTTCATGGCCATCAGCGCCAGATCCATCAGGCAGATGAACTTATCCGATCTGTCCCCGTAGATTTCCTCCCTGGTGTCCAGATAACTGCGGTATGTAGTCTCTATGGGAGAGCGGTAATATCCGTCTCCGAATTCCACACTCTTCAGTTCCGTGGAGAAAGTTGTGTGACGGCAGTGGTCCGACCAGTAGGTATCCAGCACTCTGATTTCCGTCATGGTAGGATTGCGATTCTCGTCATCCCGGAAATAATTCCTGATATGCAGAAAATCCCTGAAAGTCATCGCCAGAGAAAGAGATTCGTACAGCCTCTCCAGTTCTCCTTCCGTCATCTGCACAAAGCCTTCCAGCACTGCCACGTCCGCAGGCTCTTCAAACGCCGTGATCAACGTATCCGGCTTCACACTGCCTGTCTCCCTGGAATCCACAGGGTTAATACAGTACGCTTTGATCTTCCCGAAGTCCTCCTCCGAGATATCCCCCAGAATCATATAGGTAACGGCAGTCCGGATCACCGGCTCCTCGTCCTCCTTCAGAAAACGGATACACTGCACCGCCGAATCCGCCCTCTGGTCAAACTGTCCCGGCAGATATTCCACGGAAAATACCCTGGCACCCTCCGGAACCTGGATTTCCTCATGGTACAGCTCATCCACCGGCGGCTCCGAAAACACGGTGCCGCAGGCCCGCTGAAAGATTTCCTCCGAAATATTCTCCACATCATAGCGGATAAATATCCTTACCCCTTCTGCCTGCACGCCCAGAAAATTTCCTATCTCCTCATACAATTCCCTTGCCCTGACTGCAAAAGGCTCCTTTTTTTCCACATAGATACGTTTAACGTTTCCCATATACCCTCCATATTCTGCTGTTTCTGCCGCTCCTGTGATCTCTGTCGTCACGAACCGGAGCACTGATTTTCCGCTTCCCGATAGATCCGCTTCTGCCGGACTTTCTTATCCCGGAACCTCCTGACTTTCCTCCAGCCCCAACATCTTCAGGATAAAGAGAATCTCCCTGTCCACAGCGTCTGCCGTAATGCCGATGGTCTGAGCGGAAATTTTCAGTCCTTCCAGCACAAACATGATATTCCTCGCCATCCCCCTGCAGTCCTCACAGTAAAATTCCCCGTTTTCCACGCCGGTCTCTATCAGCTTTTCAATAATTCTCACTGCGGAATCAAACTGTCTTTTCAGGACATTGCCCTTCCTCACAGGCTGTCCCTGAAAATAGAATTCATAGATTGCCTGGGTCAGAGTATCCTCCTTCCGGAGCAGTTCTTTCTTCTGTTCCTTCAGAAAGAGAATCAGGATATCAGCCGCCGTAGCGTCATCGGCTATGCTGTCGGAAAATACATCGTCAGCCTCTTCACTCTCCAGCTTCATGACCTCCTGAAAGATCTGGCCGGTACTCTCAAAATACAGATAGAGACCGCCTCTGCTGATTTCACAGGCTTCCACAATATCCTTCATGGTAACCTTCTTAAAGCCTTTCTCCACAAAGACTTTTCTGGCCGTCTCCAATATAAATCTTTTCTTCTGTATGGATTTCTCTCCCATCCTGCCCCTCCAAGCAATCCCTTATCTCTTTGTCCTGTCCCAGTATTCCACTACTTTCTGCATCTGCCGCAGCACCAGCAGAAATATGTTCTCCTGCACGGCCTCACCCCACAGAGTCGCTTTTGTCCTGCCCTCAAGCACATATCTGGACAAAATCCCCCTCAGAATATCCCAGTCCCTCAGCTCTGCGGCAGCAATTACTCTTCTCTCGTCATCATGTGACCTGATCCGGTTCCGGGTATATACATAGCTGTAATTGCGGTCCATCAGCGCCGAACCGGATGCTTCCCTGATAAAACTCATCAAAGTCGCATCGTAAACCGGAAAGGCCATGGAATTTCTGCTGATTCCCTGTCCCTGGTAACTGCGGCTTGCCGCCTTTCCGGCATTCCTCTCCATCCATGGCAGATAACGCAAAAGCGGCTCCAACATCTGCCTGTACTCCCGGACTATCTGCTGCCGATCCTCTGTTTTCTGTTCCATCTTAACCTCCGTGCCACTCCCTGCCACTCTCTTTGGCACTTCCACTCTCTACAGCAGTACCCGCTTCCTTATCATGCCGCCATGACAGCGCAGGCTTTCATGGAAGAAATACTGCAAGACTGGTAAATGATTGCACTCGCGAATATATTTTATCATACTTTCCTGAAATGTACAGTAAAAATATCATTCAATTTCATACTTGTCGATGTTCGTCGATTTTAGTCAAAAAATAAAAATTTTTTTCAAAAAACTATTGACATATTCCTCTCTGCTGTATATAATAATAAACGAATTCCCCTTTTATAGACGAAAGCACTTGCATGTAATGTGTAGGTGCTTTTGTCCTTTTAAGAGTTCGCCGCTTCTGTGTATGGCAGACGCCGTTCTGATATCATGGCGTATTTTCCCAGGCAATCAAGCACAGTAGCTGATGTCGTCTACAAATTTTACACTGCACGCAAATGGGAATGAAACTCCCCGCAGGCATTACAAAATATCCTGCCCTGTTTCTGAACGCATCTTTTCCAGGAACTTCCCTGGCTCCTTCTCCATCTGCAACATGGTTTCAAATGCCGCAAGCAGCAGTTTGGGCTGCCTGTATCGGTTCATTTCCTCCGGTCTGTCCATATACAGCTTGAAGTGATCCACCTGCCACACCAGTACATCGGCAAGCGTATAACCTGCCACCTCATATCTGCACAAAAATTCACCGTAATCATGATAATATGCCAGTTCCTGCAAAAGTCCCGCCGACTGACGGATTCCCTGCCAGAGCTGTGTTCCGTATTCCTCGCTCTGACCTGCCTGTACCGCCAGCGCACATGCAAACTGTTTCAAAGTCTCAAGCGCTTTATCTAATTGTTCTTTTCCTTCCATATCTGCCTCTTCTCCTTAAATGGTATCCTTAAAAAATTCAGTTTCACAGAATCAACAACACCCCTGTATTTCATTCACCCCTACGATTAACACCCGAATCGAGCAAGACTCAATTGATACTCACGAGTATACTTGACATACAAAAAAAGAAGTGCCAGCTATGTCATAGATTTGACAGCACCTAACGCTTCTCTTTCGTAACAGGGGAAGAGAGGATCGAACTCCCATCAACGGTTTTGGAGACCGCCGCACTACCATTGTACTATTCCCCTATACATCAGCTCCTGCTGACGAAGGATATTATAGCACAAACCATCCCTAATAATCAAGTCTATTTTTAAAAAAATTTTTTGTTTGTCAAATTGCCGCATATATGCTAAAATAAAGCATAATTTACAAAAAGAGAGGTTTTTATGGACAAAGAAGAAAAAACAACGCAGAAGCATAAAGTGACATCAAAACAGATCGTAGCAGTCATTGGCGTTATACTGCTGGTTCTCATGTATGTCATCACACTGATAACTGCCATTGTGGACAATTCCGCTTCGGCCAAATGGTTTCGCATAAGCCTCTTCGGCACGCTGGCTATCCCTCTGATCATCTGGATCTATGCCTGGATGTACGCCAGACTTACCGGGAAGCACGCCATGGGTGATCCTGACAAGGCAGACTAAAAGCCGCAGACCCCGGATTTTACTGGAAAATCCCCGGGTCTGCGGCCTTTCTCATTTCATGCGGAATGTGGGACTCGAACCCCGGTTTTTAAGTGCTATAAACGTGATAAATACGGGGGTTCACGTTTTCCGGGACAAATTCCGGGACAAATCGGCCTTGACAATAATCGCACAAAATTCCGCTGCCTTAAGCTTGTCCTGCATCCGATCAGCATTGCCTTTGACGGAATACGCCTGATATTGTGAGTATTTACCTGGTCCGTTAAAGCGATATCACTGCCGCTCCCTGTCATGGGAGATTCCCAAAAGAAAAGAACGGTGGCAAGCCCGCTCTCTTTCTTATTCCTTTTCTTTATCTCCCTTTACTGCTAAATCTATCAGTCCGTCTGAATGTTTCCTGATTTCCTGATTCAATTCGTGTACTTCCTCAATGGATGTGCATTTATCTGTTGCTGTAGTTATTAACCATGTTAAGAACCTTACCTGTTTATCTGTCATTATATCCATTCCCGCCTCTCTTTCCGTATTTCAGATTTACTTGCCTCATCTGATAATACTATTGTAGCATATTTAAACTATCCCGTCAAGCATTTTTAAACTATTCTTTTGATATTTTTTCATCAACACACATTTCTATAAATGCAGACAAGGACATTCCAGCCGCCTTTGCCGCCGCTTGATACTCTGCTTTCTTCCCCTTTCCTGCCATAACAGTAATTCTATCATATTTCTCTTTCTGATATTCATTCACATAAGCAAACGCCGCTTTTTTATCCGCAAATGCCACTCCATCACCTCCTGCCTGATTCCATATTACCATTCAAAAGAAAAAATTTCAAGCATTTTTAAACTTTTTTATAAATATGTGTTGACAGCATATTTAAACTATGCTAATATAGACTTATCAATGGCACGGAGGATATGGGAAATGACAAACGAACAAGGATTTGCACTGATAGGAAAAAGAGCTGAAGAACTGGCAAAAGATACAAATGCGCAGAAAAAAATGGTTGAAATTGCCAAAAATGAAAGCAGGGATGCGGCAGAAAAATATTTGTATGTGCTTGCAATTGCCACTCTTTGCGGAGCATAACCACACCACCCACCCGGCGGGGTTACGCCGGGAGAAAGAAGGGAAGATATGAAACTTGATACAGAATTTAAAAGTGAAATAAGGAAAGCGGCGAAAAACCACGATTTCAAGCAGAAGTTGAGAGGTGTTACCAAACTCTTAGAGAACCGGTATAAATGGGATGATGCGTTTAAAGAGTTCGGAAGAGCCATTGTTGCCGTAAGCGTATCGGCATCCATTTTATCTCGCCCATCCTGTGAATTTGACAAACTGTATAAAGATTGGGCCAAAGCCGTCATTTCTGTTTTGGACGATAATGGACGTAGATACACTCCTCGCGGCTTGTTCTTCTTACATCCAGCATTGATACAGGACAATATCTATTCACTTATAAGATTGACCGATATTGACATATAATATCAACCCGTCCCTGCCGGGTAATGATGGGAGAAAGTGAGAAGGATATGGCAAACGAAGAAAAATTGTTACTTGAACGCTATCAGAGTGAATTTGAGCATGAAGCTGACTATTACGATGAAAAGAACATCTCTCCAGAAGGGTATGCCAGGATTTGCCGAATGAAAGACCACTCAAACGCCATGCTTGACAGGCGCTGGCAGGCCGCAAAAGAGGTAATTGATTTGGTTGCAAAGCGTGTTGGAATCAACCCACAGGACACCGGATATTACCTCTATGCCCCAGATTATGATGATTCTTCTCCGTTGCTTAGAAAGATTGATGAATACTTTAGCCGGGGCGGAGATAAGTTGAAGATGAAAAAGCGCATAGACGAATTGGAAAACGAAAATCAGGTACTACGGAAACTTATTGGGAAGTAATGAAACAGGCAGGCAGGATAACACCTGCCGCCCATTTCTTATTCCTTAGCATATGCAGTCCTGTTTTTCCTTTCCGCTATCTGCCTTCACGGAAAGTAAAAGTTTACGCTGCCAGTGCCGCCCAGGTCTTAACCCCCACAATGCCGTCCACTGTGAGCCTGTGATCCTTCTGGAAGGCTTTGACTGCCGCCAGCGTCTTAGCGCCGAATATACCGTCCGCAGCACCCGGTTTGTATCCAAGAGCGGCAAGGCGCTGCTGCAGGTATGTAACATCCGCTCCACGGCTACCTGACCGGACGGTTGCCCCTGTGGTGCCTGTCTTAGTCCCGGCTCCCGTATTGCCTGCTCCTGTACTGCCTGTTGCACCGGTGCAACTCTTTAAAAACAGCTTCCGCTCCTCCTGCCGACGCCTTGTCAGACCGGAGAGCACCCTGCCACCCGCCTTGTTGTATGCCAGCATCTTATCCGCGATCGCTGCCCGGCTCCGGGTCCCTTGCGCCGTCAGGCCGTCTATGCTGCCCACATTATACGCAAAGGATACCAGTGCGTCAAATTCATTCTGGTTCCAGTTGTAGGAGCCATACGTGTCCACCTTTTTCTCATACTTTTCCAGGTCTGCTTTCAGGTAGTTCTCCGCCTGGGCCGCTGTGATCTTCTGCCCCTGCCTGACGCCTGCTGTGTGGCCATACCCGATCGTCCATACCCCCGCAGGGCATTTGTAAGCTTCCAGCCTGCACCCCTCGAACTGCTTAATCAGTTCAATACCCGCCTGGCCTGTCACCATCCTCTGCTGACCCGGGTTTCTGTAAGGTATCTCTGCTGGCCCCTGCGGTCCACTGTCACCCTTCGGGCCTTTTTCATTCGTCGGGCCATGCGCCTCCTGCACCCGCTGGCCGGTGACGCCAAAGACGATCGCCTCCGCCATCTTCTGGCAGTCGTACAGCTGCACATCGTCCTTATCATCCACGAAACAGCACTCAATGAGCATGGCGGGTGCCTTGGACTGCCTTAAAAAGCGCAGGTCTGTCCTGACCTTTACCCCGCGGTTTTTGAAACCCAGACCGGCAACTGCAGCGCATACCATCTCCGCATATTCCCTGGCCTTGCTCGACAAGCTGTAAATAAGCACCTCTACCCCGGTTGTCTTCCCGTTTCCTGTACTGTCTCCGGCACCCGCGTTGAAGTGGATGGACACGTCCAGATCCACGGTATGCGCATTGCAGGCCGCTACGATTTTAGCCAGCACATCATCTTTATTTGCCCCATTTTCACATGTACAGTCATACACCGTATGTCCCAACTGCCGGAGCTGGCTGATTACCGCATCCTTCACCCTCCTTGCCTCCATGGACTCCCTGATAAAGCCGACTGCCCCGCAGCCCTTCTTTCCGTCCGTGTTATGCCCGGCATGTACGTTGATCCTCATAGATAACTCCTTTCCGCCCAACAGCAGGCAAAAAAACAGGGAGCCGAAGCCCCCTGTGGTCATTTATTCTTATACTTTGTCCTTTCCCACATTTCCGTTACCCGTTCCCATCCGCCGGTTGCCACCAGGTATACAATAAAGGCGGCGATAAAGGACGCAATCACATAATACCATGTAATCACGACCTTAAAGTAATGGCAGACGATGACAACCGCCAGCGGGCACAGAATCAGTGATACCGCCAGTGCCACTATACTGGTGGGTACCCGCTGCAGGCCCGGCAGCTCCTTGACTGCCTGCACGACGGCAGATACCAGGAATGCCAGCACGCCGACAGCCGCCAGAATATAAGTAATATACTGCATCATAAGTTCTACGTTCATAAGTCAATCCTCTCTTTCCATTCATTTTTTACAGCCCAGTCTACCCTATAATTTTACTAAGCCCCAGGGCTGCGGCAATGAGAGCCATCACCGCAGCAACGCCCCACGCAAGTACCTGTGTTTTGATACTCTCCCAGGTCTTCCCCGGCTTTTCTTTGAGTTCTTCCACATCTTCCTTCAGGTGTTCAAGGGATTCTACTTTATGCTTCAACGGCGTTACTGCTTCAAGGATGTCTTTGTTGCCTTTCCGCAGCTCCGCCATGGACTCCTTATGCTCCCTGCGCAGCTCCGCAACGGAATCCTTGTTCTCCCGCTGGAAGTCCGCCATATCCCTGGTA
The DNA here is from genome assembly GCA_947385785.1 of uncultured Lachnospiraceae bacterium. Classification (GTDB taxonomy): domain Bacteria; phylum Bacillota; class Clostridia; order Lachnospirales; family Lachnospiraceae; genus Acetatifactor. Next base: position 12,730 of record CANDMH010000098.1, read on the forward strand.
ATCCCATCCAGTTTCTCGCGGACATGTTTGTACTGCTCAGATCGGAAGAGCGTCGTGTAGGGAAAGAGTG
>CANDMH010000099.1 GCA_947385785.1 uncultured Lachnospiraceae bacterium
CTACAAAGGGCTGATACGGCTCCGCAAGCAGCTGCCCGGCCTGTGCGATAAATCGCCTGCGGCTGCGAAACGTATCCTGGACAGAGAGGTTCAGGGAGACGGTATAGTGTCATTTCAGGTGGACAACAGGGATTCCCGCCCTTCGCCGTGGGATGAGCTGTTGATCGTTTATAATGCGTCAGACCGGGAATATACGGTCGTCCTGCCGGATTCGGAGGCTGCAGAGACGGGCAGTCTGCCTGAACTTGACGGTACAGCAGCGCACAGCCCTGCGGAGCCGGGGAGTGCGGAGCCGAGCAGCCATGCGGAACTGGAGAGTGCAGCGGCGAGCAGTCTGCCGGATCCGGACGCTGCGGCAGAGCAGGAGAGTGCGGAAACCGGTCAGAAGAAACAGGATGCAAGACAGGACAATTCAGAAAAACGTACATTTGTACGATATAATTTACAGATGATGGGCACGGAGGATGCTTTCGGCCGGCAGCCCGAAACATGGGAAGTGCTGGCGGACGGCGATGAGACGGACTGCCGGAAACCGGCGGAGATTACGGAAGGCGGCATCCGGGTGGCGCCCCACAGCGGTCTGCTGTTGGGCAGAAGAACGGAAGGACCGTAGTTCCTTACGGAGCGGGGTGCCGGGAGGCCGCAGAAGGAAAACCAGGAGGTAGATTTAAGATGAAGAGAGCAAGCGGGATATTGCTTCCCATTGCAAGCCTGCCGTCAAAGTACGGCATTGGATGCTTCTCCAAAGAAGCGTATGATTTTATTGACAGACTGAAGGAGGCGGGACAGAGCTACTGGCAGATTCTGCCGCTTTCCCCCACCAGCTACGGAGATTCGCCCTATCAGTCCTTTTCCTCCTTTGCGGGGAATCCTTACTTTATCGACCTTGAGGCGTTGATTGAGGAGGGGGTATTGACGGAGGAAGAGTGCGATGCCTGCGATTTCGGGGATGATCCGGGGAAGGTTGACTACGGCAAAATGTATGAGCAGCGTTTTCCTCTGCTGCATCTGGCCTATGAGCGCAGCAATATTGCCCAGAATCCGGATTTTGTCCGCTTTACCCGGGAGAATGCCTTCTGGCTGGAGGATTATGCTCTGTTTATGGCAGTGAAAAAGCGCTTTGACGGGGCAGCCTGGGAGGAATGGGCGGAGGATATCCGGAAGCGCTGGTCCAATGCCCTTGATTATTATAGAAGAGAGTGCTATTTTGACATCGAATTTTATAAATACCTCCAGTTCAAGTTCCAGGAGCAGTGGATGAAATTAAAGGCTTATGCCAACGATAACGGAATCGAATTTATCGGGGATATTCCCATCTATGTGGCGTTCGACTCGGCAGATGCATGGGCCAGGCCGGAGATGTTCCAGTTTGACGCAGACTCCAGGCCTACGGCTGTGGCCGGATGCCCGCCGGATGCATTCTCGGCCACGGGGCAGCTGTGGGGGAACCCGCTCTATAAATGGGATTACCATCGTCAGACCAATTTCCGGTGGTGGTGCCAGCGTCTGGAGCATTGCTTCAGGCTGTACGATGTAGTGCGGATTGACCATTTCCGCGGATTCGATGAATATTACAGCATTCCTTACGGGGCGGAGACTGCCGTAAACGGTCACTGGGAGAAAGGCCCCGGGATGGAGCTGTTCCGGGTGCTGCAGAACCGCTTCGGAAAAGAGGGAATCATCGCGGAGGATCTGGGCTTCCTGACGGATACCGTAGTGAAGCTTCTGGAAGACAGCGGATATCCGGGGATGAAGGTGCTGGAATTTGCCTTTGATCCCAGGGAGGAGACAGACTACCTGCCGCATAGTTATGACCGAAATTGCGTTGTATATACAGGAACCCACGACAATGAGACGCTGGTACAGTGGTATAAGGGGCTGGATGAGGAGAGCAGGGCCTTTGCCACGGAATACATGAACAATGCAGGTACGCCGGATGAGGAAAAATACTGGGATTTTGTGCGCCTGGCGATGATGAGCTCCGCGAATACCTGCATCACGCCTCTGCAGGACTATCTGGGGCTGGATAAGGAGGCACGGATCAATAAACCTTCCACTCTTGGCGGCAACTGGGAATGGCGTATGGATGCCGATATGCTGTCAGAGGAGATGGTGGAGAAAATCTACCGGATCACCCGGATCAGCAGCAGGCTTCCGGAAGCGGAGGCAAACAGGCTGAAGGAGGAGCAGGCGAAGCGGCTGAAAGCGGCACTGGAAGAGAAGGAGAAGCTGGAAGCGCTGAAGGAGAAAGCCGCCGTTAAAGAGGAGAAGGCCGCGAAGGAGAAAGCCGCCGTTAAAGAGGAGAAGGCCGCGAAGGAGAAAGAGGCCGTTAAAGAGGAGAAGGCCGCGAAGGAGAAAGAGGCCGTTAAAGAGGAGAAAGCAGCGAAAGCGGAAGAAACGGTCGAAGAGGAGAAGACAGTGGAGGCGAAAGAAGCTGTCAAAGAGAAGACGGTTTCGTAAGGCGGAGGCACCGCGGAAGGGAAGAACCTTTAAGAAATGTAAAGAAGAAAGCGCCGCGGAAAGTATAACAGGAGGGACGTAAGTGCGGGTTCGGGTAAAACCGGAAATAATTGTATGGTGATATGGAGGAACGCAGATGAAATTTGTATACGGAAAACAGGATTGGAAGACATTTGAGCGAGGCGAGGAGAACTGCTTTCTGATGACGAATGGCCTGGGGGGTTTTTCGTCCCTGACCATGATTGGCTCCTGCAGCAGGAACGACCATGCGGTTTTGATGGCCTGTCTGCATTCTCCCAACCATCGATATAACATGATTCACAGGCTGGAGGAACTCATCTGCGTCGGCGGAGAGAAGCTTCACATTTCCAGTCAGGATGATGTGGATGTCTCCTGCAGGGAAGAAGGATATCTCTATCAGACTGCTTTTACATACGAGGAGTATCCCCAGTGGACCTATATGGTCAGGGGCGTGGAGGTAGTGCGGACCATGGCCCTGATGCAGGGGGAGAACACTGTGGGAATCTCTTATGAGATCAGGAACTATTCCGGAGAGGAGATTACGCTGGAGGTGTATCCTCACCTGCAGTTTGTTCCCAAGGGGCATCAGCTCTCCAAAGAGCAGAAATTTACAATTGAAGACGGGCTGATTACATCCAACGGGCAGTGGTTGCGGGTGAAAACCGACGGGACACTTCAGGAGCGGCCTCTCGTGTTCTGCGACGGCCACCATTATGCTTATGATGTCTGTGATGGAAGAAGGGAAACAGGAACCACTGCAGTCAACCATTGTATCTCCTGCAGGGTGGTGCCCGGCGGGCATGAGACGCTTCACATTGTATACGGAATCAAGGCAAAGCTTCCCGATATGGAGGAAATTCTGGCGGATATGCGGCAGCACAGGAGTGCAATCAGGAAACGGGCAGGTTTTCAGAACGAGACAGCCCGCACGCTTTCCGCGTCTGCCCACCAGTTTATCTCTTACCGCTCTTCCACGGCGAAACAGACGATTCTGGCGGGATTTCCCTTTTTTGAAGACTGGGGAAGGGATACCATGATCGCCATGCTGGGATGCTGTCTGGCGGTGAAACAGTATGAGACGGCAGAGAGCATTCTTCAGACTTTTATGACTTATTGTAAAAAAGGATTGATGCCCAACCTGTTCCCGGAAGGAAAGGAAGCGCCGGGGTACAACACTGTGGACGCGTCACTGCTTTTTATCCTTACCGTCTACGAGTATTATAAAAAGACCGGCGACAGCGTCTTCGTGAAGGGCGCTTATCAGACCATGGCGGAGATTATCCACTGGTATAAAAAGGGAACAGATTACGGTATTCAGATGGACGAGGACGGCCTGATTATGGCGGGACGGGATTATGACCAGGTGACCTGGATGGATGTGCGGGTGGGAGAGATACTGCCTACAGCCAGGCACGGCAAGCCCGTGGAAATCAATGCGTACTGGTACAATGCCCTGTGCATTATGGAAGAATTCAAGATGTTTTATCCGGAGGATGATGAGGAGTACGGGGAACTGGCGGAGAAGGTGAAAGAGAGCTTCGGGAAGAAATTCTGGAATGAAGAGGCCGGCTGCCTGAAGGATGTGCTGTCCGGGACAAAGGCGGATAACCAGATTCGCTGCAACCAGATATGGGCGGTGTCGCTTCCCTTTTCCGTGCTGGAACCGGAGCGTGAGAGGCAGGTTGTGGAAGTGGTGTTCCGCAGGCTCTATACGCCTTACGGGCTGAGAACTCTGGACCCGGCGGATGAGGAGTTCCATCCCACGTACGGAGGACCTCAGCTGCAGCGCGACCTGGCGTACCATCAGGGGACGGTGTGGGTGTTCCCTCTGGGCGGCTATTATCTGGCGTACCTGAAAGTGAACGGATACTCCGAGGAAGCCCGGCGCCATGTGGAAAAGCAGCTGGACAGCATAGAGGCGGCTCTGTGGGAAGGCTGCATCGGACAGCTTCCGGAGATATATGACGGGGGGAATCCCACTTCCTCCAGAGGATGTTTTGCCCAGGCGTGGAGTGTGGGGGAAATCCTGAGAGTGTATGATACTTTGAGGATGCTGGACGAGCGGGATGCCGCGGAGGCAGCGGAAGAGACAGAGAAGGATTTGTCTGCAGATAACTGATACGGGTTTCCTGTAGATTTTGCTGATTACATCCTGCTTTCAGATAAACAAAGTGTACAAATTATTTCGCGACAGTTCCTAAGTAGAAAATTTTTGAAAATGATAGATCGGGTATTTACCGACGATTTCTAAGAAAAGGATATAAGTCAGGCAGGAAAGGAAACAGGGAGATGTATCACAATTATGTATTCGATTTTTACGGAACATTGGCGGATATCCGCACAGACGAGGAAAATCCATATCTATGGAAGAAAATGAGCGAGATCTATTCCGCCCTGGGAGCCTCTTATGGGGCGGAGGAGCTGAAAACCGCGTTCCGGGCTCTGGAGAAGCGGGAATGTGAGAGAATCGGTACGGAGGATGCGGAGCCGGACCTGACGAAGGTATTTGCGCTTCTTTACCGGGAAAAAAAGATTCCCTGCGACGCGGTACAGGCAAAGATGACGGCTGTGACATTCCGGGCACTGTCCAGGGAATTTCTGCGGGTTTATGACGGAGTCACGGAACTGCTGACGGAATTGAAAGCGCGGGAAAAGCGAGTCTTTCTGCTTTCCAATGCCCAGACGGATTTCACCAGGCCGGAGATAGAGATGCTGGGGCTGACCGCTTATTTTGACGCCATCTTTATCTCATCGGAACAGGGATGTAAGAAGCCGTCGCCGGCATTTTTTGAAAAACTGCTGAAGCAGTATGATTTGAAGCCGTCGGAAAGCATCATGATCGGTAATGACGAGAGCGCGGACATTGCAGGGGCGAAGCAGGCGGGGATGGATTCGCTTTATATTCATACCGCGATTTCCCCGGAGGAGTACGGCAGGGTGGAGCCTACGTACCGTGTCATGGACGGCGATTTCCGCAGGATACGCGGGCTTGTCCTGAGGTAAGGACGGCGGTATTGAATGGATACAATTCATGGTTTGGGATGCCTGTGTATCGATGAAATAAGACGGAATTGAAGTAAAACCAACAGGTGTTTGCAGAATCGGAAAGCGGATGAAATTATATGGGAGTTGTATATTGATACGTAACGGAATCGGCGGATAAGTGAAGCTTCAGGACGGGCATATATGGCTGGTGGTCTGTAAGCCGCCGCAGTGGCTTTTGCTGTTGATTACTGCAAATTACAATGGTGTGTAGTTATACTCGTGAGCGCATTCATTTGCCGGTTTCTGCTCTACACGGCAGAAGCGCTCACTCGTTATACAATTTCAACTGGCAAATGTTTTTGGCCGTGAGTATAATTTGGGAGGATCAATTATGCGGTTAGGAAATCTGATAAAATATGAAGTGAAAGGCCAGACAATCGCTCTGGAGTTCGAGGGCGGCGAAGCGCAGATAGAGGTGCTGACGCCTGCAATCATCAATGTATACCAGGGAAAGCCGGAGGAACGTATTCCTTCTAAGGCAATCGAGGGAAGTAAGGCCGTTCCGGCGGAAATCCGTACGGAGCAGAAGGAGGATGGTCTGTGGATTCATACAGAAGAGGTTTCCGTGAGAGTCAGCGACGGTTTTTATGTGGACTTTTTCGACAAAAACGGAGCGGAGGTCTGCGTGGATTACAGAGGAGAGCGGAAGCAGCTGCAGAGGGTCAGCGATGAATTCCTGCGGCTCCTGGAGGCGGAGGGACATCAGTCTTCCCTGACAGGGGCGAGAGACTGCGCTTTTGATGTGGTGAAAAAGCTGGATAAATCCGCCCATTTCTACGGTCTGGGTGACAAAACCGGATTTATGGATAAGCGTCATTATGATTACGAAATGTGGAATACGGACAATCCGGACCCCCAGATGGACAATTTCAAGGCGTTGTACAAGTCCATTCCTTTTTTTATCGCTCTGACGGACAGCCATGTGTACGGCATTTTCATGGACAATACCTGTAAGAGCTATTTTAATATGGGACAGGAATCGGAGGAATACTACTGGTTCGGCGCCAGGGGCGGGCAGCCGGACTATTACTATATCGCAGGCGGCTCCATGGCGGAGGTGCTGGAGAGATATACTTATCTCACCGGCAGATGTCCGCTGCCCCAGAGATGGACGCTGGGCTATCATCAGTCCAGATGGGGCTATATGACACAGGAGGACGTGGAGGAAATCGCCTCCGGTATGCGGGAAAACGACATTCCCTGCGATGTGATTCATTTTGACATAGATTACATGCAGGATTATAAAGTATTTACCTGGAACCAAAAACGCTATCACAATGACCCGGACAGCTTTCTGAAGCGGCTGGCGGAAAAAGGCTTTAAAGTCGTAACCATCAATGACCCGGGCGTGAAGAAGGAAGAGGGCTACTACGTATACGAAGAAGGCGTGGAGAACGGCTTTTTCGCCAAAACGCCTGAGGGCGAGGTCTATATCAATGAGGTCTGGCCCGGAGAGGCGGCTTTTCCGGACTTCGGCAGCCCGGCGGTAAGGCAGTGGTGGGGCGAGAAGCAGCAGTTTCTGCTGGACAGGGGCGTCAGAGGCATCTGGAATGATATGAACGAGCCTGCCAGTTTCCGCGGCCCGCTGCCGGACGACGTGGTATTTACAGATGAGGGGCGTCAGGCTGCCCATGCAGAAATGCATAATGTCTATGGGCACTACATGGCGAAGGCGACCTATGAAGGTCTGAAAAAACTGGATGGACGCAGGCCCTTCGTCATCACCAGGGCATGTTACGCAGGCACGCAGAAATACGCCACAGCCTGGACCGGGGACAACCACAGCCTGTGGGCCCATCTGCAGATGGCGATTCCACAGCTCTGCAATCTGGGACTGTCCGGCATGCCTTTTGTAGGCACCGACATCGGCGGCTTTGGCTCGGATACCACGCCGGAGCTTCTGGCGCGGTGGATTCAGGTGGGATGCTTCTCGCCGCTGTTCCGCAATCACGCGGCTCTGGGGACCAGAAGGCAGGAGCCATGGCAGTTCGGAGCGGAAATCACGGACATCTACCGGAAATATGTAAAACTGCGCTATCACTGGATTCCGTATTTTTATGACCTGTTTTACGAAGAAGAGAAAACCGGTGCGCCCATTATGCGCCCGTTGGTTTTCCATTATGAGAAGGATGAGAACGCATGGCAGTGCAATGACGAATTTCTGCTGGGCAGCCGGATTCTGGCGGCGCCGGTGGTGTCTCAGGGCATGAAGAGGCGCATGGTGTACCTGCCCGAAGGGGTATGGTATGACTACTGGAACGGGGAGAAGGTGACCGGGCCCGCCTGGATTATGAGGGAAGCGCCGCTGGATACCTGCCCTGTTTATGTGAAGGCCGGAAGCATTATCCCCACCATGGAGCCGCAGTCCTATGTGGGCGAGAAGCCGCTGGATACTTTGATTCTGGAGGTTTATCCCGGGGAGGGAAGCTGTGACCACTATCTGGACAACGGGACAGATTTTGCCTACAGGGACGGGAAGTACCATCAGTACCGCTTTACGGTTCGGGAGGACGGCACGGTGGCCGGAGAAATCGTCCATGCTGGGTATGAGAAGCCCTATGAGAGGATTCTGGTGCGGAGGTTTGGCTGCGAGGACATGGAGCTTTCAGCTATTCATTAGGAATTGTCGGAAAATAACTGCTGGAATTTCCTTTTGATTACAGGATTCGCGGAGCGGTTCCTGTAATATCTTCAGGCAAAAGCCCGGAAATACAATAAAAATCGCTATAAACCTGTAGCAGTTATTTGCAGACACTTCCTTGGGAAGTGCCTGCAAACCACAGGAACCGCTTCGCGACCATTGCAGTTTACAGTTTTTTTCAGCAATTCATAAGGAGAAGTAATGACCGAAAATATTACAGTATTTACGCATAACAGCATCCGGATTACTGACAGGGACAGACAGATATATATATTGATCCTTTTCAAATGCGCGAAGAGCCTCATGATGCGGATTACATTCTTATCACCCATGATCATTATGACCATTTCTCGCAGGAGGATATAAAAAAGGCCGCAGGCAGCAACACGATTCTGATCGTGCCTGAGAAAATGCAGAGCAAGGCAGATGAGGTTGCCAGTCTTGTGTGCAGAATTATAACCGTGAAGCCAGGTGTCTGTTATGAGATTGATGGCTTGGAGATTGAGACGGTTTCAGCGTATAACAGATTAAAACCGTTTCATCCTAAAAATGCTGAATGGGTGGGATATATTCTCCGGATAGACGGTAAGCGAATCTATATCGCCGGGGATACAGACGCAACCAAAGAAGCAAAGGCGGTAAAATGTGATATTGCCCTTGTGCCTATCGGCGGGATATATACGATGGATGCAAGGACGGCAGCGGAGTTAGTGAATACGATCCGGCCAAGTGTCGCGATTCCGGTTCATTATGGAAGCATAGTGGGGAAGCCCGATCAGGGGAAAGTATTCGCGGATCATGTGAAAGACCCGATCAGGGTGGAGTTTAAGATTTCATTTTAATTGATTTCGGAGATATATCTTTGAGAGGACCGGTGAAGACAATGGAGCATGAGGCTTGCTGTTTGAAGGTGAGAAAGCAGTAAAAACAGATTGGCGGGCATTGTTGAAGGTGCCAAATTGATTTGGGAGAGCTGATACATGCTGTATATACAAAAAGAAGGATTATCCGATGAACTGAACCGGAAAATGATTGAAATCCGTAAAAGTGAAGCATGGAAGAATATAGAGGAAGATGGACAATCTGCTTAATCAAGAGGAGAGAGAAGAGTTTGTTGGTGTAAAGCTACATTATTTCAGGAAAAAGTATGATGCGTTGGTGAGACGGGGATTGTAACTGATGAGAAGGGGATCTGGTGTGTAGAAAGTGTTTTTATGTCTCCAAGCTGCGTAGCAGAGGCAGAAACACAACCTGCGGTTGAGTGAAAACAGACACATATAGTTGGTTGTCTTCCGGGACCGAATCCATTACAATAAGAGTATCAAACATAGAGTGTATCTGAGAGACGGGAAGTTCGAAGCATTCCCGGAGCAAAATATTATAGGAAGCAAGTGCAGCTTCCCATAGTTGAATGCGGCGCAAAGGGACGCGCCTTTTATCGGAAGCATAGAGATTGCTTCCGATAAGACATATTCTCAGAACAAAACAGGGAGGTACGATTATGGCATTAGATGGATTTGGAACCCGTTTAAAGACGATTCGCCAGGAGCGGGGCTATACCCAGAAGCAGCTGGCAGGATTCCTGGGGGTTACGGAGCAGGCCGTCTCCAAATACGAAAGGGGAAACAGCTATCCTGACATAGCGGTTTTAAGCGGTATTGCGGAAGTACTGGACTGTTCCCTGGACTACCTGTTGCAGCATGAACCCGGAAAGCGCAACCTGCCAAACCAGGAAAATGTATTTCGGAAGCAGGAAATCAACCGGTTTCTGCTGCCTGAGGCAATTATCCTGCAGTTTGACATGGAGCTGACGCCTCTTTTTATGGAAGAAGTCAAACAGAATTATGTCCATATAGTGGAACTGCGTCGGCAGATAGCCATGCAGTGGGGCGTGATCATACCCCTCATCCGGCTGAGGGATCAGTCCGGCCTGGAACCGTCCCAGTTTGAAATCTGTATCAACGGAGTCTCCGTATACAGGGAGATCCTGGAAGGAACATATCCGGAGGGGCTGCTTTACATGCTTGGGAAGCTGAAGGAAATGATCTTCAGGAACCTGGATCAGGTGCTGAACAACCAGTGCGTCTATTATATGGTGGAAAATCTCCGGGAGGAATATCCTTATGTGGTGGATTCCATTGTGCCGGAAGTGATTTCCTACTCCAGGCTCCGCCAGGTTCTGGTGCACCTGATTAAGGATTTCGGGTATACGGTGAATCCGCTGATCCTTATCATCCAATTGTTGGAACAACAATATGGGTTGGAACAACAATTTGGGTTGGAACAACAATTTGGGTTGGAACAACAATTTGGGTTGGAACAGCAATCCGGGCGGGAACAACAGCCTGGACTGGAACAGCAAGCCGGGCCGGGACAGGAGCCTGCTCCGGAAAGGCAGCCTGTGTTACAGCGCCGCAGGGGAATCCCGGACAGCAGGGAAATGGCGGAGAGGATTGCGGCGCAGCTGGATCCGGGGTTCCGGCTTGAGAACTGGGTGAAGTAGAGGGATATCGAATTCATTGCATTATTCATGAGGACAAAACTATGCCGTTTTTTCAGTGAATTCCGACAGTATGGAGGTTCCTGAAAAGCGGCATGGTTTAAAACCTCATGGACGGGTGTTTGTAAGCTGTACCTTCGATGAAAACGGACTGTTGGAGTAATGTTTTGTTTTGCGGTGTACTGTTACTTGGCATATTCTATTTCCGAAACAATATATCTATATATTCCTCACGTTTCTGCATTTTTTCCACATTATCATATATCAGAATATCTATCCGATCAGGTATATTCCGGCTTCTGATTATTACGTATGACTTTATGGCCTTTAACGTCCATGTTTCCCTAAAACTGCGTTCTGGTACGATAGCTCTTATGTACATAGTCTGCCAGTCCAAGTTGTCAGCTGTTGAATCAAAATACTGCACTATTACCACGTCGTTTATTAACTGTGTGTATCTATAATGAACGGCGGTAATCGTTAAGGCTGTCATGATACAAATTAAAATAGTTATCCGTTTTATGTGCATTTTCATTTATTCTCCTTCACCTATTTGTATTGTGGTATGGGATTGAACAGTGTGTACTTTTAAAGATATGTGTGGTATTTCACACAATTGTACATTATATCATCTATATAATCAAGCTAAAATGTGTGAAATTCCACACACAATGGCTGATGGAGGGTATCATGTGTCAGAAGATAAAACAGGATTATTGCATAGGTGTGAATCTCCGCCGATTACGAAACCAGGTTGGTCTTACCCAGGAGCAGGTAGCAGCCAGGTTACAGGTTGCGGGAATTGATATGACAAGAGATTTTTACGCGCATATCGAGACCGGCGACTATAATATCCGTGTGAGTGAACTGGCGGCGCTCAGGAAGATATACCAATGCTCTTATGATGAGATTTTTAAGGGCTTTTAAGTTTTGGCGATTTCAATTTCCGGAGGGCGTTTATATGAAATTTGAAAGAACAGATGGTAAGAATAAAGATTTTGTAGAGAACTGCAGGCTTCTTGATATGGATCTGGACAGGCGTGTCGGAAAAAAGATAGAAAGAGACAAATACAAAAAATATAACCGGTTGGATGAAATTCAGGAAGCAATCGTTGTGTATGAAGGCAGCCGGGTGATTGGCGGCGGAGCCATCAGAAGGTATGATGATGAAACGATAGAATTGAAGCGGGTGTTTGTACATACGGAATACCAGGGACGGGGCATAGGGAGCAGGCTTGTTTCCCTGTTGATGGAATGGGCCGTAGAACTGGGATATAAGAAAATGTTTCTGGAAACCGGGGAGTTATTGGCTGAATCCTGCGCCGTATATAGAAAATTGGGGTTTCAAGTGATCCCAAATTATGGCCCGTATAAGGATATGCCGGAATCATTGTGTATGGCAAAGAATTTGATTTTCTGAATCTGCATAACGAACGGAGGATAAGGGAAGCCCTTGCCAGGGAAAATATTTATTTTGCGGTGGTGCAGGGAGAAATTGTGGGAATCGGGAGTATCCGGGGAACGAAAAATACATATTCTGTGAAGAAAAAGAATTTTGAAATTGCTATCAGCCGGACTGATGTGACATGGGAACTGATTGACTGCAAAGGCAGTAATATAGAGGAATTTTTCGATGTGAAATGGCCATCGTGAGGGACGCAGCCTGTCCCCAAAACGGTTCGTCCTATTGGGACTGCCATTGTCCTGAAACGGCGTATTTTCTTTGCCGGAGGTCGCCGTTTCTCTGTCAATTTTTCAGGCTGTCATGCACCATGTCAATTCCTTTGCGGACAATGTCTGAACGGGAGACTCCAAGTTCCTGTGTACATTCGTCCAGTTTTTTTTGTTTCATCGTTTACGCGAACAAATATTCTGTCCGTCATGGAATCGGCAGATGGCGGACGCCCTGCCTTTTTTGGCACCATTATTTCACCTCACTTTCTTGTGCGAGTACTCTCGGAAACTCACAGCCCTTGAAAACACTGCATTTCCAGAGCGCCCCG
>CANDMH010000100.1 GCA_947385785.1 uncultured Lachnospiraceae bacterium
CTGGATTACAGGTCCTATCAGAAGATACTGTCCGTGGTTTTCCAGGATTATAAGCTTTTTTCCTTTTCCGTCCGGGAGAATATCCTGTTTTCCCAGGACCGGGAGAGAGAGGAGGAGATTTACCAAAAGGCAGCGTATATGGGCGCGGATGCCATGCTGAAGGCGCTGCCCCAGGGGCTGGATACATTGCTGTTTAAGGATTATGACGCGGCGGGGGTGAACCTTTCCGGAGGCGAGGGGCAGAAGGTGGCTATCCTGAGGGCCCTGTTCAAGGAGTCGGAGATTATGATACTGGACGAGCCCACGGCAGCCCTGGACCCGGATGCGGAAAAGAAGATATATGAGAGCTTCCAGGCCTTTTCAAAGGGCAAAACTGCCGTCTATATATCCCACAGGCTTGCCAGCGCGCGCTACTGCGACAAGATCCTGGTGTTTAAGGACGGAGAGCTGTGTGAACAGGGAGACCACGAGAGCCTGATGGCCCTGGGCGGAGAGTATAAAAGGCTTTATCAGATCCAGGCAGGGTATTATGCGGAGAAGGCGGCAGGATAATTGCTGCATCCCGGCTGCCCTGCCTTGTATGAAAGGTTGGGGATTACCATGGCTGCCCGCGTCACATCCTGGCCTCCATCAGGTTACTGGAGGAATACCGCCGCAGCCCCCTGTAGAACACGAACACCGCCGCAGCCGAGAGCAGAACCGTATACCCCAGAACCGCGAGAAAAGTCCTTCCGTCAAAGCGCATCATCACGTGCACCGGGCGGTAAATTGCCATGCCCACGGGCAGGAGGTTGTAGATCAGGAACCTGGCCGTACCCTTAAAGATCCCGTCCGGATAGGTGGAGAAGCTGATGGTACTGTTTACCATATGGCTTCCGAAGGCGTCCGCCCGCACAAACCAAAAGGACAGGCTGCCCAGCAGCAGGGAAAACGCAGTGAGAATGACGGCCCCTGTCACCGTGAACAGCAAAAACAGCAGCAGCCGCCCCGGGCTGAAGCAGAAGATACACAGCACCAACAGGCCATAGAGCAGATCCCCTATGGCAGAGGTATTGGTGGAGGAGGTGAGCACGGCAAGCAGCACATTTTTGGGTTGTACCAGGTAGGCGTCTAGCTTACCGTTTATGATCAGCTCCGGAAGGGAGAAAGCCCTTGCGAAGAAAATCCGGGACAGCCCGAAGGTGCTGGCCGCCAATCCCCACAGAAGCATTACGTCCGCCATGGAGTAGCCGCCGATATCTTCTTTTAACCGGAATAAAATTATCCACTGAATGATAAAACTGGCGTTGTTCAGCACCATAAACCCCACATTGGTCAAAAAGGTAACCTTATTCAGCATTTCCCGCATAATATTGAATTTCACGGCCAGCAGGCATACCCGCAGCTGATTCCGAATCCGATGTTTAACCGCCGTTGACATGTAATTTCCGAACCCCCTTTCCATAGAGGAAGAGCATCAGGGCAGCGGCAGCTCCCAGGTAAAGGGCCTGCGCCAGGATGATCTCAATGTATTTGTCGGCAGAGAAGTCCACGATCAGCTTGGCCGGGCCGTAACAGACCGTGTAGATGGGCGTCAGCCTGAAAACAGGCTGCAGCGCCGCCGGGAAAATTTCCACCGGAAAGATGGTTCCGATCAGGAGCATCATTTTGCTGTAGAGCCACTGGAAGGGATTGGCATCCTCAACCCAGAAGGAAATCAGGCTGATGCATATACGAAACACAGCATCGATGGTGAGGCCTAAGATAACCACCGGTATGGCGGCGAGCAGGTGCAGGGGGGAGAACCGGGGCAGCGGCCCCACCATGGCGGTTCCCATCGCAGCGGCCAGGACCGCGAACATGGGCAGCTGCACGCTCCAGCCCCCGGTGTACCGGGCCAGGATATACAGGGTGTAGTGATAAGGCTTGTTCACCAGATAGGCGATGTTGCCGCTCCGGATGTCGGACGATGCCTGCCGGGCCACTGTACCCGCAGGAGCGCCGAACCAGAGGGCTTCCGTGATCATCACATACCAGATCATCTGCTCCCTTGTGTAGCCGGCGATCAGAGAATCCGGAGCAGAATAAATGTAATTCCATAGATTAATAAATACAAAAATGAAAATAAAGTAGCTGATGAAGCTCATGGCGATATTCAGGGCATACTGCAGGTTCTCCATCAGTACCGAACGGTAGATTACGGCGTATTTTCTCATGAGATATCACTCCCTTCGTTTTCTTATTTTGTGTGGATGTGTTATGGCGGCATGATATATCCTGTGAGGACATGCTGTGGCGGCATGACATACCCTGTGGGGACATGCTGTGGCGGCATGATATATCCTGTGAGGACATGCTGTGGCGGCATGATATATCCTGTGGGGACAAGCTGTGGCGGCATGATATATCCTATGAGGACATGCTGTGGCGGCATGATATATCCTGTGAGGACATGCTGTGGCGGCATGACATACCCTGTGGGGACAAGCTGTGGCGGCATGATATATCCTGTGAGAACATGCTGTGGCGGCATGCTGCATCCTGAAGGGATATTTGCCGGTGCTCCCTGCCCAGGGCTGTTGCCGGGACATGCGCCGCTGACGAACTTTTTATGTCGTCCCTATATTCTCCGCCTTATAGATTTCCGTAATGATATTCTCCAGCGGGATGTTGGAAATATTGATATCCTCCACATTCTCCCCGCCGATCAGGCGCAGGGCGTCGCTGATTGGCATCTTTTCCGTGTCCACCTCGAATTTCACATGTCCGCCTTTCTGCTTTAAGACGGTGATTCCCTCCCCGGCCTGCAGCAGGGCCTCCTCCTGCAGCTTTGCCTCCACGCTCTTTTTGTTCAGATAATGATATTTCAGGTGCTCCATGGACTCATCCAGTACGATCCGCCCGCTGTTCACGATGATGATCCGCTTACAGAGCTTTTCGATGTCCCCCACATCGTGGCTTGTGAGAAAAATGGTGGTGCCAAGCTCCTGATTCATCTGTTTGATCAGGGAGCGGATGCTTTCCTTGACCACCGGGTCCAGCCCTATGGTGGGTTCGTCCAGGAACAGGACCTTCGGTTTGTGGATCAGGGAGGCCACGATCTCGCAGCGGATTCTCTGCCCCAGGGACAGGCTGCGCACCGGGGTGTTGATAAAAGCTCCCAGTTCAAAGATCTCCCCAAGCTCCCGGATCCGCGCCTCCGTCTCCCGGGCCGACAGGTCATATATGGCGCCGAAAAACTGGAAATTGTCATAGGGCGTCAGGTGGACCCAGAGCTGTTCCTTCTGGCCGAACACGGTGCCGATCTCATAGGCCAGCTGTTTCCGCTTTTTGGACGGGTCTATGTCAAGTACCCTGACATTGCCGCCGTCGGGATAGAGGATGCCGGTCAGCATCTTGATGGTGGTGCTTTTGCCCGCCCCGTTGGGGCCGATGAAGGCCAGGACTTCTCCTTCTTTTACGTTGAAGGAAATACGGTCTACCGCTTTGATTTCCTCCGTCTCAGGGTGCAGAAGGGCCCGCAGGCTTCCCTTCATCCCTTTTTCCTTCCTGCGTATCCGGAAGATTTTTGATAATTCTGTTGCTTCAATTGCGTTCATGGCCATTTGTCTCCTTTTTAAAGTTCAGCCGGTGTTTTATTCAGGCTTTATCTGCAATTTCCATGATATTTTCCTGTCTTTGAGGTGGTAAAGTGCGGGAAGTAATGCCGTTTACCATACGTTTCTGTGTATGATATACTCGTGAGCACATATATTTACCAGGTGTTTATCCTGCGGCACGGGTGTGCTCACTCGTTATACTTTTACGCTGGCAAATATTTGCGGCTGTGAGTATAATAAAAAAGAACCGCCCTGCTACATACACTTCCGTGTATATACCATGCGGTTCTCTGTCTTCTGATTACCGCATAGCCAAATAAGACTTTTCGTCCTACGGCCATGCGATTTCCCGGTGGTGGGCCGGGGCTCAGGTTGTGGCCGTATTATGAAAAATCTGCTGCACCAGCATAATCAGAATAGAGGATACATTATTCCTGCAAGTCATCTTATACGCTCCTTAAAGTCATTTCGACAGTGGGCACACGGGGCAGTCAGGCTGAGTTCCAGGCTTTTGTCTGAATAAGTCGTGGCAGCTATTTTCTGACACTTCCGAAAGCCGTGTGCGGTTTAAGTTTTGTGTAGTATAGCATAGCGGGAAGAAAAAGGCAAGCAGAAAATTTCGGAATTCCTTCCGGCAAAAGTACAAATTGATTTGCATTTTCCCGCGTTTTTCTGTATAATGTGCTTATTCGATGAAATCTTTATGTGGAAAGGACGCAGAGCGTGAAAGAGTATCTGGAAAAATACCGAAGCCGCCTGTTTTTGACGGGGCTGCTTGTGTTTCTGCTTCATGGCTCCAGGATGTATTCCGGAATCATTGGCATTGATACAGAGGACCTGCTTCATCTGCAGGATGATTTTTATGGCGGATGGCTTCACACGGGCAGGCAGGGGCTGGTGTTTCTGAAGTACCTTTTGGATAATGCACAGTATAATCCTTTTTTTTCAGGCGCAATGACAGTGCTTTTATTTGCGGCGGCTGTGGCGGCCTTTCTGGGACTTTGGGACAGGGTGGGCAGACCGGCCAGGATGTGGGCCTGGGGGTGCGGCGTTCTGCTCTGGGTATCCCATCCCGCCATGGCCGAGCAGTTCTATTTTTCCCTGCAGGGGATGGAAATCTGTCTGGGCCTTGGCCTGACGGCGCTGGCGCTGTATTTTTCTTTTCGGTGGTCGGAGGGCGGAAGCGTTCTCTGGGCTGTGGGAAGCGGGGGGATTTTGCTTCTGACTTTTTCGGTCTATCAGATTTTTGTTGTACTGTATATTTTCGGAACCGTTTCTCTGCTGCTGCTGCAGGCGGTGAGGGAGGTTTCGGAGGGTGCGCAGCCGGAGGGAATGAGGCTGATAAGGCGGGTGGTTCCTTACTGTGCTGTCTTTCTTGCGGCATTTCTGCTGAATACCCTGATTACCAGGTTATTCTTTGGTTCCTCTGACTATTTGCAGAATCAGATATACTGGGGACGTGCTTCCATAAAGGACTGCTTTCATGCTATAGCGGGACATGTAGTAAAGGCTTTTACGGGGTATGGCTCAATTTTTTATCATCCGGGGCTGGGCGTGCTGGCTTTGTTTGATCTTATCCTGCTGTTGATTTTTCTTTCCGGCCATGGGCGGGGAAAAAGGGGCGGGAAGGGTGTCATCCTGTTTTTTTATCTGGCTTTGCTGGCAACCCCTTTTCTGATGACAGTGCTTTTAGGGGGGACGCCCGCCATGCGTTCCCAGATGGTGCTTCCCGCAGTGACCGGCTTTCTGGGATATCTTGGGATATGGCTGGTGCAGATTCAGGACTCATATTTTAGAAGGAGGCTGCGAGGGACTCTGATTTACTGCTGTCTGGCAGTTTGCCTTCTGGGCGGTGTGGAGCAGGCCAAAGTAACCGGACGGCTGTACTATACGGACTGGTGCCGCTATGAACAGGACGCGGCGCTGGGCAGAACTGTTATAGAGAAAATAGAACAGATAAAGCCCGATGAAAGAATGCCGGTGGTTGTGATAGGCGGCAGGGAGTTTTCCGGGAATCATTCCTGTGTTACTGGCGAGGTGATTGGGCGTTCTTTTTTCAATTATGACAGAGAGGTAGAACCTGTGCCGTTCTGGAGTACCCGGAGAATACTGGGATTTCTGCATACATTGGGTGCGGATTACGCCCAGGTTCCCCAGGAACGAATGGGAGAAGCCATGGAGTGCGGCGCGAATATGCCGGTGTGGCCAAAGGAAGGCTGCGTTCAGGTGAAGAACGGTATGATTATCGTGAAACTGAGTTCGGACTGAGGGAAATGCGGAAATTTTCCCATCTGTGAGGTTGGCTTTTTAGGCCGCTTGTAATGGGGGCTGCACAAAACGATCTGTCTGGGCAGACAATTTCCCGGAAAGTGTGGCTTTCAGGATTTGCAGCCGCACAGATGGAAATTTCCCGCAGGGGATTGGGACCGGAAAGGACAGAAACGGAACTGGAACACTTCATTAGGAATTATCGAACTTCTTTAAGAAAGGATGGGGTAAAATGGGACAGGTGTACGAGAAACTTCAGAGGTGCTATGAAAATGTCAGGTTAAGAATGGAAGAAATGCACTCCACAGATTTTGTGCCAAAGGTGGCGATTGTGCTGGGGTCCGGTCTGGGTGATTTCGCGGAGACAATCCGGGTGGAGTATGAACTGCCCTACGGAGAGATCGAGGGATTCCCTGTCTCAACGGTACCCGGGCATGCAGGGAAATTTATCTTCGGCTATGTGGGTGAGGTGCCGGTGGCATGCATGAAGGGCAGGGTGCATTATTATGAAGGATATCCAATCAGCGACGTGGTGCTGCCAATCCGGCTGTTGAAGCTGATGGGGGCGGAGATTTTGTTTCTGACCAATGCGGCAGGCGGCGTGAATCCTTCATTTCAGGCCGGAGACCTGATGATGATCAGGGATCATATCGCGGTTTTTGCGCCGAATCCTTTGATCGGGCCGAATATAGACGAGCTGGGAACCAGATTCCCGGATATGAGTGAGGTATACGATAAGGAACTGCAGAAACTGATCCGCAGGACCGCCAGGGAACATCATATTTTCCTCCAGGAAGGAGTCTACACCCAGCTGACAGGGCCTTCCTATGAATCGCCTGCGGAAATCCGCATGCTGCGCCTGATGGGATGTGACGCGGTGGGAATGAGCACTGTGGCGGAGGCCATTGCCGCCAACCATATGGGAATGAAAATATGCGGAATTTCGTGTATCAGTAATCTGGCTGCAGGAATGACGGCCAGTCCGCTGAGCCACAAAGAGGTACAGGAGGCGGCTGATATGGCAGCTCCCCATTTTAAGAAACTGGTGACGGAAGTAGTACAGGGGATGGGGGCAGTATAGGGATTAAGAAAGGGGCGGGAATGGAAGAAATGCATTCCATGGAAAATTCGCAGTATACAGATTTGGTGAAAGCGGCACTGGATGCCAGGGCGATGGCTTATGTGCCCTATTCTCATTATGCTGTGGGAGCGGCTCTTCTGACAGAGGAGGGCGAGATTTACAGGGGCGGAAATATTGAAAACGCTTCCTACGGCGCCACCAACTGCGCGGAGCGGACGGCAATCTTCAAGGCGGTCAGCGAGGGCAGGCGCAGGTTTGCGGCGATTGCCATAGCGGGGGGAATGGAGGGCTGTGAACCGGTGGATTACGCCTGGCCCTGCGGCATCTGCAGACAGGTAATGCGGGAGTTCGCGGGGAAGGACTTCCGGGTATTGGTGGCAAGGAGCGCTTCCGATTACAAAGAGTATCTGCTGGAAGAGCTGCTGCCCTGTGGATTTGGGGGTGAGTCTATCAAATGAGAATCAGATTGTACAATGCCCGGATACTCACCATGGAAAAAGACAGTCCTGTCTTCACCGGGGAAGTATGGGTAGAAGATGAGAAAATTGTCCATGTTGCGGAGGACAGGCCTTCGGCAGGCCAGGCAAATGCGGAAGGGTTTTCGGCAGGCCAGACAAATGCGGAAGGGTCCTCGGCAGGCCAGATAAATGCGGAAGGGTTTTCGGCAGGCCAGGCGAATAAGGAAGGGTTCTCGGCAGGTCAGGCAAAAGCAGAAGGGGCTTCGGCAGGCCGGACAAAAGCGGAAGGGTCTTCAGCAGGCGGATTGTCAGCGGGGCAGTCCCTGGCTGGCCGACTATCTGCAGATGCTTTCTGTTCTGGCCAGGTGCTTCCGGAGGTCAGGTGGGATATGGAGCTTGACTGTAAGGGAAATCTGCTGATGCCGGGTTTCAAAAATGCCCATACCCATTCCGGAATGACGTTTTTGCGCTCTTATGCAGACGATGTACCGCTGCAGAAATGGCTGAACGAGAAGGTGTTTCCCATGGAGGCGAAGCTTTCAGGGGAGGATATCTACCATCTGGCCAGGCTGGCGGTGCTGGAATATCTGACTTCGGGCATCACCGCCATATTTGATATGTATTTAAAACCGGATGAGACGGCAGCCGCCTGTATGGATACCGGAATGAGATGCGTGCTGACAAGCGGGCTGAATCATTTTACATCTTCCGTAAGGCAGCAGGAGGAAGAGTACCGGAAATGGAATAACGCAAATCCGCTGATCAGTTACCGGCTGGGCTTCCATTCGGAATATACCTGTTCAAGGCAGCTGCTGGAAGGCGTGGCGGAACTTGCCCGTCAATTTAAGGCACCGGTATACACCCATCTGGCGGAGACGAAGAAGGAAGTGGAGGGCTGCAGGGAACGGTACGGCATGACACCGGCGGTATTTCTTGACAGTCTGGGGATATTTGAGTATGGAGGCGGCGGTTACCACTGTGTTCATATGACAGAAGAAGACATGGACGTATTCAAAAAGCACGGCATGTACGCGGTGACCAATCCAGCATCCAATATGAAGCTGGCCAGCGGGACAGCGCCCATTGCGGAATATGTGCGGAGAGGGATTCCGGTGGCAGTCGGTACGGACGGACCGGCCAGCAACAACTGCCTTGACATGTTCCGGGAGATGTTCCTGGTGTCCGGTTTAAGCAAGCTGCGCGAGGAGGATGCTTCCAGCCTGGACGCGGAGGAGGTACTGCGCATGGCAACCGTGTCCGGCGCCGGTGCCATGGGGCTTGAAAACGCGGATGTCCTGGCTGCCGGCAGGCTGGCGGATATGATTCTGATTGATCTGCACCAGCCCAATATGCAGCCTGTCCATAATATACCGAAGAATCTGGTCTACAGCGGAAGCAAGGCAAATGTATGTATGACTATGGTAAATGGACGCATTCTATATCGCAACGGGGAATTTTTTGTGGGCGAAAGTCCCGAAGGGATTTACGCAAAATGCGGGGAGATTGTAAAACGTATTCTTCAGGAAGTGTGAGGGATGCTTTTTATAATAGGAATTTACACTACATAGGAGGGAGTAAAAATGTTAGAGAAGCTATTTAAACTCAAGGAAAACAAGACCACAGTGAGGACGGAAATCATAGCCGGACTCACCACCTTCATGACGATGGCTTACATCATCGCCCTGAATCCCAATCTGCTCACCGGCTTCGGCGCGGAGGGAATGGAGCTGTGGAACGGTGTTTTCATGGCAACCTGTATCGCTTCCGCAATCGGCATGTTTGTGATGGCATTTTTAGCCAACAAGCCTTTTGCGATGGCGCCCGGAATGGGGCTGAACAGCTTTTTCGCGGTAGTTGTGGCGAATATCGTAACTATTACAGAGATGACTTACCTGGAGTCTTTCCAGGCGGCGCTCTGTATTATCCTGGTGGAGGGGATTGTTTTCATCCTGCTGTCGGTACTGAATGTCCGTGAGCAGATTGTGGATGCCATTCCTCTGGGAGTTCGCCTGGGTATCGCGCCGGCCATCGGAATGATGCTGATGAATATCGGCATCGGCTCCAACGCGGGCGTTTATTCCGAGACAGGCGGGCCGTTTTACGCCATGCGGGATTTCTTCGGCGCGCTCACTGC
Organism: uncultured Lachnospiraceae bacterium; assembly: GCA_947385785.1. Taxonomy (GTDB): domain Bacteria; phylum Bacillota; class Clostridia; order Lachnospirales; family Lachnospiraceae; genus Acetatifactor. The sequence goes on from CANDMH010000100.1 coordinate 9,520, forward strand.
CGGCCTGGCAAAGGACAACATGGGTTCCGGTTATGCGCAGATGGTTCTCACTGTAGCCACCATGTTTGTGGGGCTGTTTGTCATCGTCATCCTTGCGCAGAAGAAGGTAAAGGCGGCGGTTATCCTGGGTATGCTGGCAGCCAGCGTGGTTTACTGGGCGGGAGAAGCCGTTTTCCTTCACACCAATCCTTTCGCTTCCCTGGCAACGGCATCTTTTCTGCCTCCTGTCAGGGACATGGCGGCTACCACGCTGTTTAAGTTCAACTTCAGCGGTTTCGCGAAGATTGGAGGGTTTACTGTAGTAACGCTGATTGTGACATTCTGTATCATTGATATGTTTGATACCATCGGGACTCTGGTGGGAACCGCAAGCCGTGCAGGAATGCTGGACAAGAACGGCAAAATGCCCCAGATGAAGGAAGCCCTGCTGGCAGACGCGGTGGGTACCGTGGTGGGTTCCGCAACCGGTACTTCCACCGTTACCACCTTCGTGGAGTCCGCCTCCGGCGTAGAGGCAGGAGGGCGCACCGGACTGACGGCTCTGACCACCGGTATCGTGTTCCTGGCATGTATGTTCATCGCGCCCATTGCCGCTATCATTCCCGCGGCGGCGACCTCTTCGGCCCTGATCTATGTGGGCGTGCTGATGCTGACCGGACTGAAAAACGTGCATTTTGACGATATGTGTGAGACCGTTCCCGTGGCATTGATGCTGATTGCCATGCCCATATCCGGATCCATCGGACATGCCATCGGCATCGGGCTGATTACCTACACAATCATCAAGGTGTTTACAGGAAAAGCAAAGGATGTATCCGTGCTGACATACGTGCTTTCCGCAATCTTCCTGGTCAAGTTCTTCCTGGTGGCGTAAGGAAGTGAGGAATGCATTAACCCGAGGGAAACGGAAAGCTTTGCTTCGGGCCTGAAGAAGTGCCCGGTATTGGTAAGGAAGTGTCGCTGAAAGAAAAGAGGAAAGACGCTTTCAGGAAATGCTGAGGCAGCGCGGCGGATGCGGCAGTTCATCCGCCGCTGCTTCTGGCATTCTTTCAATAGGAATACAATAGGAATGAAGGAAAATATGTATGGAATATTTATTGTTTATCGTGGCAATGGCGGCTTTTGTGGCGGTGATTTTTATCATGGAGGCTGTGCGTACCAGAAATGAAGAGAGGCGTTTTACGCTGTCTCTGTATCAGGATTATGGAAAAACAGTGGAAAAGGAATATGCCCTGGAGCGCTTTGTGAGAATGGACAGCTATTTCAGCAGGCACAGAAAAGAAGGGCAGCTGGACGATATTACGTGGAATGATCTGGGAATGGATGAACTTTTCAAACGAATGAACGATACGCTTTCCGCATCGGGGGAAGAATATTTATATTATACATTGCGGACTTTGAAACGCAGCGATGAGGAGCTGCGGCATCTGGAAGAAGTGATACAGTTTTTCTCCGGGCATCCGGATGAGCGGGTGAAGGTACAGCTGGCGGCCCGGCGTCTGGGGTATACGGGCAAATATTCCCTGTATGATTATATTGATAATCTGGACATATTGGGAGAGCGATCCAACCGGAAGAATATTCTGACGGATTTATTGTTTCTGCCGCTGATCGGGTTGATGGCGGTTCATTTTTCCGTGGCAATCATTGGGATTGTGGTTCTTATTATCTACAATATCATTTCTTATTTTAAGGAAAAGGATGAGATAGACCCTTATATCACCAGTTTTTCCTATATTATGAGGCTGATACAGGCCTGCGGGGAACTGGAGAAGATTACGGTGCCTGTATGCGGCGGAGAGTGGGCGGAAATCAGAAGGGCGAGAAAGAGTCTGCAGGGAATGAAGCGTAATTCCTTCTGGGTAATGTCCCCTTACCGGGGCAATGCGTCAGGGGATGTGCTGGCGATTCTGATGGACTACATCCGCATGGTATTTCATGTGGATCTGATTAAGTTCAACGGTATGCTGAAGGTGCTGAGAGGTCATATCGAGGACGTGGACGCGCTGATCGGGGTGATGGGGTATGTGGAGACTGCCATTGCCGTGGGAGCATTCCGGGTGTCTCTGGAGATGCGTGAGACGGAGGCGGCAGGAGCCGGCGGTGAGAAGGGAGCTTTCGGAGATGTCGCTGAAGCGTCCGGAACTGATGATGCGGAGAATGGTCAGAAGAGATCGGGGGGTGTCCGGGACAGCAAAAAAACAGTAGAGGTTAAGGAAGAACCCGGCAGCGGCCTGAGGGCGAAACACAGCAGGGGATGGTGTGTCCCTGCGTTTATCGGCGAAGAGCAGATTGAGATTGCGGAAGGGTATCATCCGCTGCTGGAGCGGCCGGTGAAGAACGGAATTACGGCGGGACGGGGGGTGCTGCTCACGGGCTCCAACGCGTCCGGAAAGTCCACTTTCCTGAAAACGGTTGCCGTCAACGCCATTCTTGCCCAGACCATTCATACCTGCGCGGCAGACGTTTACCGGGCACCTTTTTTCCAGGTGTATTCTTCCATGGCACTGAAAGACGATATTGCGTCCGGAGAAAGCTATTATATTGTGGAAATCAAGGCGCTGAAACGGATTCTGGATGCGGCAGCCCGGAAATCCGGTTTGATTCTCTGTTTTGTGGACGAGGTGCTGCGTGGAACCAACACGGTGGAACGCATCGCGGCATCCACACAGATTCTGAAGTCTCTTGGACAGTCCGGAATCCTCTGCTTTGCGGCAACGCATGATATTGAACTGACGGAACTGCTTCAGGATGATTTTGACAATTATCATTTTGAAGAGGATGTGAGAGACGGCGACATTTTCTTCAACTACAGGCTGAAATCCGGCAGGGCTACTACAAGAAACGCGATTAAGCTTCTGGAACTGATGGGGTATGACCAAACGGTGATAGAGAGAGCTTCGGCACAGGCGGAGCAGTTTGTGGCTGCCGGAGTCTGGAAGTCGATATAGTGTACAGTATACGGAACGCAGGGAAGTGCTGTCTCGGGATTTTCGTGCAAAGTGAGCACGAAAACGCCTCGCGGAGGCACC
>CANDMH010000101.1 GCA_947385785.1 uncultured Lachnospiraceae bacterium
TGCTCTGCAGCGTTGCAAGCTTGATGCCCCGTTGCTTGCAGCGGGGTTGTTGACTGAACAGGCCGCTGTCCTGAAAAACGGGTTAAAATTTTCAGGGAAATCTCCAAACCCGCTTGACAAAAGAAAAACGAAGGGGCTATAATGGCTTATCAGATGGAATTGTCTGCAAACGACAGCCGACAATTCCTATAGAGAAGAAATGCCATGACGAAGAGAGTAGCCGTTTGGAAAAAAGATTCCGATTACCGAGAAAGCCACAGCGAGCCGGTGAGGGTGCGAGTCCGGTGTGAGTATGGGAACGGCGAAAATCACTTCTGAGCAGGCAGGGCAAAAGGCGGAAAGCCGGCGCGCCGGATCCGACGGCATTGCCGGAGCGCGGTGACGGCGGCAGGCCGAGTAGTTCTGCACGGGGTTCCTACGTTACGGGAAACCGTATTATTTATGACGGTATGCGATTTGCAGTGAGATTTATACTCACGGCCGAAAGCATTTTCCAGACAACATATCCTGCCTGTCCGGGAAATTGGCAGTGCATGGAAAGCTGCGGAGAACGGTTTCCCGTCATGAAATGTACGTTGTAACAGGTGGTGAAACGAAGAGAAAAGCTTCGTCCTATTACGGGACGGAGCTTATTTTGTTATTACAAATGTATTCTCTTTTTCAGAAAAGCAATCAGAGGCTGGGCGGAGCGTGAAGTTCGGCATAGATTACGCCGCAGCCGGGAAAGGAAGGAATCTAAAAATGTACAAACCGGTTTCATCAGACTTAAGTCTGGCAGAACGCGAAAAAGAAGTAGAGAAATTCTGGAAGGAAAACGACATCTTTAAGAAGAGCATCGACAGCCGCAGGGAAGGCCCGGTCTACACCTTCTACGACGGACCGCCCACGGCCAACGGCAAGCCCCACATCGGCCACGTGGAGACCCGCACCATCAAGGATATGATTCCCAGATACCGCACCATGAAGGGATATATGGTGCCCCGGAAAGCCGGCTGGGACACCCACGGCCTGCCCGTGGAGCTGGAGGTGGAGAAGCTCCTGGGGCTGGACGGCAAGGAGCAGATCGAGGAGTACGGGCTTGCCCCCTTTATCGACAAATGTAAGGAGAGCGTCTGGAAGTATAAGGGGATGTGGGAAGATTTCTCCGGCATGGTGGGCTTCTGGGCCGATATGGACAATCCTTACGTGACCTATGACGACAACTTTATCGAGTCCGAATGGTGGGCGCTTAAGACCATCTGGGACAAGGGGCTTCTGTATAAAGGCTTCAAGATTGTGCCCTACTGCCCCCGCTGCGGAACTCCTCTTTCCAGCCACGAGGTGGCCCAGGGCTACAAGGCGGTGAAGGAGCGTTCCGCTGTGGCACGCTTCAAATGCGTGGGTGAGGACGCTTATTTCCTGGCATGGACCACAACCCCGTGGACACTGCCCTCCAATGTGGCCCTGTGCGTGAATCCCGTCGAAACCTATGCGAAGGTAAAAGCGGCGGACGGCTATACCTATTATATGGCACAGGCCCTACTGGAATCCGTACTGGGCGGTCTGGCACAGGAAGGCCGGGCGGCTTACGAAATCCTGGAGACCTATAAGGGAACGGATCTGGAGTATAAGGAATACGAGCCCCTGTTTGCCTGCGCCGGGGAGGAGGCTTCCCGCCAGGGCAAAAAGGCCCACTACGTTACCTGCGACAATTATGTCACAATGTCCGACGGTACCGGCATCGTGCACATTGCCCCCGCTTTCGGTGAGGACGACGCCAATGTAGGCAGAAAGTACGGCCTGCCTTTGGTGCAGTTTGTGGACGGGAAAGGCCACATGACGGAGCAGACCCCTTATGCGGGAATGTTTGTCAAGGATGCGGATCCGGAGATCATCAAAGATCTGGACAAGGAGGGAAAGCTGTTCTCCGCTCCCAAATTTGAGCACGATTATCCCTTCTGCTGGCGCTGCGACACCCCGCTGATCTATTATGCAAGGGAGTCCTGGTTCATCAAAATGACAGCGGTGAAGGATGACCTGGTGCGCAATAACAAGACCATCAACTGGATCCCGCCCACCATCGGCGAGGGACGTTTCGGCAACTGGCTGGAGAACATCCAGGATTGGGGCATCTCCCGGAACCGTTACTGGGGCACGCCTTTGAATATCTGGGAGTGTGAGTGCGGGCATATGGAGAGCGTGGGCAGCCGTGAGCAGCTTGCCTCTTTGACAGGTGATGAGAAGGCGAAGACAGTGGAGCTTCACAGGCCCTATATCGACGAAGTGACCTTCCCCTGCCCGAAATGCGGTAAGACTATGAAGCGTGTGCCGGAGGTCATCGACTGCTGGTTCGATTCCGGGGCCATGCCTTTTGCGCAGCATCATTATCCTTTTGAAAATAAGGAGCTCTTCGAGCAGCAGTTCCCGGCGAAGTTCATCTCCGAGGCCGTGGACCAGACCCGTGGATGGTTCTACTCTCTCCTGGCGGAATCCACGCTGCTGTTCAACAAGGCTCCCTATGAGAATGTCATCGTCCTGGGCCTGGTGGCGGATGAAGAAGGCCAGAAGATGAGTAAATCCAAGGGCAATGTGGTGGATCCCTTTGAAGCTCTGGCAGAGTACGGCGCGGACGCTATCCGGTGGTATTTCTACAGCAGCTGCGCGCCCTGGCTGCCCAAGCGTTTTTCGGGCAAGACGGTGCTGGAGGGACAGCACAAGTTCCTGGATAAGCTCTGGAACACCTACACTTTTTTTGTGCTGTATGCCAATATCGACGGTTTTGACGCTTCAAAGCATACATTGGAATATGAGAAACTGCCGGTGATGGACAAGTGGCTTCTCTCCAGGCTGAATACCGTGGTGGGCGAGGTGGACAATAACCTGGACAAATACCGCATCACCGAGGCGGCCAAGGCGCTGCAGGATTTCGTGGAGGAGATGAGCAACTGGTACGTGCGCCGCAGCCGTGAGCGCTTCTGGGCAAAAGGCATGGAGCAGGATAAAATCAACGCCTACATGACCCTGCACACGGCTCTGGTGACTGTCTGCAAGGCGGCGGCTCCCATGATTCCCTTCATGACGGAGGAAATCTATCGGAATCTGGTGTGCACCAATGACGCGTCCGCTCCGGAGAGTATTCACCTGTGCGATTTTCCCGCAGTGAAAGAACGCTTTATCGATAAGAAACTGGAGGCGGATATGGAGGAGGTTCTGGAGGCGGTAGTTCTGGGACGTGCCTGCCGGAATGCGGCCAGCATTAAGAACCGCCAGCCCATCGCCAGGATGTATGTGAAAGTGGCGGGAACGGCCCCTCTGGACAGCTTCTACACTACCATCATCGAGGATGAGCTGAATGTAAAAGAGGTTGTCTATACAGAGGACGTGCGGGATTACACCACCTACACCTTCAAGCCCCAGCTGCGCACGGTGGGTCCCAAATACGGCAAACAGCTGGGCGGCATCCAGAAGGTTCTCGCGTCCCTGGACGGCAACGCGGCTATGGACGAGCTGAATGCCAACGGGAAGCTTGCCTTTGAAGTGAACGGCGTAAACGTGGAACTGACAAAAGATGATCTGCTGATCGATATGACGCAAAGGTGCGGTTATGTCTCCCAGGAGAACGGGAGGATGACGGTGGTGCTGGACACCAACCTGACGGAGGAGCTCATCGAGGAGGGCTTCGTCTACGAGCTTATCAGCAAGATCCAGACCATGCGCAAGGACGCTGGCTTCGAGGTGATGGACCATATCCGGGTGTCCGTGAACGGCAATGAGAAGCTGGCGGAGCTGGCCTGCCGCAATCAGGATTCTATCTCAGGCAAGGTGCTGGCGGAGGAGCTGACTTCGAATGCGGAGTTCGCGGTGGCGAAGGAATGGAACGTGAACGGCGAGAAGGTAACCATTGCCCTTGAGAAGGTATAAATAGAAAGTCCCAGGCTTGCTGTTCTTCCTTTGAGCAGCAAGCCATTTTTTCTGGGAGCTGGGCAACGTATATTTTAGATATGTTCCATCGTCAACAGATTGTCCATCTCCTAAAAGCGTACCGGATATGCTGTCCATCTGCCTTAAAACATATCGTGCTATATCGGAAACAGGGCGTTTTCTGGCAGAAGTTTTTGGATTGCATGGGGGTGGAGACAGTTTCAACGCTCTCCCTGCATCTTTAAGCGGTTTCTTATTCCATGAGAGAATCGTCGGGGGAAGAGAAGAGCTGTACCTTGCATTTCTTTTTATAGCAGGCGATCCCATATTTTAAGATCCGCTCCATTCCGTCCTCCAGCAGAGTGTCAACATATCCCATTTTCTCGATCTGCTCCATGGCCTCCCGGCATCCTTTTTCGAAATTCCCATTCTCCGCATATTTTACTTCGATAATGACGCCGATACATTCGTCCTGTAGTTCGACTAAAATATCGCTGTACCCGTCGCCGGACTCCATGTTGGATACCACGAGCCAGTCTTCCCTGTGGCTCAGCAGGCCAAGCAGAATTCCGTGGTAGAAGTTCTCCTTCTTTGCGGAACGTACTGCCGAATCCCGGATGCTGATGGTTCTGCGCAGGTAGGCGCTGAACTGTTTTTCCACTGTCTCGGCGTCTCCCCGGGGGAAGGCGAGGCAGAAGGCATCCAGCTGAGGCGCGTCCTTCCGGGTTTCCGCCTGGAACCATTCCTGTATCTGTTCCTCGAATATCTGCCGGATCTCCCGGTTCGGGATGGCTAACTGATATACGCCGGCATTCCCCGCTCCCCGCTGGGTCAGGTAGCCGGTGGTAAAGAGCACGCTCCACAGATTGTCTATGCTGTCGTACAGTTCCCTGTAGGTCAGCTCCTGGCGGATGCGGTGGGTGACGGTCTCCCCGGAGATCAGGGCTTCTATGTCGCGCCTTGTTCCGGGGGTGGCCATCCTGATAAATTCCCGGATGATGTCGTTCCCGCTGGAATTGATCCAGTAGGCCCTGGGATAGGCCGCAGGTTCCGACCGCAGCAGATCCACATAATTGATCACGTCCCAGGGACAGTAAACATGGGTGTTTCCAAAGAGGTATCCGTCATACCATTCCCGGATCACTTCAAATTTATCTTCCAGACGGTAGTATTCCAGAAGCTGCTTTACGTCTTCCGTGGTAAAGCCGAAATGGGGCGAAAATCGGGTATCTGTGACAGGAAACACTTTCAGGTTGTTCAGACCTGTAAAAATACTTTCTCTGGAAATACGAAGACATCCTGTCAGCACTGCGAACTGCAGGCTGTCATTGGTCTTCAATGCCTGTCCGAACAGGTTTCGGATCAGTGTGACCATATCGTCATAATAGCCGTACAGCCGGGCTTTGTCCAGGGGAACATCGTATTCGTCGATCAGGAGGATTGGTTTCTGGCCATAGTGCTTCCGGAGCAGATTTGACAAGGTCTGAAGGCTGTCAGTGAGTATGTCATCTGTCATGGAATATTTCTGGCGTCCGCTGGCATCGAGCTCGATCAACTGCCAGTACTTCTTTTTTTCCTGATCGGATAACTTCGGGCTTTCGGCAAGAAACTGGAACCGCATGGCCTCGTTTCCGATAATGATACGCAGCATGGCTTTCGCCCCGGCGAAGTCCATGGCGCTCACCCCTTTCAGGGTAACGGAGATCACGGGAAATTTTCCCATGTACTTTTCACAATAATCGGTTTCCCTGCTGATCGCCAGCCCCTGGAACAGCTCGCTGTTACACCCGTATTCGAAAAAATAACGGAGCATGTTCATATTCAGGGATTTGCCGAACCGCCGGGGACGGGTGAAGAGATTGACTTTGCCCCAGTTGTCCAACAGCTCTTTGATCAGCCCTGTTTTATCCGCGTAGTAGAAGCCCTCGGTTCTAATTTCCTCGAAATTTTCAATGCCGATGGGCAGTTTTACCTTTTTGTTCATACCTGTCATACCTCCTCCTGAATGGGAGTTCCAAGCTTTTGGCTGTTGGAAATCATCGGATATTTCTGATTCCATTATACACAGCCGTCTGACAAATTACAATAAGCAGAGTGAGCGGAGGGCAATAAAAGCAGAGCAGGCAGAGGGGAACAAAAGCAGAGTAAGCAAAGGAGAGCAGAAGCAGAATAAGCAGAGGAGAGCAGAAGCAGAGGAGAGCAGAAGCAGAGTAAGCAGAGGAGAGCAGAAGCAGAATAAGCAGAGGAGAGCAGAAGCAGAATAAGCAGAGGAAAGCAGAAGCAGAGGAGAGCAGAAGCAGAGTAAGCAAAGGAGAGCAAAAGCAGAGTAAGCAAAGGAGAGCAAAAACAGAGTAAGCAAAGGAAGCCAAAATCAGTAAGCTGATAGGTGGGCGAAAAAGACAGAATATTCATACAAATCAAAATGAAGAAAAATATTTATAGAAAATTTTAAAAAAGGTATTGACAAGTAAGAAAACATAGGTTATAATCAATTACAACAAAGGAAAACAAATATCTTCCATTTTAAAGACAACTGAATAAATAAGCAAACAATGTTTGACAGAAAACAAAATTTGAATGACAGGAGGCTTGAATCAGAGAGAAAAAGAGTGCGGCACACAAATTGGTAACGGAACACTGAAAGAAATGACGTCAGGGCGCTACAGTACTTGAGTACAAAGAATAACGTGGAAAGCATGCTGAGAGAAATGGAAGATAGTTGGATGATCATAGAGAAAACTGAATAAAGGAGGTAAAGTCCATTGGATGCAGAACTTTGAGAGAGCGTATTGATTAGATGATAATCGATACGCTCTCTTTCATTGCCGGGGAGCCCGGGGCGGTTTACGGCGGACAGGGAAATGTGGATGTCAGATTGTGGGATGTCAATTTTTTAAAAAAATTTTTTTCAGATCGCCAACCTTTTTCAATTGTTCCCCACTATATAAGTATCCGGCGACGGATAAGGAAGTGTCCGCGGCAGTTTCAAGGAAGTTCAAAGCACATCCGCTGAGGCGGACAAAGGGTATATCAAAATGGAGAAACAGCAGGCAGACAAGATCATAACGGAATATTTTCAGAAAATATACGGCTTTGCGGTGAGGAAATGTTATTCCTACCAGGAGGCGGAGGAGCTGTGCGCGGAAATCGTGCAGAAGGCCTATCTTTCCCTGCTTCGGGCGGAGGAGGTCTACAATGTGGAGGGCTATATCTGGCGGATCAGCGAGCATACTTATGCCAGGTATGTCTCTGTACGGAAGAGGCAGGAAGGTATTTCCATCGACGGGATGGAGATTCCTTTTTATGACGAATACGCTCTGGGGGAAGCCGAAGAGGAGATCAAAAGGCTGAGGAGGGAAATCGCTTTCCTGACAGAAAAACGCCGCCGTATCGTTTACAGTTTTTATTACCGCGACAGGTCTGTCTCGGAGATCGCCAGGGAGATGGGACTTCCGGAGGGAACCGTGAAATGGCATTTGAACAAGGCAAGGAATGAATTGAAGGAGGGCTTTACCATGGAAAGAAAAATCGGAAGATTAGGGCTGGCGCCGGTTGAGGCACTGGATATTTCCCATGACGGGACCCCGGGTACAAACGGCGGCCCGGAATATTATCTGGAGGACAAGGTGAACCTGAACATTGTATACAGCGTCTACCATACGCCCAGGACGAAGGAGGAGATCGCGGAGGAGATGGGGATGACGCCTGTCTGGCTGGAGGACAGGATTGATTTCCTGGAGGGCAACGGCTTCCTGGTGAAGACAGGCGGCAACCGTTACACCACCTATGTGGAATTTTCTCCGGAAACATACTCTTATGAGCTGGAGGAAACGAAAGTGAAGAGGCAGCTTGAGATTGCCGGAATCCTGGCAAAGGAATATGTGCCCCTGGTGCGGGAGGCTGTCCGGGACAGGAAGGATGTATTCATCCCAGGAGGAAACCGTGAGCTGTTGGAGGCGGCGGCTGTATTTTACGGCGTTTCCCATAAATGCAGTATCTGGAACAGCAGGGATACATCCAGATACTTTGTCCAGACTACGGACGGCGGCAGTTATATTCCGTCTGTTCAGCTGAAAACAGTACGTTCCGATCCGGATTATGTTCCGACGATCGAGATTCCGGACTATAGTGCGTGCGGCGACATGAACAGGCAGTCAGGCAAATATCCGTCCGTATATGGATGGTCGGTGGATACACGGTATTCCTCCAGGAGGGGCACATGGAAGAATAACCTGACTTCCGATTATGAGGCGCTCTATGAGTTTATCAGCGGGACAATCCGGGACGATATGGCAAACGAAGAGAAGATACGCCGCCTGCATGAGAGGAAATTTTTGAGCGAGGAAAATGACATTAATGTCATGATACTGAAGGGAGCTGCGAAGGACTTCTTTGGGGGGATACCGGAGCCTGACAGCGCGCTCAGGGATCAGTTCGCGGATATGGCCCTGGAGTACGCCATGAAGGAGGCCGGGAATTATCCTGCGCAGATGCATGATCTGATTATCAATGATATGACGAACAGCTTTATCGGAAGAACGGTAGCCCTTATGGTGATGGATATCCTCTATAAGGACGGAACCTTCCGGCCGCTGACGGAGAACGAACGGGTTACCTCCAATCTGATCATGTTCTGCGACAGGCTGCCGGGAGAGAGCCGGTAGCGGCAGCGTACGGGTATGGGGAGTAACCGGTTTCCGCTGGAAATGGGTTCAGGCTACGTTTCGAGCGTATCCGGACATGAGGGGGAACCGGTCGGTTGGTAGACTGCCGCAGGAAAAGGGACTGTCTGGAAAGTTCAGACAGCCCCTTTTTCCGGTTCAGGCAGGCAGGCGGGCATTTTCCATGCATCCGGCATTTTCATTCCATCATGGGTCTGATACCCCGCTGCTTGCAGCGTTCAGAAAGAAGAAGCCAGGAGCTTGCAGCGGGGCGGTTCATCTCACATGAAAGGAATGCATGATGGAGAATTTCCCGGGGTTCACTCTGCCGCAGGGAATCATCTCCGCACATACATCATAGTCAGAAACTCCCCGTCGCGCTTCTCTTCCGGCCGGTACAGTCTGCCGTCCCGGAAGGCGAAGAAGGTGGACAGGAACCCCAGGTCGCCCAGGGCATGGCGCACCGCAGTGCTTTCCAGGTGCTTCAGCTGCGCCGGAAGCTTTCTTTTATAGTAGGCTTTCAGGTCGTCTGTCAGGGACTGCATTTCCGCTTCCAGTTTTTTCCCTATGGGCGTAAATACGTTTTCCCGAAGCTGCCTGTACTGCGAATCCGTAAAAACACAGAAATTCGGCAGGGCAAGGCCGTCTGCCACGGTGACAAAGCCCTTCTGTACCAGCTGCGCAAGCGTGAATTTCTTCGCTTCGTCATATTCGGGAATACGAAAATCGCTGTGAATCAGCTCACACAGCAGTGTGTGGAGGTTTTCGTATTCCGGCACGCAGGCGTCCATCATGTCCTCTATCTCCGAGGGGTTGAAATTGTACATGCCGAACCAGTAGAAATCGTCATTCTCCATGCTGCCATTGTAGGACCAGCCGGAGGTGTCCACTGTCTTTTCCACATCGGCCTGGCCGTCCCGGTCGAAGCCCAGGGGCAGGTATCTGCCGCCGTCCATTCTGGCAGGGCGTTCCACGGCGGGACAGGGGAGGTCCAGATGAAGGCAGAACTGGTAGATCAGCAGCCAGAGCAGCCTGTCAAACGGCCTGTCGCAGCCATGGAAGCCGATAGCCCGGATGTCTCTCTGCCTGGCGGTCAGCTCCTGCGCAATCACATCGGACAAAAGCTTTTTGTGTTTCAGATAAACGGCATATTCTCCCTGCTCCGTCTCTGTATCGGTGATCAGGAAAGAGGTGGAGTAGCCGGAGCCGTTTTCCTCGATGAATTCCCGTTCCACAAGCCAGGCAAGGTCATGCTCGATATAGGCCATGGGAATGCCCAGCAGTTCCGCCAGGGTGTCCTTTGTCCTGGGGCTATGGTAACAGGCCAGACAGATATTCTGTTTCGTCAGGCTGTTCTCGATCATGAGGATATCGGAAAGCTTCACGGAGGTTATCTGCCCGCTGAGTGCCATATGCAGTGTCCGGGGACGGTATACATAATTGTTGTTTTCCATAAGTGTGATCTCCTTTTTTAATTTTTTTCTGGTGCTGAAGAGATGCCATTTGACCGCCGCTTCGGTGAGCCCGTATTTTAATGCGATTTCCCGGATGGAAAGGCTTTCCAGGTAAAAGGCGATGATGATCTCCCGCTGCAGGCGGTTCAGCCGGGAAATGCGGCTGCGCATCTTTTGTGTCAGCTCCCGGCGGTATTCGTTCTCCGCATAGTCCGCGGCGAAATCCTTTTCGTCCTCCAGGGGCAGGTTTTCCATGGAAATGCACATTTTCCGGCGCTCGTTGCCTCTTACGTAATTGCACCAGGTGTTGTGGGCGATTTTCCAGATAAAACGCTCCGTGTCCGCGATGGGGGCTTCGCTTTTTTGGAGGGCGGTGAAGATCTGCAGCAGGGTTTCCTGGGCCAGATCCTCCGCTTTGTCCCTGTGGCCGGTTTTCTTATAGGCCCAGTTTAAGATCATAAGCATGTAATCATTGGCGATCTGTTCAAATGATGTTTCCAAAATGGTATCTCCTGTTTTTAGTCTGTAGCTGCGATTGCACAGGGCTGGCATGTTTCAGAATCATCCGAAACACGCATACTACTTGTTCTATGGGTTGCAATTGCGCAGGGCAAGCTTCACTGCGTTCCATCAGTTTCCCATATTTCCCCATAGGCATTATCTGTCATGGCTTTCTATACCGGTCATATACTCTGTTTGGTGATAATTTCCGGCTGTGCGTATTTTTGAACCTGCAGGTTACTTATATAGTAACACAAATGGGAAAAGGTTAGTGGAGCTGGCAAAATTTTTTGAAATGAAATCATTTAAAACCGCCAACCACCCGCCGTTTTTGCCCACTATATATAACAGAAGAAGCTGATGGTCCGGCAAAGAAATGTCAATAGGAAATTTTAAAACAGTCTCGGAACGAAGGCGCCCGGAATGAAATTGCAGCTGCGCACTTTGCAGATGAAATTTCATTCCCCTATGAGGGCCCCGTAGTGCAGAGACGGTACTAGGAGGAACAAAAGGCATGTTGAAAAAAATGATCCGCTTCTGCGGTGTGACAGTGAAGTCGTCTCCGGTATTTTTCACCTTGAACATACTGTTAATGCTTTTTTTCATCTTCATGCAGTTGGGGATGAGTTATGTCTGGAAGTTGCTGACGGGGATGTTGACTATCGGGGTGAATGCGCCCGGCAGGCCCCGGGCGGTTTTGCTGGTGCTTGTTTTCTTTGTATGTATCACCTTTGGAGGAAATACGGACAACTTTTCCCGGATGATGAAAACGGCCTATACGCGGAAGGCGAAAAAGATTTTCCACCGCAGGTTTCTGCACAGGGCATACCAGACCAGGCAGGACGCTTTTTATGACAAGGACTTCTATGACAGGTATGAATACATAAAAGGGCATATCGACGATACCACCCAGATCAGCGAGGTGGTTTTTAATGATCTGCTGTACAGTATTCTGCGTATTCTTGTTTTTTCCGCCGCCGTCGCAGCATTCAGCCCCATGGTCTTTTTCTATATGTTCTTACTGTCGGTTGTGCTGTCCGCAGTGAATCTGTATGCGGTGAAAAAGCGGGTGGCCCTGAACGACAGATATGTGAACCAGGAGCGGAACAGGAATTATTACGACGAAATCTTCCTGGATAAGGGGGCGGCTAAGGAAATCCGGCTGTATGGGCTGAAGGATAGGCTCACATCCCTGTGGCGGGAGAAGTACCGGGAGGTGGAATCCGCGAAATGCGCCCTGGAAAGGAAGCTGAAGGTATGGAATTTCCTGCCTGGTATCCTGCAGAGTGTTTTCACGCATTTGCTGCTGCTGTATTTTTCCTATGAAGTATTTACCGGAATGCTTGGGGTGGATGAATTTGTGTTCCTGGAGAGGAGCATATGGTCTCTTTCCTGGGGGATTATGTCCATTGTCTCCGTTGTCAGCGGAAGCATGTTTGAGAAGCTGAAGTATGTGGATAAATATGACAACTATGTCAGTCAGGGGCAGGAGAAGGATGCAGGGAAAGCGCCGGGGAACCGCCGGAGGCAGGTGGCAGCGGCAAAGAAAGAGCCAGGAAACCACCGGAGGCAGATGACAGTGGCAGAGCCTGAGAGCTTCCGGGAACTGGAGCTGAGAGAGGTAAGCTACCGCTATGCCGGGCAGGAAGACTATGCCTTGGATCATGTCTCCCTGAAAGTGAAGAAGGGGGAGATAATCAGCATACTGGGGGAGAACGGCAGCGGGAAGACCACGCTTTCCAAAGTGCTCTGCGGCCTGCTGGAAGATTACGAAGGGGAGATCCGCTGGGGCGGCAGGAAGCTGGATGAGCTGGACAGAGAGGAATATGCAAGGAAGTTCGGCATCGGTTTCCAGGAATTCGTCAAATACAGCCTGACACTGGGGGAGAACGTGGGAGTCGGCTCCATAGAAGAAATCGGAGAGGAAGAAAAAATCCAGGAGGCGGTGCGCAAGGGCCA
>CANDMH010000102.1 GCA_947385785.1 uncultured Lachnospiraceae bacterium
TGGGCGTCATCAAACAGGAGTACCCGGAGGTGAACCATTCCAATACCGGATTCGGCTCCACCATTTTCGCCGTGAAACCCGGAGACGGCTCCGCCCGTGAGCAGGCAGCTTCCTGCCAGAAGGTGCTCGGCGGATGGGCAAATATCGCAAATGAATATGCTACAAAGCGTTATCGCTCCAATCTGATCAACTGGGGGATGCTGCCATTCCTGATTGAAGAGGGCAGGCTGCCTTTTAAGAACCTGGATTACATTTTCATTCCCGGCATACAGAAGGCTGTGGAGGAGAAGACGGACGTGATTACTGCTTATGTGGTCGGAAAGGACGCACTGCAGGCCTTTGAACTGCGGCTGGGCGAGCTGACCGATGAGGAGAGGCAGATTATCATGAAGGGCTGCCTGATCAACTATAATCGTGTGGGATAAATTTGAAATGTTGAGAAACTGGTATTTTTCTTTGTCAGTGTTGATCAAAAATCAGGCGCGTAGAGGACTAAGCAATAGAACTTTGAGCGGTAAACATTTGCCGATCTTGATGTAGTGAACGCTGCTGCAACATTGAACAGGAAAGAGACAAATGAATGCGCTTACGAGTATGGCAGCACGATACAGTGCCAGGTGTGCTTTACGGAAATAACAGGGCCGGAGCCGGATGGTTCCGGTCTTTTGGAGCGTACTCGTTAACCAATAGCACAATGGGGTATGAAACATGAAGTTTACAATGGCAACATTGGCGGATAAAGCTGAAATTCTGGCATTATACCGCTCACTGGTTGGAACCGAATACTGTGCGTGGACAGATGAATATCCAAATGAAGCGGAAATAGACAGTGATTTATCCAGAAATGCACTGTTCTGCATGAAGGATGAAAGCGGAAAGATTGCAGGTATAATTTCTATCGACCATGACGAAGAGGTAAAAAAACTGCCCTGCTGGCGGGATACCTTAAAACCGGCAGGAGAACTGTCCCGGTTAGGCGTGCGAAGGGAGTATCAGAATCAGGGGCTGGCAGGACGGCTGCTTCAGCATGGCATGGATGAGTTGAAGCAACGGGGATTTAAAAGCGTACACTTTCTTGTGTGCAAAACCAATATAAAAGCCATTCGTTCCTATAATAAACTGAATTTTGAAGTGGTTGGGGAATGCAGGCTTTTCGGTGAGGAATGGTGGTGCTATGAAAAAACGCTCATTTCTTGAAAAGTGTCAGAAGTTTTAGTTGCACCAGCAGCGTTTACTGGTTATAATAGAGAAGCAGAGAACTTGCTCTGCCAGGCCCGGTTTTGCAGGGACAGATGCGGAGTTATAAACGAGGAGGAACATTATGGAATTCAATAAAGCAGTATCCAATCCCATGCTCATGGGAGCCATCGAGCTGATGAAAGAGGAAGACACACCGGAGCACCGCAATATGTTTATAGGGGAACTGGCGAAAGCAAGCTTTCTTTCCCCGGCAATCGTAGATCCTGCACCCACAGAGGGGCCTGACGGCAACCTTGTCATCGCTCCCGGCAGCAAGGTGCAGTTTCCTATGCTCACAGGCGCAGAGGGAATGCGGTTTTTTATGGCATTTACGGATAAGGCGGAGTATGAGAAATGGCAGGAGAAGAATCCGGAGCAGAAACTGCCGTATTTTGCGCTGAAGATTGAGGATTATGCAGGAATCGTTCTCCGCAGGGATGCGAAAGGGAATATTTGTCCTGCGCTTGGGATCGTGGTGAATCCTTTCGGAGCGAATATCATTGTGCCGAGAGAAATGCTGGCCGGGATGATGTCCGCAAAAGCCGCCCAGGCAAATCAGGCGGCACGTCAGGCTGCCGGGAACAAAGTGACGCCCTTTAAAATGTAGGAACTGTTCGGAATTTCGTCATGAAATATATAAACAAAATATTTTTTGTGTCGATATAATTAATACAGGACAGCAGTTAGGCCGACCGCTGCCGAGTACAGAATGGATATGGACACCACGGATGGTATTTATGCAGGAAACAGACTTTCCTGCTGAATGCCATTTTTTTATACCGCATTGCGGTGTGGACGCGAACCGGTACAGGAGGTGCGGCTGGCGTTTACGGAGGACAGGACGGAAACCATAAAAAGTTCCGGGGCACAGGCTGCCTGCATCATGGAGGGTGGGGGAGCAGGGAAGGCGCGCAGGTAAGGGACCGCAGATAAGCACTGCCGGACAGCTCCTGATACTGCGGCAATTCCCAGGTGCCTGCGGGATGGGTGGACATAAGGGAGAGTAAGAGGAGTGAAGATCGATTCCAGTACGGTGGGAATGGAGTCTGCCAGAAGCTATCGCG
Organism: uncultured Lachnospiraceae bacterium; assembly: GCA_947385785.1. Lineage (GTDB taxonomy): Bacteria > Bacillota > Clostridia > Lachnospirales > Lachnospiraceae > Acetatifactor. The sequence continues at coordinate 2,304 of CANDMH010000102.1, forward strand.
CGACGACTACAACCATCAGGAAATTTACCATAATGGATTACAGACAGGGATTATCGGGGAGCGGAAATTCCCTGAATGCGGCGGTGGGCGGAGAGACCGGGAATGCCGGAGACGCGGAAACGAAAGAAAACGTACCGGATTCGGAAGCAGGGGAAGAGATGGTACAGCAGTCCGCTGCTTCTCTCCAGGACTGGCAGAGCCGCCTGCAGGCATCAGGCTCCAATGTGGCGGTCAGAAGCTCGGCAAGTCAGACCTATGCGGCAATCCGCCATACCACTATAAGTTACATTTTTAATCTGCTGTTTTCGGAGAGAAGGAATCGGCTGAACCAGTGGCTGCAGGGCAACGGGATTCAGACCAGAGATACCCAGTCTGTTCAGGCACAGAATACCTGGCAGAGCAATGGCGGTTTCGGACTGTATTATCAGAATGGGCTGGCAGGAACCGGGGATGTAACGGCCAGACTCAGGGTGCTGAACTACAGCCAGGCAGTGATTCAGACGGAGTCTGAGGATACGGCATTTTCCACTGTCGGCAGGGTGTGTACTGCTGACGGACGTGAAATCAGCTTCAATGTAAACGTGGGCATGAGCCGACAGTTTCAGCAGTATTATGAGGAGAGTCAGAATCTTCGGACCTTTACCATGTGTGATCCGCTGGTGATCAACCTTGACACGGATCTGACAGAGCTTTCTGACCAGACCTTTTATTTTGATATTGACGCGGACGGAGAGAAGGACGAGATATCACAGCTGGGAGCCGGAAGCGGTTATCTTGCCTTGGATAAAAACGGCGATGGAGTCATCAATGACGGAAGAGAGCTGTTCGGTACTGCCAGCGGCAACGGATTTGCGGATCTGGCAAAGTATGACGAGGACGGCAACGGATGGATTGATGAAAACGATGCTGTCTGGGATAAGCTGAAAATCTGGTGCAGGGATGAAAATGGAAGAGATGTGCTTTACGGGCTTTCCGAGAAAGGCGTGGGAGCTATCTGCCTGAAGAATGTGGGCACGGATTTTACCATGCAGGGGATGGAAGGGCAGACGAAAGGCGCTGTCCGCAGCACGGGCATTTTTCTGTATGAGAATGGAAGCGCAGGAACGGTACAGCATGTGGATGTCGCAAAATATTCCTCGCAGGCATAAGGCAGTGTAAGGGGCTGTTGGGAAATGACATTTCCTGACAGCTCTTTTTGTATGTTTCTTTTCCGGACCTTTCGGAATTGCTTCCTTACTTTCTGTGAATATTTGCATAAATTTTTTCCAACGGGACAAACTGATAGCAGAAAATACAAAGAAAATTTTGTAATATCGCTGACAGATATCGGTAAAGTTTGATTTGTATTTAATATTAGAAAATGTGCAAACGTATAAAGGAAGGGTAAGCAGCTATGAGAAGAAACAGAAGGAATAATGTAAAAAAAGAACGTATCATCATGATCGCATCGTCCGCGTTTGTACTGTCGGCGCTGACAATGACAGGCATTTACATGAAATCAAACAAAACAGAAGAGCAGGATGACGGTTATATGCTGGATTTCACGGCTCTGGAGGAGGATACACAGGATAAAATTCAGGAGATCGCCAGGAAGGAACAGACGGAAAACGGCCCGACGGAAGCCATTGAGCAGCAGATCGCAAACCCGGATGATGATCTGGACTATCTGCCGATGGAAGCAGGCTCCGGGTTGGTTACCATCCCCGGGCTGACTGACGGACTGTTGGAGGATACGCCTGCCGGAGAGGGGATTCTTCCTGAGGAAGAGGGAATGCGGACAGCGGGAGATACGCCCGGAGCCGGGGAGAATGGTCTGGCAGCAGAAGACGCCGGGAAGGCAGTAGTATCCGGCATACCTGACAGTACTACAGGGGAGACGGATCTTGCAGCCCGGGATAAGGCAGCCGGGGAGAGCGGACAGTCAACGGAGACAACTGACCCGGGTGAGACGGGTACTCCGGCAGAAAGTCAGGAGGGTGAGGATGCTCAGACCGCAGAAGCGGAGAATACTGCCGGCAGCGATGTGGTGGCGGAAACCATGCATTTTGCGGAAAGCGACGGTCTGCTGCGCCCTGTGAGCGGGGAGGTGCTGATTCCCTTCAGTATGGACAGCAGCGTATATTTTTCCACCCTTGACCAGTTTAAATACAATCCGGCGATGATGATAGCGGCGGAGGAGGGCAGCGCGGTGACGGCCTGTGCGGAAGGCATCGTAGTCGATATTTTTCAGGATGAGGAAATCGGCCACGCAGTTACAATGGATATAGGCGACGGTTATCAGATTACCTATGGACAGCTCTACGATATCAATGTGACGCTGAATTCCCATGTACAACCGGGTGACACCATTGCGGCAGTTGCATCGCCCACAAAATACTACAGTGTGGAAGGAAGCAATCTGTATTTGAAGCTGACGGCAAACGGAACGCCCGTGAATCCGGAGATACTGTTCCGCTGAAATATCGGATGCCAGGCAATTCCCTTTATTGCCTTACTTTCCATGCAAGGTGGAGCGGCCAGGCCTGTTCTACAGGCCTTATGCATGGAGGTTTACGCACCAATACAAAACGAGGAGTGGGATGACATGTATATTGTCGGCGGACACATGAAAACAATGACAGGTGAAGATATTCGGGACGGATGTATCCGCATTCGGGACGGAAAAATCGCGGAAATAGGAAGGCGGGATGAAGTGGCGGTTCATCCCGCGCCCAAGGAACGTGTGATAGAGGTCCGGGACGGGCTGGTCATGCCGGGTATCATAGAAGCTCATTGCCATATGGGAATCACCGAAGAGAAAAAGGGCATGGAGGGGGATGACTGCAACGAGACCGTGGATCCCATCACCCCGTATCTGCGGGCAGTGGATGCCATCAATACCATGGACGCGGCTTTTGACGATGCGGTTCGGGCGGGAATTACCTCCGCCATGATCGGTCCCGGCAGTTCCAATGTGGTGGGCGGACAGTTTGCCTTCCTGAAGACCAGAGGAAGGCGTGTGGATGATCTGATTGTCAAGGCACCGGCAGCCATGAAGGTAGCCTTTGGTGAAAATCCGAAGGTGAATTATTCCGGCCAGAGTAAGAGCCCTTCCACCAGAATGGCAATTGCCGCCATGCTGAGAGAGGAACTGACAAAAGCGGTCAGATATGGGAAGCAGAAGGAAAAAGCCGCCCAAAACGGAGAAGACTTCGAAGAGGACTTTCGTCTGGAATGCTGGCTTCCGGTACTTCGCCGGGAGATTCCGCTGAAGGCACATGTGCACAGGGTGGATGATATCTTTACTGCTATCCGGATAGCGAAGGAATTTCATCTGAAGATGACCCTGGATCACTGCTCCGAGGGGCATATGATAGCGGAAGAACTGGCACAGGAGGGATTTCCCGCCATCGTAGGACCGGATCTTGCCAGCAGAAATAAGATCGAAGTACAGAATATGGCTTTCAAGACAGTGGGTGTCCTGAATCAGGCAGGGGTCATGACCGCCATAACCACGGACCATCCGGTATCCCTGATTCAGTCGCTGCCTCTGTGCGCGGGACTGGCTGTAAAGTCCGGACTGGAGCTGGAGGAGGGATACAAAGCCATCACCCTGCACCCGGCCATGATCTGCGGTGTGGCGGACCGGGTGGGCAGTCTGGGGGTGGGGAAGGATGCGGACATTGCAATCTTCACCGGGAATCCCATGGAGGTCTTTACCAGAACACTTTACACGATCATTGACGGAAAGGTGGTGTATGAGGCAGGGCGACAGGAGGAAACGGCGGATTAAGGGCAGAACTGCAAAATAGACGGTATTGAGGCAAATATTATTCTGCATATTATATAAATTCTCAGAAACTGCATCTGATTATCTGGATGCAGTTTCCCGCTTTTCCTGCAATTTCATACAGTTTTCCATTTTTTAGGCTTGTATTCATTCGTTCGCGGGTCTGATACCCTACAGCTGTCTGCGGGGAAGTTTATTCCGGAGTGCTCGATCATTTCAGGTATAATATGACTCCGTTGTTGTCAGTTAATGACGCCGCCGCATAGCCGCTGTCTTGTCCCGGCGCGGATATCAGACACGCATTATGCAGGAATTTATGCTCATGAACGAAAACAATTGCCAATTGGCCGATTCAATTTCCCGTACAGGAAAAAGCCGGTGATTCCCAACAGCGACAGCAGAGAAATCAGCTCTCCCGCACGCCAGTACCAAAACGGATGGAAGCGGACGGTCACTTCCCCTTCAAACCCGGCCGGTATGAGGACTCTGATATCGCAATGGGTTCCGTCTTCCAGCTTCAGCGCTTCTCCGGCATCGGACAGGGCGGTATATCCTTTATAATGCTGCAGGGGTACTTCTACATAACTGTCGCCGCCTTTATTTTTCAGATGGAGGTTTGCTTCCAGTCCTGTCTTCTCATAATCGAGTATCTCTATGCCTTCTCCCGGCAGGGGAGCGTGAAAGGACAGCTCCGACTGCCCGACTCCGTAACGCAGGTACTCCGCTCCGGACAGGTATCCGGTTCCCAGGCCTTTTTCATCATACAGGAACAGGGTGCCTCCGTCCCGGACAATGCTGCTCTGGTAGAAAAACGCAGTTACCAGTATCAGTACGCAGAATACAGCCATGGTCCCAACCCGGGCCTTTTGGCCGAAGACATCCTTCACAACCACGGTGCAGACACCCAGAATAAAAGTGAGCAGCAAAGTGCCGATCATCAGAAAGCGGTTCGGGTACTGAATGCTTGACACCAGCTTTTCCGTTATGCCGTTCAAAAACTGGATTCGGGTCCAGGGAAAGCAGGAAAGGCTCATGAGCATGGAGAAAACCGCGAAAATCACCGCCAGCTTTGCGGCGGAAATCAGCCCCGATTTTTGTTTCATATACCCGAAGAACCAGAGGAACAGAAGGCTCATGGCAGCAGCGGTCAGCGGCAGGCCGATTCCCAGGGCTTCCATATCCCGCATCCCGGATGCCACAAAATCTCTTGAGGAGCCTCTCAGAAAAAAGGCGAACAGAAGATTGGCAGGATACAGGCCCGCTTCCTGAATTGTGCGCGCGGAGACATGGTGGATTACCATATCCACATTGAGATAATAGTCCAGGAAGGGAATCACAAACCAGGCGCTGAGAGCGGTGGTCCACAGTACGCCCTTTACAAACACAAGAAGCGTTCCCGGGCGGAACAGGCGTTTCCACAGTACCAGGCATGCAGCCGCCAGGAAGAGGACACAGAGCTCCACGGTGAGTATATGGCATTGAATAATACCGGCGAAACCGAATCCCAGAGGAATCCACAGGCGTCCATACGCTCTGTCTTTGGGATCTCCGGTAAAAATAAGGTATACCGCACAGAAAATCAGGGGCAGGAAGACGATGCTCTGGGCTTCGCCAAGGGCGCCCCAGCTGTACATTTTAAACAGTCTGTAAACGGACAGCGTATAGGCTGCACTGCACAGCAGGCCGATCTTTTCATCTCCAAATACGCGCCTGAAGCTGTAATAGGAAATCAGGCAGGTGGCTGCGTTGAGCAGAAAGAGAAAGCAGGCATAGCTCTCCTGCAGGGTAAAGCCCAGAATCCGGAGAACTGCAGGCAGATACAGAAAAATATCCCCGTAGCACACGGAGGAGGCGTAGCCATGCCCATATAACCAGGACGGATCGATACGCACCGGAAACTGACCGTCCAGAAGCCCGTCTTTGATATTGCCGATGCGCAGCAGGTGATAGGTAATATCCGAGCCGGGATATATAGAGCGGACAAGGAGCGGCATGCTGCTGCAGGCAATCATTGCGCACAGCCCCCGGAAAATCAGCCGGGATTCTCCGGATTTCTGCCCCCGCAGACGGTACAGGTATAATCCGTCCGCCAACAGGAACACAGCCAGAAGCAGGCAGATCATCCTGCTCATATCCCGGCTGGTCTGACGGATGGAAAGCCCCTGGACAGAGAGCGGGCCTTCCCCGCACAGGATGCGCACCAGGGCAGTGGCGCCGCCGGCTTTTATCCAGAGGTCAAAATCCGTGATTCCCTGCGTGTCACTGAGATGCTCGCCGCTGCATAAGAGTCCTTCCGGGTCATCGGGGCTCTCCACCGTGCAGAAATGCCGCATGGTGCCTTCGCAGGTATATTCCAGAGCCACCCGGTAAACGCCGCGGGGCAGCTCAATGGGAACGCTCTTTAAGTATCCTCCGTCCCTGACGAAATCGGCTGAACTGAAGGTGTATACTTTATTTTCACGGAAGAGGGCGATTGCCGTACATAACAGCAGCAGGAGCAGCTCCATGAAAATGCAGATATGGAAAATTCTTTTGGATCCAAGACTTTTCATAAGGTTCCTCCCTGTTTCTTCAGGAACAGTTTCGAAATAACCTGTGAGATTCCTGGCTGCTTTATTGCATGGTTGTCAGTTTATATTTGCTGCAAATCACAAGCTGTTTCTGCATAATTCCTGACGAGATGTTTTCCCGGACGAATCTGTCTGGCTGCCATGTACAGAACAGCCAGGGCGCTTATCAGTTCCGCGGCCCGCCAGTACCATGGCTCATGGAACCATACCTGTATCGTTCCGGACAGCCCTTCCGGTATTTTCACGCGTACTACGCTGTTGCTTCCTTCCGTGACAGGCAGGTGCAGGCCGGTTTCTTTCACCTTTGCGTCATAGTCTTTATAATAGAGGAGCGGCAGCTCCACATAGCCTTCTTTTCCGCCGTTGGTCACGCTGACGGTGGTTCGCAGGGTATACTGTCCCTTTTCATAGGATTCCACCTGCGTATTTTCATCCACGGTCACCACATCCGGCTGCATCAGCGAGATATCCGCTTCGTAGGGCAGGTATTCTCCGTTGCTTACATAGATACTTCCCATAGACTGCTTGTTATATACTCTCGCAAGGCCATGGGTGACCATCATCTGGTTCAGCTGGTAGGAACTGAAAAACAGGGCGATTCCCAGAAACAGCGCCGTAAGGATACGGAAAAGGGAAGGGGTATTTTCCTTTGTGTACATCAGAATAAGGCCGGCCAGCACAGCTGCAGTCAGACATGCCAGCGACAGGAATCGGTAGGGAAACTGCAGGCTTAAGACCAAAGTTTCCACGATTCCCCCCATGGCCTGCAGTCTGTCCCAGGGGAAATACCGGGTGATGATCAGCAGGAAGAAGACGGTGAAACCAAACATCAGCCGTCCTAAATGCTTCCACCGGAAACGGCTGCCCCGCATATCTCCCGTAAATTCCAGGTACGCCCAGATCAGACATGCCGCAAGCAGAGCTGCCCCGATGGAGTAGGTGCCGGTCCAGTTCATACCGACACTCACATTGCCCCGGGTGCCGCCGCCGTAGAACAGGAACAGAGCATGGGTGGGCCAGACCGCCCAGTCATGGGCGGATTTAATGGTCATGGTTTCGGCATGGCCTACATTGAATTTTCCTGTCAGCATATAATCCGCAAAGGGGAGCAGATACCACAGGTTCAAAAGCAATGTCATTCCCGCTGCTTTGCATAATTCCAGAAAACGCTGCTTTTGCAGTATTTTTCGGATCAGTACAAGGCACAGAATGGCAATGCAGACAGCCAGCATTTCGCAGGTGATCACATGGGATTGTATTACACCAGTCAATCCGAGCGCCGGAACCCGCCAGACGCCGGGATAATCCGGTCCGGTACAGTCCTCCGTGAAGATTCGGTAGAATCCATAGAAAATCAAAGGCAGAAAGGCCATGGCGATCACCTCTCCCATGGCGGCTCTGGAGTAGAGATTGTACAGACGATAAGCGCTCAGGGTATAAAGCACTGCCGCTGCCGCGCCGGCGGTCTCATTGCGGAAGCATCTCCTGAAGCACTGCCAGGCAATCAGGAGGGTGGCGCCATTGATGACAGCCAGAAACAGATTCCAGGACGTGAGTACCGGGAATCCGATCAAACGAAAGAGCATGGGAATGACAAGGAACAGGTCGCTGTAAAAAACGGACACCGCATAGCCATAGCCCCGCAGCCAGTTACCCTGAATCCGTACCGGGAACTGTCCGTCCGCAAGTCCGCTGATCAGTCCTTCCACCCTGAGAAGATGGAAGCCCCAGTCATCACCCCACAGATTATAATCCACCATGCAGGGAAGGCTGGAGAACAGCCAGGCCAGGAACAGAACGGCCCAGACACATTTTTTCTGCACAGGAATGGGGTGCTTTTGGTCATACAGCCATACCAGGACAAGGAGGTTCACGGCGCCTGACACGGCCAGCAGCAGAAACAAAAGGATACGGCTGTCAGCATGATTGCCGGTGATACGGAATTCATGAAGCAGGAAATCCGCATCTTCGCCTGCGGCAAGAGAGGCGACGGCAGTGTCGGTATCCCTTAATACCCAGAGCTCGCAGTCCTCGGTATTATCCCCAGTACTGAGAACCACGCCGCCAAACAGGATAGCCCGGGTGCCGTCTCCAGCATCCTCCAGGGCAAAGCTGTTGCTCTCCAGGGAGGCGGTATAGGAGAGCCTTAAGGTATAAGTCCCCGCATCCAGATGAAACGGCTCTCCGAGCTGAGGTGAGAGCACGGGCAAGGGCCGGAAGAAGGACAGGAGAACAGCCAGAAGGCACAGCAGCTGCGCAGCCAGCAGGATACAAACCTTTCTGTTTTTCAGGATTTCTTTCACTGTCATTTTCGCTATGCCTCCCTGCTTCGCCATATTTCGACACTTCCCACAGATGATTCCCACGGACGTTTCCCGCAGATACTTCCCACAAACGATTTTTTATGAACTGTCGGAAAATAACTGCTACAATTTCATTAGGCAAAAGCCCGCAAATACAATAAAAATAGCTATAAACCTGTAGCGGTTATCAGTAGCTACTTCCTTAGGAATGGCAAATTCCTTATTCGCTGATATAGAAGATAAATTCCGCTTCCTGACAGCGTGTTTCCGCTACATAGGAGGGATTCGGCTCTGTGGTGTACAGCAGGGAGTTCATCAGATAGATGCCTGATAAAACATTGCAGACCGTCACAACCAGCAGAAAGGATGCCATGGCTTTTTTTCCCGTTTTCCAGATCCTTCCGCCGTACAGAGCCACCGCCATGCTTCCGGATAAGACTGCGGGCGCCAGAAACCGCCATGGATACCCGATATGCTCTGCAAGCATTCTGAGCGGCCAGCCGATCTGTGTCAGCAGCCGCCAGGGGAAGGCGGTGGTGCATAATAATGCGGAAAATACACATAACCCTGTCAAAAAGCAGATTTGCCGCCATACGCAGCTGTCGACTTTCCTTTTTCCCAGGAATGTTTCCATGGTCCACAGCATAATGAGCAGCAGGAAAGGAAGTCCCAGCCCGATATGCCCGCTGTGATCCTGAGGTTCATAATCATAGTTGCTGTTACCGTGGAAGGGCATGAACAGCTGTGACGGAAGCAGCGCTCTGGCCGCAAAACTGTTGCCTGTGGCTGTATCCGCATAGAGATTTCCTGATAGCATCTTTTTCGCATAGGGAACGGTAAGGCCGGCCGTCAGCACCGCCGCCGCGCAGGCAGAGAGGGCAAGCACAGCGAAAGTCCGCCTGCGCAAGGTCCTGGGAGCCAGAAGGAGCGCAGCCAGCAGGGTAAGACCGCTGATAATAAACGCGACAGGAATACAGGAGAGCCACAGGCCTGACAGACCGATGCCGAGAGGAATACCGCTTTTCCAGTAGCCCTTCCTGTCGGGAGCCCATGTATAGAGCTGCCAGAGACCAAGTCCGTAAAGGGGCAGGAAGACAAAGGCGGTCATTTCCCCCAGAGAACCTCTCACCATATTGATATAGACGTAATATACGGAAAAGCAGTAGCAGAAGCTTCCGGCAAAGCCCGCATAGCAGTTTCCGGCCACTTTCGAAAAGCAGAACAGAGAGGTCGCAAGGCATCCCAGATTAATACAGAAGACGGATATCTTGCAGCATGCCTGTATTCCCAGCCCCATGCGGCGGAGAAGCAGCGGCAGCCATAAGAATGG